>JANYCC010000461.1 GCA_025360495.1 Verrucomicrobiota bacterium | reverse complement strand
ACGGGTGACTTCTTCGGGGGTGAGGAAGTCGACGGCCGCAAAGTCTTATGCCGTTTTCGCTGGACCAAAGGTGAGTCTCCCCGGTGGGAGCAGTCGTTCTCAACGGACGCTGGCCAGTCTTGGGAGTTGAACTGGGTGATGACGTTTACCCGGCCCAAGGCGGCGAACAATTTCCCCGTGATCGAGTTCCGCCGCTACACAATTGAAGCGACTGAGCGTGCCCGCTTCGCCCAGTACTTCGACGCCTACTTCCCCGAGGCCACCCAGCAACTCAACGCGATCCTCTTTGGTCAGTTTCTCGACCATGCTCTGGTGCACTTGTTTGAATTCGGCGGGTTCCAGACGTTGGGTCCAGCGGAGATGGGGAGGCTCCCATCCGCCCGCCCCGACCTGCGCGAACACGTCCGGTCGGCCACGTTCCACCGCCCATCGGTCGACAATCCGAATGAGACGGTCAAAGGGCATTTGATCGCCCACGGTTACAAAGATCATAAGACAGCGCCTCGATAGTCCGGACCCTGGGGTCGTGCCAGATGTTCCCACTGTGTAAGCCAAAGGTCGGCGTGGGCCCCGACCCGCTGGCCCGAGAGCGAAAGTGCCTCGACGTTGGCAATGCTATCGATCCAGATCGTCCGGGCACCAAACAGGCGTCCGAATCGGACGGCGAGAAAACCTGGCAGTGCACCGGACGAAATGACGACATCGGGCCGGACGCGGGCGAGTAGTACAAGAACCCTCAGGCACGTGCGCAGAGCCCCCAACTTGTCCCATCGGGTGGCGTCGGGGACAACGTGCAAAGGGGCGTCCCCGATTTCGGCCCGGTAACCGGGGGAGACAGTGGCGTAAATGACCTGATGACCCTCGAAGGCGGGGCGGAGACGCAGGAGTTGGACCCAATGTCCGCCTCCGGACGAGATGGCCAGTATTTTTTGGGAAGGCATTTTAGCAGGCTTTGCGGTCGTTTCGGAGGAGCGAACCCACCAACTCAACCCGGAATCCTTCCACCCGGGCCCTTCGCAACAGACTCCTGGTTGCGTTCAGGACGAACTTCCGATGGGCCGGATCAGGCCGGTCCGAATCGTGGAGCAGGACCACTCCGCCGCCATCACGGCCCACCCGGTCCGCCAGGAGGTCATCGGGCGGGAGTCTCCGGTGCGTGTCGCCGGAATCGTGGGTCCACCATGCCACCGGCGCATTCCGGGCGAGGAGATGGAGCCAGGAACTCAGAATGATTTTCCCATAAGGGGGGCGGAAAAGCCCGTCTTCCGGCACCCATGGAGCAAGCCGTTGGTAACCTGAGACAATGTCGGCAACAACCCTCCATGGGGCCGCCCTCCAGGCATGGAGATGCTCCATGCTATGGCATCCCAACTCATGGCCTGCCGCGGCGATCCGTCGGACCAGCGGTTCCTGTCCGACGACCGATCGGCCGATGAGAAAAAACGTGGCGCGGACACCGTGTTCATCCAGGAGATCGAGAACTTCGGGGGTCAGACGCGAGCTGGGGCCATCGTCATAGGTCAATGCCAGGACCCGTTCCCGCCGACAGCGACGGCGCAGCGATTGCCGGGCGATCTCCTTCATGACAATGGGCGAGTAGTGCAGGCCCCCGAGCCCCGCCAGGACCATCAACGCGCTCATGAATCCAAGGCCGGCGGAAGCGGTGGCAAAATCGGCTTGCATGGTGGCCCTCAATCACCCGGTTTCCCCACGGTCCACGTCGGGGTCCAACCATCCGTCCCAATGCTTCCGTCAGGCTGCGCCGCGCCGGAAAAGGACGGCGGGGATCGTCATGAACAGGATCCGCAGATCGAGCCAGAAGGACCAGTTCTCAATGTATTCCCGGTCCAGCTCCATCCACCGGTCAAAACTTAGGTTGCTGCGGCCGCCGATCTGCCACAGACAGGTGATGCCGGGCCGGATGCTCAGCCGGCGGCGATCGAGCCATTCATATTTGTCCACTTCGCTCGGGATCGGCGGTCGCGGCCCCACCAGGCTCATCTCACCCTTCAGGACGTTCCAGAGTTGGGGCAGTTCATCAATGCTGGAGCCGCGAAGGAACTTTCCAAGCGGGGTGATCCGGGGATCGTTGCGGATTTTGAAAATCGGACCGTTCTGCTCATTCAGATGCGCCAACTCCTGCTTCCTCCGCTCGGCGTCCTGATACATGGACCGGAACTTATACATCCGGAACCGCCGCCGGTTCATCCCGATGCGTTCCTGGGAGAAGATGATCGGTCCCGGGCTGGTGAACTTGATGAGCGCGATGACGATCACAAACAGCGGGATCAGCACCACCAGGAGCACCGACGAGACAAGGATGTCCAGAAGTCGCTTGGCCAGGAGATGCCAGATCAGCACCTCGCGGAAAAAGGTGACCACATACTGCCCCTCAAACACCTCCAGTTGGGCCTTGCCCAGCAGGCTCACATCGGATTCTTCCGGCAGCAATCGGATGACGACCCCCAATTGCTGGCCCAGTCGCACCGCGTCAAAGGCCGCGGCAAGGTCCGAAGGTGTGGAGGCGGTGATGATGACCTCATCGACGACGCCCTGTTTGAGGATCGCCTTGAGATCGGAGGAGGTTCCCAAAACCGCCCACCGGGAGGACTGGGAGTTCCCGTTCTCGGAAATGGGGTGGGTCAGCAACAGGCCCTCGGTCTTGTATCCCAGTTCGGGCTTGCGATCGATGCGTTCGGCCAGTTCCCCGGCCTGCTGCGCATCGCCGATGATCAACAGATGGCGGAAATTCCGGCCCGACCGCCGCAGGGTCCTCAGCAGTCCGTGGATGACCAACCGGCTCATGATGCCCAACAGGCTGGTGATGACCCAGAAGAACAGGACCACCGTGCGATCGAAACGTCCGATGTCGAAGGTCTGCCCGATGATCGCCACCAGCAACGCGGCACCGGTGGTCGCCTTGAGCACACCGATAATCTGCGGCGTGAGATCCACGAAACGGTTGGCATCATAGCGGACAAAGGTTCCGAGGATCAGGGCCCAACCGGCAATCAGGACGACGATGCCCAAGCCATCGATCGGATGATACGCCAGGCGAAACACGTTGGTGATCCGGGCTAGATCGCCCTGCTCGAAGATGAAGGCGACGACGCAGAACAGGGTCGCCGCAAACAGCCCGAGATCGAACAGGCGGAAGAACTCGATGAGGAGCTTGTGGCGGAGGCGGATCATGGGCGGATGACGGAATGATGCCAGGACAGTCTGGATTCAGCTCGAAATCGTCGTGGCCAAGGGCGGCGATAGGAGATTCGCCACCAACTCCAGCAACCGTTGCCGTTCCTTATGCCAACGATGACGCTGGTACACCGCCTGTCCCCGCCGGGTCACTTCCCGGGCGCGTTCCGGATGTGCGTGCGCCCAGATGATCTGCCGGGCGAGATCGGCCGGATCATCCGGCATGAAAAACAGGAGATCCTCCGGAGCAAAGTAATCCTGGATCCCGATGGTCGCCGGCACCACCACGAGCCGGCCCATGACAAGGTACTCAAAGATCCGGGTGGGAAGGTTGATCGCGATGAAGGGCGACCATCGGTTGGGGACGATCCCCAAGTCGCATCGGTCGATATTGGCGGCGATCACGGACTCCGTGACCATGCCATGGCAGGTGATGCACCCGGAGACACCCCGTCGGGAGGCCAGTTCCAAAACCTCATCCAAATAGGGGGTCGGCGCGCCAAAGATGTCCAGGGTCAGCTGGGGGACGGATTGCCGGGCGATCGCCAAAGCCTCGACCAGGAGGTCCAACCCGTGTCGCTCGGCGATCAGACCGTGATACATGAGGCGGAAGGATGGGTCGTCTTCCCCGGGTGCACCCGGGGGGACGGCGGACCGGTTGAAGATCTCCTCTTCCGGGCTGTTCATGACCACATGGACCTTTCCGAAGGCCCCACTCCGGGACACAAACCTTTGCCGGAAGGATTCATTGGGCGTCAGGACCAGGTGGGCGAACGCGATGCTAAGGCGCTCAACCTCACAGAGCACACGGATCAGGTAATTGTCGCGGTCCCGCCGATACAGGCTCATGAACAACTCGGGCATCGGATCGTGAAGGTCGAGGATGACCCGGGCTCCCCGCAACTTGGGCACCCAGGCGGCCCAGACCAGGAAATCAGGCATGTTGTGGACATGGACGACATCGTAGCGTCGGGTCAGCGTGCGACCGGTCAGCAACAATCCGGACCAGGCAAAAAACAGGGCGTACTGGAAGGCATATACCAGTCGCCCACCCCGTCTTTGCCGCAGGGGCACCCGGGTGACCCTGACCCCGGCGATGATTTCGCGGGACGCCGTGCGGGGGTTCTCCTGAAGACCGATCAGATCGACCTCCGCCCCGGCGGCGACCAGGGCCTCCGCGGCACGGCGGGGACGGGAGTCGGAAGGATAACAGGAATAGAGCAGGACGGCCACGCGCCGATGCCGGAGGGTGTCAGTAGGCGGGGAAACAACGGGTCCGGGTTCCGTCGGGACCGTTCCGGAAGCGTCCGCCGGCCGCGGTCCCCGGGCCACCCGCGAGTACCAGGCGGCCACATCCCGGGGTCGTGCATGCCAGGCTTCGGTCCCCCGATCCCGGACCGCCTGGAGCAGCCGGACATAATGTTCCACGGGGTAGGTGCGTTGACTGGGCGGTTCATCGGCGAACCTAAGATAGTCGGGATGCACATTGACCAAAGCCATCCCGCCCTGTCCCACGACCCAATCGAGCTTGCGGAGCCAGAGCTCGGGCGAAGGTTCGCGAAGGAGCAGGAAGAGCGTTGAATCCTGGGGCAGCGTGTAGGGGAGTTCGACATAGCCAGGCCGGACCGGGCCGGGCTGGCCGGGACTCCCCGTGGCGACGCCAGCCACCCAGAAGGGGAAGATGGTTCCCGCGCCCCCGGGTTGCGGCTCGAAGGGATCGGTGTCGAAGGTGGAGGCGTCATATTGGATATCGAGATCATGCAACCATTCCAGATTATTGAGCATGAACCCGGACCTGAAACCCACCGCCTTCCAGTCCCGCAGGTATCGGTTGATCTTGGCCGCCCGCCGCCGGAACCCGCTCCGGCCCCGATAGAGGCTACCATCATGATGAAGGTCGTGAACTCCCACCTCGAAGCCATTTTCCACGAGCCAACCCAGCAGATCTTCCGGAAGGGAGTATTCCCCCTCGGGAATGAAATTGAATGACGAGCGGAATCCCAAGGACATTTCCAACTCCGCCAGGCGACGAACCCGGGCGAGGCCTTCACTCCCCTCCACATCATGGGTCAACACGCAGGCGAAGCGGTGCGCACCGGGCCAACCCGGCCAGTCAGCCGGCCGCTGACCGGTGGACGGTTGGATCGGCCAACCGGCGGCAGAGCCCCGACGGAGGCGCCGGGCATGCCATCGACGGACGGCCATGCGGAACGACCAAGGAAGGAACGGCTTGAGGGTGTAGTATACTTGATTACGCACCCTTAATCCCTTGGTTGTAAGATCACCCGGTGCAAACTGGGGCCGCTTCCGGGCGCGCTACGCCCCGTCAATTCGCACTGCTTGCGATTGATGGCGGAAAAATCCCTGTTCTTCACCGGACCTGACCTGATCGGACCTGACTTAACCTAACCTAACCAAAGCTAACCTGACCTGACCTGATCTAATCTAACCTCACCAAACCTTACTTAAACCGAGCTGACCTGGACCCATCCGACTTGACCATGGCGTCGGGACCGCGACTAAAGGTCGGCGTCGAGCTTTCCCGGGAGATAGCGGCGGTGCTTGTTCAGGACCGCCACCATCTGGCTGTTGCTTTCCGCCAAAAGGGCCGCCGCCTGCTCCGCCTTGCCGCAATGTGTCTTCTCCGATTCAATGACCACGACATTGACATCGAGCAGACCGGCCACCCGCGCGGTGATGCTGGTCTGCGTGACGGGCGGAAGGTCGAAGATGATGTAATCGTAGGAACTCTCCTTGATCTGGGGGACCAACGCCGCGAGGGTGCGAGGCAGGACGCCCACGCGATTCGAATTCGGGTCGGAGAGTGATACGGCGTAAAGGTTCTCCTGGATCTGGGCAAGGTCCCGGGTGGACTCGGTCAATGCCTCCTGGATGGCGACCACGGGCCGGCCCTGGCGGAACGGATGGGCGGAAGGTCCCGTGTTGGGGCTGACATCCACATAGAGGACATTGCCCTCGCCGGTTTCGGAAAGCGCGGCCGCGAGGCTCGTGGCCACGGAAGTCACCCCGGCACCGCGACCGAAACTGGTGACCCCGATCAGTTTCGGTTTGTGATGCAGTTCCCGGATTTGAAAATGCATGATCAGACGGTCCCGGAGCGCCTCTGAATAGGTGATCAACCCATTGGACGCCGGGCTGAGGACCGGGCTTCCCGACCCATTGGACGGGGTCATCTGCGGCACGCTGGGAGGGGGCCGCAACCGGGGGATGGAGAGATACAGCGGCATATGCATCCGGCCCATCACCTGGGCGGGACGGCGGACCGAGGAGTCGATGACAAACTCGATCAGGAAAGCCAGGGCCAGGCCCAGGGCCAGGCCGCCCCCGGCCAGGCCGCCCACAATCTTAAGTTTCTTCACCAGGGCTTTGGCGGCGGGAGACGGGTTCTGGATCACCGCGATGTTGGCCAGACGGGTGGTGGCGAGAGCCTGGTCGACCGTGGCTTTTTCCAGCGCAGACGAGAAATAGGCCGCCTGTTTGGCGTCGATCTCCAGTTTCCTCTCCAACTTCACGATGTCGGGTGCCTTGTCCGCCAGACGGCGGTCCTCCGCCTTCGCCGCCTCCAATTGTTCCTTGAGATATTGGACCCGGGCCTCGAGGGCGACCAAGCGGGCCCAGCCGATCGTTGGATCGGGCTCAGTCGAAACTGCCTGGCCCGGTGCCGAAGGACGGTTCGACGCGGCGGTGGGAACGAGGGCAAGTGCGGGTTCGGCGGCCGCCATTTCGTCGCGTCGTTTCCGCGTGGCCATGATCTGTTCGGTGATCGGCCGGACATAGATGCTGGTCGGGTTGAACTGGAGGAGGAGTTCCTGTTCGTGTCGGCGCAGGGCTTCCAAGCGGTCCAAGAGCCCCATGTATTCCTGTCTCGAGTCGGAGGAAACCGGGGAGCCCGCCAGGGAAAGATTGGTACTGGACGCGGTGGAGTTGGTCCCGACGGCCCCGACGATGGCCGGGGCCGCCATGTTAGTCGCGGCGACGGCCAAACGATTGGTCAGGATCCCCAAGGCCGCACGGTTCTCGGCGAGGGAGGCCTCGGCGACCGACAATTCGTTGCGAAGCGAGATCATCCTCGACTCCACGCTCTTCTGGGCCTCCACCAAGGACGTGATCCCCAAGGACGTCTTGAGTGCCCGCAACTGTCTTTCAGCTTCGTCCACGGCGAATCGCTTCTGCTCCGCCTGTTTTCCCAATCCATCGAATTCCTCCAAGGCACGATGAACCTTGGCGTGGAGATGGTGATACAAGGGAATCAGTTTCTCGATCACCTCCTTCGCCACGAAGGGACTCTCATGCTGGAAGGAAATCCCGATGACATTGCTCTTCGGCTTCACCTCTATCTTAAGATTGGCCCGGACAACCTGCGCCGCAGTCGCCGCGGCGGTCGCAGCATCAACGCCCGCGAGATTCCTGACGAAATTGGTGGGGCCAACGCTGGCCGCCACTACCGTCGCCAGATCCAGACTGCTCAACAACTCCACCTCGGACGTGATGATGTTTTCGCCACGGCTGTCCGGGGACATGAGTTGATCGCTCGCGTCCGCGGGTCCGACGGACCGGGATTCCACCACGTACCGGACCAGGAGTTTTGCGTCGGAGACATAGAGGGAGGGCGATGCAAACCAAAAGGCGACCGCGGCAACCAATCCCGCGAGGGCACAAATCAGGATCTTGAACTTATGTCGGAACACCACGTAGGCGATATCCGACAGCTGCGGACCACCACCCACCGGGGAAGGGTTGGCCTGGGGACCCGGGCGGCGGTGGTTCGGCCGCGGGATCGGGACGGCATTCTGGATGGGGACAGGATTCATCATTTCAATGGGGTTACGCCGCAAATCGGTAGCCGATCGTTCCTATCATGCGCCCGATCCACACGGGCAGCCTCCGGAACCAATGCGTTTGCCAGCCGTGGGTGCGGTCGTTGAGAACAACTTCCCGCCGGTCATCAAGGTCGAAACAATGGTACGCCAGATGGGATTCGGCCGCGCCCCATCCGCGCTTGAATTGGCGGAGCCCGTCATTGCCGACGGAGGTCCGCCCGAGGTCGAGAGTGGTGCAGCCAAGGCTCGCGGCGTGCCTTATGCCGGACCACATCACGAGTTGGTTGGGGCGGAGATGCCGTCGGGCTTCGATCGAGGCGCCAAACTTATACACCGCACGCTGCCCGAAACGGAGGAATACGGCACCGGCCACCGGGGAACCGGACTCTGTCGCCAGCACCACGAAACCCAGGTCCCGTCCCAGCAGGCATTGTTGCAGCCCCAGGAAGAAAGGATAGGGCTGGGGAGGCCCGCCTTGGCGGCGCCGGGTCTGGCAATGCAATCCGTAATAGGCCCGGACCAGGGACACATCCGTCCCCACCGTCACCCGCAAGGTTCCGGCCTGGGCCTGGCGCAGGGTGCGTCGGGTCGCCGGCAGACATTGGTTGCGTTGGTCCAGATCGGAGCCCAGCAACGGGAGCTCGTGGGAAAGGAACCGAACAGATGCGGAGGATTCGGGGATCGGCCGGGCCGAAGGCCGGAATTCGATCTGATGCCAGCGGCGCTGGTCCGCGATCTGGCGGGCGCCCTGAAGCAAACGTGAGCCCACCGTGGACGCCGGTGCCGGCACCTCGACGCAGGCTTCCGAAAGGGGGGGCGTCGGTTCCTCCGGGGGCATCAGCAGCGGACAACTGTCAGTGAAGGGCAGCGCGATTCCCCGGCGCTGACCCAACAAACCCCGGGCTTCCATGAGGGCCAGCAACCCGACCAACGCCCCGCCCCGCTTGCAGGCGACATAATGGGCCCGGAATCCATAGGTTTTTTTCAACACCTCCGCCCAGCCGGCAGAGTGGAAAATGGTGGCCCCAGGATGATGGAGCAGCGCCCGGTCCCACGTCGGTTCGAGGGTCGGATCCACGACCGAGAAGTCCGGGATGGGCTCGCCGGAGGGTTGCATGAAGTGTGTGGGAGGATTCGCACAACCCACCGGCGGGACGGTTTTGCGGTGCGGTGGAAGCGTCCGGAGCGGTGAAGGGGGTTTCGGCAACCGATCCAAGCGCGCCTCTGGCGATCGTGGCGCCCCGCCCCAGCAAGGTTGATGCTTACGGATCATGCCATCACGAGTGAACGTTTGGGCGTCGCCCTTCCGGACACGGCATGCCGGAGGGAATCGACCACGAGATCCAATTGGTCCGGGGTCAACTCGGGGAAAATCGGCAGGGACAGAAGTTCATTGGCCGAGCGCTCGGTGACGGGGAAGGATCCGGGTCCCAGATCAAGGTGCCGATAGGCTTCCTGCAGATGGATCGGGACCGGATAATGGATTCCGCAGGTGATCCCGGCGTCCGCCATGTCGTTCAGCACCTGGTCGCGGTTCGGCACCCGCACGCAATAGAGGTGGTGGACCGACAGGGCATAAGAGGCTTCGGACGGGACGCGGATGTCCGGGTGATCCGACAGGCCGGACCGGTAGCGGGCGGCATGACTCCGTCGCAGTCCGTTCCAGGCATGCAGATGGGGCAGCTTGACCCGCAGCACGGCGGCCTGGAGGCCGTCCATCCGGGCGTTCCAGCCCACGATCCCGTGATGATATTTCCGGGATTGGCCATGATCCCGGAGCCGCAGCAGCTTCTCATAGATCGCCGGTTCCTCGGTGACGATGGCCCCGGCCTCCCCGAGCGCGCCCAGGTTTTTGCCGGGATAAAAACTGAAACATCCGACGGTGCCCAAAGTCCCGACCTGGCGCCCGCGATACAGGGCCCCGTGAGCCTGGCAGGCATCCTCCACCACGGGGATGCCATGGTGCGCGGCCAACTCCAGAATGGGATCCAAATGGGCCGGGTGCCCATAGAGGTGGACCGGGAGGATGGCTTTGGTCCGGGACGTGAGGGCGTCTCCCAACCGTTCGGGATCAAGGGTGTGGGTCACCGGGTCCACATCCACGAACACCGGATGCGCGCCACAGCAACTGATGGCCTCCGCCGTTGCCATGAAGGTGTTCGGCACGGTGACAACCTCATCCCCCGGTCCCACCCCGAGGGCGAGCAGTGACAACCACAGGGCCTCGGTCCCGGAGCCGACCCCGACGGCGAAACGGGAATTGCAAAAGGCCGAGAATTCCTCCTCAAACCGGGCGACAAACGGGCCCCCGGCGAACGCGCCCGAGGTGATCACCTCGTCGAAGGCGGCATCGAGTGCGGGCCTCAATCGCTGATGCTGCAGGCCGAGATCGGTGAAGGGCACCCGGATGGATTTCACAAGTCTCCCTGGGGTTGGGGGGTGGCCGGTTGCCGTCCGATCCTCCGGGACGGGGGGCACGCCCACCGGGTGGGGCGCGACGCGATGAAAGGATGGGGTTCCACAATTTTCATAGGTCGACCGGGGCGCCGTGTTGATCCAGGGACCGGTTGGCGGCCTCCAGGATGCGCACCACCTTCTCGGCATGGACGCTGTTGCTGATGGGTTCGGTGCCGTCCCGGATGCAGGTAAGGAAGTGCTGGCACTCCACTTTCAACGGTTCCTCCTGCTTCACATAAGGGATGTTGACGTCGCCATAATGATAGGCGAAATGGAACTCCGCATAATTGTCATAATGAGGCGGTGAATCGACCCGGGCGTCGAAGACCCGGATCTTGTCCTGGTTGGCCAGGTCGTCGTACACAATCATCTTCTTGCTGCCGACGATGGTGATCTCGCGGGTCTTCCGCGGATCGAGCCAACTGCTGTGGATCGTGGCCGACCGGTTGTCGGAGAATCCCAGCCAAAGGGTCGTCACATCATGGATGCCCGGGGTCACATTGGCGGAGCCCTGGCAATTCACCCGCCTCGGCAGACCTCCCATGAGATAGAGGATGATGGAGAGGTCATGCGGGGCCAGGTCCCAGGTGACGTTGATGTCCTTTTGGAACAACCCGAGGTTGAGGCGCCGGGCCGAGATATAACGGATCTCGCCGATGTCACCGTCGTCCACGATCTGTTTGATGCGGCGGATGACCGGTGAATAGAGAAACGTGTGGCCGGCCATGAGGACCAACCGGGATTTCTGGGCGATCCGATCCAGCTCCTGGCACTCCACCGAACTGGTGGCCATCGGCTTCTCAATGCAGGTGTGCTTGCCGGCCATCAGGCTGGCCTGTCCCATGGCATAGTGATGCCCGGCCCCGGTGGCGATGGCCACCGCGTCCAGGGCCCCGTGCCGGAGGAATTGCTGGAAGTCCCGATAGGTGCTGATCCCGGGGTAGAGGGATCGCATATGATCCAGGCGTTCGGCCGAGGTGTCGCAGACCGCGGTGAGGCGGCAACTCGGCAGGGCGTCGAAATTCCGGGCCAGGTTCGGACCCCAATAGCCACAGCCGACCACCCCGACATTGATGGTCTTGCCCAGGGAGGCGTTTCCATTGGACTGGCTGTGGGTGGGGCCGGCGGATTGGAGGGTCGATTTCATCCCAGGTTGACGGGTTTGGAGGCAGTGGAGGTGGTCGCTTCCGTGGCGGGGATCGGGTTTCCCCCCGGGTATTGTCCCGGACCGGAAACCGCCGCCCCGGGCCCGATGCCAAATTGACGCCAGTGGCGGAGGACGACCCGGGACTCGGCCAGGACGACCCCGGCCGTGCGGCCCAGGATCCAGCAATCCAGTCCCAGGGACGCCCGGCGGACATACTGGATGTCGCGCCGGATCATTTTCCCGAAGGTGGTGCGGTTCTTGCCGGTGACCTGCCAGAGTCCGGAAATACCGGGGAGGGCCTGGAACCGTTCCCGATGCCAGGGAAGGTAACTGTTGGACTCATATTCCGTGCAGGGACGCGGGCCGATCAGGCTCATCTCCCCGCGGATCACATTGAGGAATTGGGGCAGCTCATCCAATCCACTGGCGCGCAGGAGCTGGCCCATGGGGATCACCCGGGCATCCGAGAGGTCGAGTTTGACCAGTGCGCCAGCCCCGGCGATCAGGTTGGCCAGGTGGGCCTGGTGCACCGTCTGATCCGCCCCCGTTTCCATGGTGCGGAACTTGAAGCAACGAAACCCCTGCCCTTGGTACCCGATGCGGTTCTGCACGAAGAACACGGGTCCCGGCGAAACCAGCTTGATATAACCCGCGATGAGCACCATCACCGGCAGCGTGATGGGAAGGGAGAGGAGGATGACCCCCAGATCCAACGGGCGTTTCCAGGAATGGCCCGGTCCATAGAGCGGCACTGAACCGGCGGACATGGGGCGGGGAGCCCCGGAACCCTGCCTTCGGGAACCCCCTCGGATGGACGGATGCCGCCCGCCAACCCTCCCCCTCGAACCCGCATATGATCCGCGCCACAAACCGGTATTCATTGAACTCCCTGTATGGGTCACGCTGGTCCCCAGGACGCAGCATGCTTCCAACTCCCCTGCTCAAGATGTTTGGGACCGACTCGCATTCCGTGCCGCCTCAACCGCCCCCGGCTCCCGCCCGATCTCACGACCGTTTGGGGCGTCGTGACAGTTCCAGATTCGTGAGAGTGTTGGTACCAGAGCCCGATCCGGTATCAAGCCCGACCGAATTCTTTATTCCCTACAGGTCATAAGATAAGTGTCTAGAGACCCTCAGGCGTTTGAGCTATTTATGATAAACAGTTTGCCTAACACAGGTAGGACGTTTGCTTAGGCTTATTCCCTATCGCCCTCGGGAGGCGCGGGGGGGTAACACCGGGGGTGACCGGTCCCAACGACGCCGGCGGGCCGGGGATTTTCAGCCACCGCAATAACGCGGGATCACGGTGCCGCACGGGCCATCGTGACCGACCGCCCGACCCATCCCCGCGACACGCGGGCCGGCATCCGATCGCACCCCCGCACGCCTTTCCGCGCGTCCTATATTTATATAATTATGATCCCGGGCCCGCACGGGAGCCAACCGATCACGACCGCCGCGGCCCGGCCTTCCCGGGCGATTCCACGCCGGTCCCGGCGACGGCCATCGCGGCGGCCCCACCCGGGTTCACAACCTTGCGCAACCCCCGGTGCGGTCACCCGCCGACCCGGTCGCCGGCTGTGCTTCCTGCAGGCTCCGTGGTTTGGAACGCCACGGTGGGAACCGGAGTCGTCGGGCTGATTTTCACTGCTTGATGGGTGGAGTGCGCACCCTTTACGGTGGTTTTGGAAACAAGGAGACCTCCGGGATCGCAGCCCGGGCCGGTGGCCTGAAGGGGATGACCGACCCCGGGGCGCTGACCGATCCGGCCGGAGGTCCTGATGTTCTAACGGGTTCAAGAATCGTGCCGCATCCGCAGACCCCATTCCCCTCGCCCGGCGCGGGCGTCCATGCTTTGTCGTCGGACGATTCCGTCGGTCCGGTTCACGGACACCCGCGGCCCCGGGGACTGCCCCAACTCTTTGAGGAACAGGTCGCAGCCACGCCCGACGCCATCGCGATCCGCTGCGGCGGCGAGAACCTCACGTACGGGGAATTGAACCGGCAGGCCAACCGTCTGGCCCATCACCTCCGACAATGCGGGGTCGGGCCGGAGGTGCTGGTGGGGCTTTATGCGGGGCGGTCCCCCGGCCTGGTGATCGGGCTGTTGGCGATCCTCAAAGCCGGCGGGGCCTATCTGCCCGTGGACCCCGCTTATCCCCCGGACCGGATCGCCTTCATGCTGGAGGACGCCCAAGCCCCGTGGATCCTGACCGACACCGGGTTGGCAACCTCGTTGTCCCGGACGTCCGCCGGCATAATTTACCTCGACGATCTGCCGGTGGAAGTGGCCGCCGCACCGGACACCAACCCGAGGCCCACCGCCGGACCGGAAAACCTCGCCTATGTGATTTATACGTCGGGTTCCACGGGACGACCCAAGGGGACCCTGGTCACGCATCACAATGTCCTGCGGTTGATGCGGGCCACCGCGGACTGGTTTCGCTTCCAAGCGGAGGATGTGTGGACGCTGTTTCATTCCCACGCGTTTGACTTCTCGGTCTGGGAATTGTGGGGAGCACTGGCCCACGGAGGCCGGGTCGTGATCGTGCCCCAACGGACGAGCCGCTCGCCGGAGGATTTTTATCGGCTGCTGGTCGCGGAAGGGGTCACGGTCCTGAACCAGACGCCATCGGCCTTCCGCCAACTGATCCGGGCGGAACAGCAACTCGGGGTCGATCGGGGGTTGGCCTTGCGTCTCGTGATCCTCGGGGGGGAGGCGCTGGCCATGCCGGGTTTGAAGCCCTGGTTTGAGCGGCACGGTGACCGGCATCCCCGGGTGGTGAACATGTATGGGATCACGGAGACCACCGTGCATGTCACCTACCGGCTGCTGGCGGAGCGGGATCTGGACGGCGGCAGCGTCATCGGCGTGCCCCTCCCCGACCTGCAGATCCACCTGTTGGATGAGCAGCGGCAGCCGGTTCCCGTGGAGGAAATCGGGGAAATCCATGTCGGGGGCGACGGCGTGGCGCGGGGTTATCTGAACCGCCCCGGGTTGACGGCGGAACGCTTCGTGCCGGACCCGTTCACCGACCGTCCCGGCGCCCTGCTTTACCGGTCCGGCGACCTGGCCCGACGGCTTCGCAACGGGGATCTCGAGTACATCGGCCGCAAGGATCAACAGGTCAAAATGCGGGGATTCCGGATCGAACTGGGCGAAATCGAGGTGACGCTGGGCCGGCATCCGTCGGTGCAGGAAGCGGTGGTCGTGGCGCTGGAAACCGAAGCGGGCGAAACCCGTCTGGTCGCCTATTGCGTGGCCGGCGACGGTCCTCCGATCGACTTGGGGACCCTGCGCACCCACCTGCAAGCGCATCTCCCCGACCACATGGTGCCCGGGGTTTTTGTGGTGCTGGAACGGATGCCCCTGACACCCCATGGAAAAACGGATCGCGCCGCCCTGCCGGCCCCCGAACACCGGGAACTGCGATCCCGGTCCGGATTCACGGCGCCCCGGGACGACTTGGAAGTCCGTCTCGCAGGATTATGGGGTGCGGTGCTCGGGTGGCCCCACGTCGGGATTCACGACCGATTCATGGACCTCGGCGGGCATTCCCTGTTGGCGATGAAACTGGCCGCACGGGTGCAATCCGAAATGGGGATCCGACTCCCGGCCGGTGCCGTGATGCTCCATCCCACCGTGGCCGAAATGGCCGCGGAAATCCGGGCGAAGGGGAGACTGGACTACTCCACAACGACCCTCCAACCGGTGCCGCGGGACCGACCGCTCCCGCTGTCGTCGGAACAGACCCGCATGTGGCTCCTGCACCAGACCCTGCCGGCGCCCTCCGCTTATAATGAGTCCTTCGCCTGCCGTCTGGAAGGCCCCGTGGATCTCGATCGACTCGCCCGAGCCTGGCGACGGGTGGTATCGCGCCACGAAATCCTCCGCACCCGTTTCATCCAGGTTGAGGATGGGCTGCGACAGGAAATCGTGCCCATCGCGGGACCGGGGTTGCGGCGCACCGATCTGCGGGGACGACCGGTGGACGAACGGGAGGGACTGGCCGGCCAGTTCCTGCAGCGGGAGGCGCGGCGCCCGATCCCCCTGCAGGAGGCGCCCCTGTGGCGGCTGCATGCGGTGCAGATC
The DNA here is from genome assembly GCA_025360495.1 of Verrucomicrobiota bacterium. Classification (GTDB taxonomy): domain Bacteria; phylum Verrucomicrobiota; class Verrucomicrobiia; order Limisphaerales; family UBA9464; genus UBA6176. The sequence continues at coordinate 10,151 of JANYCC010000461.1, read as the reverse complement.
CGCGACACCGTGGTGCTGCTGTCCTTCGTGTTTCATCACGCCATCATTGATGACTGGTCCCTGCGATTGCTGTTCTCCGAACTGGCGGCGGCCTATGAAGCGAATGACGACGGGGGCGGGGCGTTGCCGGAAATGCCGCTGCATTATGCCGACTACGCCGTGTGGCAGCAGGACCGTCTCCGGACTGCCGACTGGGACGCGCACCGGGCATTCTGGTCCGCAGAACTCGCCGGTGCACCGGAGTCCTGTGAGCTTCCCTTTGATCATGTCCGACCCCTGAGAGCCACCGGACAGGGCGGAAGAATCCGTTTTGGCCTGGACCCGGGGATCCGCCGCACGCTCGAACAATTGGCGCGCGCCGAGGGGTCGTCCGCATTGATGGCCGGACTCGCGATGTTCCAGGTCTGGCTGGCCCGGGTCAGCGGTTCGCCGGACGTGGTCGTCGGGAGCCCCGTGGCCCAGAGGGACCGGGCGGAGGTGGCGTCGGTGCCGGGGCTCTTCCTGAACACGGTGCCCGTGCGGGTGCGATTGGATCCGGACCACGACTTCCGGGCGGCGGTGCGAAAGGTGCGTCATGCGGTGCTCGGGGCATTGGCGCATGCGGAACTGCCGTTCGACCGCATTGTGCGGGCCGGGAGCCCGGCACGTGCCCGCGGGGCCGCCCCACTGTTCAACGTGATGTTCGTGCTGTTGGGCGAACCCTGGCCAACCCTGCGTTTGCCCGGATTGGATTGCCACGTCGTGCCCGTGGATTCGGGAACGGCGAAATTCGATCTCACCCTGTTCCTGACGGACGACGGACAAGGCGGTTGGCTGGGCGAACTGGAGTATTCGCTCGACCGCTTCACGACCGGGACGGTGACAGGGTTCGCGGCCCAATTGCAGACGCTGTTCGCCGGGTTGGCCGCGCGCCCGGAGACACCGATTGGACAGGCAGATCTTTTTTCGGAGGACAGAATTGAACCGTCACCGCACGGAAACCCACCGGAGCGATTGGAGTCGGCCGTTCGGCGGGAGCCGTTGGGCCGGGTCGGAGTGGAGCGGGTCGCCAAGTCCGACGGCGACCCGGAGTCGTTCCGGGGGCGCGCACTCAATTTCGACGGGCTTTTGGATCACCTGCGGGAACAGGGAGTCCGGGTGTGGTTGGAAGGGGAACGGCTCCGGTATGAGGGCGCCGCCGGGGTGGTGACGCCGCAACTCTTGGGGGAGCTCAAGACCCATAAGACCGACTTGGTGAATTTCCTGAGAATGGCCCGGGACTCGGTGCGGTCGGCCCGTCCCCCGCTGGTTCCGCGGACCTCGACCGCGCTGGCCCCGGCCTCTTTTGCCCAGAGTCGCATCTGGTTCATGGGCTGTTTGGAACCGCACAGCACCGCCTACCACCTGCCACAGTCATTCTGGCTGCGGGGACGCCTGGATCGCGGGGCCCTGGAACGGGCGTTGGAATCCATTGTCCATCGCCATGCGGTCCTGCGGACCCACCTGGTGCTGGACGGGGAGACCCTGCGGCAACGCATCACCCCGATCGCGCGGTTGGAATTGCCCGTCGTGGCCGCCTCGGGAAATTCAACGACGGAGCGTGAGCGGAACGCCCGGGGACTGGCCCGCCGATGGGACGCCGAAGTCTTCGACTTGGAGCAAGGCCCGCTTTTCCGGGTCCGGCTGGTGGAATTGGAACCGGAGTTCCATCTGCTGTGGGTCATGTTTCATCATGCGATCGCTGACGGGCTGTCGCTGGGGGTCTGGCGACGCGAACTGACGGCGGGTTATGCGGTCGCGCTGGGTCAACCGGCGGAACCACGGCCCGAACTTCCGATCCAATACGCCGACTTTGCGACCTGGCAGCAGCAATGGTTCCAGGGACCGGTGCTGGCCCAACAATTGACGTATTGGAGAACCCGCCTCGCCGGCGCTCCGGAACGCCTGGTTCTACCGATGGATCCGCGTTGCGACGACGGTTCCGACGGGGCGGGTGCCCACGTGGGGCGGTCCTTGGATCCCGCGTTGGTGCGGTCCTTGGGCGAGCTCGGGCAGCAGGCCGGGGCTTCCCCGTTCATGACCCTCCTGGCCGCCTTCCAGTTGTTGTTGGGGAGGCTGGCCGGCAGCGAGGACGTGGTCGTTGGAACGCCGGTGGCCGGACGGCAGGAACCGGAGACCGCGGCGTTGATCGGCCTGTTCCTGAACAACCTTGTGCTCCGCGCCGACCTTTCGGGCAACCCCGGTTTCCGCGAATTGCTGGAACGGGTCCGTCGTTCGACCCTGGATGCGCTCAGTCACCAGGATCTGCCGTTCGACCGGTTGGTGAGCGAGCTCAATCCGGGCCGCAACCTGAGGCATGCCCCGATCTTCCAGGTCCTGATCAACCAGTTCGACGGGGGCGATGAAACCCTGTGCCTGGCCGGTTTGGAAGTGCGTTCCGGGACGGGATCCGGGGCCGTCTCGAAATACGACCTCACCTTATATATAACCCCGGGCACCCACGGCACCCGCCTGAACCTGGTGTACCGCCCGTCCCTGTTCTCCGCGGCCCGCATGCAGGGAATGCTGGATCAGTTCGCGACCCTGCTGGAACAGGTCGTCGCGTTCCCGGACCTTCCCGTGGGTCATCACACCCTCGTCACTCACGGGACCCGTCCCATCCTGCCGGATCCGACCCTGCCGCTCGAACAACCCGCCCAGGAATCCGTCCTGGCCACCTTTGCACGGGTCGCCCGGGATTTCCCGGACCACGTCGCCCTCACCCAGTCCGGAAGTTCGTGGACCTTCCGCGAACTGGCCGGGGCGGTGGCCCGACGCGCGGGCGATTTCCGCGCGAGCGGCGTGGGAACGGGCTCGGTGGTGGCGGTCACCGGTGTGCCTTCGCCGGGCTTGGTCGCGGCACTGTTGGCGGTGTGGCACTGCGGCGGGGTGCTGCTGACGCTCGATCCGCACCTGCCGGTGGCCCGGCGACGCCTGATGGTCGGGGTGGCGCGGGTGACCCATCTCGTGAGTGTCGGCGCGGCTGAACCCGCTGGGGCAGCGGAACCGTGGCCCGGGGGAATCCACGGAATCACGGCCAATCCGGAGCTGGAGCGCCGGGGGGAAATGGCGCCTTCACCGCTGCCGGGGACGGTCCCGCCAACCACGCCGGCCTATATATTCTTCACTTCCGGCACGACCGGCACGCCCAAGGCCGTGTTGGGGACCCATGCCGGGCTCACGCATTTCCTGCATTGGCAACGCACCACCTTTGGCATCGGTCCGGGCGAGCGGGTGGCGCAACTGACCGGCCTTTCCTTCGATGTGGTGTTGCGCGATCTGTTCCTGCCGCTGACCAGTGGGGCGACGCTTTGCCTGCCGCCGGTGGACGCCGACCTGGGGGCCGATCATGTGCTGCCATGGCTGGAACGGGAACGGATCACCCTCCTGCATGCCGTCCCCGCATTGGCGTCTAACTGGCTCGCATCGGGACCCCCGGGGGTGACCTTGAAGCACTTGCGCCGGATCTTTTTCGCCGGTGAACCGCTGACCGAAACCCTGGTGCGCAAATGGCGGACGGCGTTTCCCGAGGCGGGCCAGATCATCAATTTATATGGCCCGACCGAGACCACCCTGGCCAGGTGTTCTTATACGGTGCCGGACCCTCCCGTGGCCGGGGTCCAACCGGTGGGCTTCCCCCTGCCCCAGACGCAGATCTGGGTGCTCAATGCCGCCGGGAAACTCTGCGGCGTCGGTGAACCGGGGGAGATTGTCATCCGCACCCCGTTCCGCAGTCGTGGTTACCTGAATGCGCCGGAGGAAACCACGGCGAAATTCCGACCCAATCCGTTTCGCGACGACCCGGAGGACCTGGTTTATCACACCGGTGATCGTGGGCGTTATCGTCCGGATGGCGGGATCGACCTCATCGGGCGGACGGATCGGCAGGTGAAGGTGCGCGGGGTGCGGGTGGAACTGGAGGAGGTCAACGCCGCGTTGGCCCGGCACCCGGGGGTGAAAGCCTCGGTGGTGGTGGCGTGGCCCGACGAATCCGGGCAGAACCAACTGGCCGCCTATGTGGTGGGACGGAACGGCGGCGGCCCCGGGTTCGCGGCGGAATTGCGGGCCCATCTGGCGGCGCTTCTGCCCGCGCCGTTCGTGCCGTCCGCCTATTTCGAACTCGGGCAGCTTCCCCTCACGGAAAACGGCAAGGTGAATCCTGGCGCCCTGCCCCTTCCGCATTCGGCGACTCCGGTCCCGGGCCCGGGTGGCGCTCCTCAAACCCCCACCGAGCAAAGCATCGCCCGGATTTGGAGCGGATTGCTTCCGCACGCCGCGGTGGACCGGGTCGCGAGCTTCTTCGACCTCGGGGGCCACTCCCTGCTGGCCATCCAGATGCTGGCCCAGGTCCGCAAGATCCTGCATCGGGACATCCCGCTGCGGGTGTTGTTCGAGGATCCGACCATCGCCGGCCTGGCCCGGGCGGCGGAACCCGGTCCGACGACCCCGGGGGCGGGACCGGGACCAGGGCCGGGAGCGGGGCCGGCCCTTCCCGACGGATGCCATTCCCTGCTCGCACTCCGGTCCGGGGGGGATCGGCCGCCCCTCTTCATATTCCCGGGTGGGAACGGGGGCGACCGTGAATTATATGTCCACGCCCATCTCGCGGAGAAACACCTGGGTTCGGATCAGCCCGTCTACGGCTTCCAGCGACGGGGTTGGGACGGCCGGGCGGCACCCCACACCCGGCTTTCGGACCTGGTCCGGGATTATATAATTGAGATCCGCACGATCCAACCCCAAGGCCCCTATTTCCTGGTCGGCGACTGCATCGGTGGGAATGTCGCCTTTGCAGTGGCCACACGTCTCCAGCAGGAGGGCGAAAGCATCGGCTTCCTCGTCCTCATGGACTGCTGGCGTCCCCGGTGGGCGGAGTACCAACATTATTGGCTGCGCAGCCGCACCCAACGGCTCCGGCGCGGCCGGATGGGCCGGATCCTGTTCAATTTCCCGCGTCTGGCCGGCCTGTTTACTCCTGGCGGGCGGGAGTGGTTCCGGGCCAAGCTGGCCGCCCGGCGCCCGTCATCGGTTGATGCCGCGGCCGTCGGTCCGGTTCCGTCCCGACGGCGTCCCGGCACCGATTATTGGACCCCGGCCGGTGAATTATACCGGCGCGCCGCGACCACCCATCGGCCCGGGATGTTCCAAGGCCGGTTGCACCTCGTGGTCAGCGAGGGGAATGCCGTGAGTCGCCGGATCATGGCGTGGAAGGCGAACGCCAGCGACGGATGCGAGGTCCATGAATTGCCGGGGGATCACTGGCATTATTTATGGACCGGCGCCCCGGAGGCCACGGCATTGTTCCGCCGTCTCATGGACGGCGTCACACACCCGGTCGCCCACGGCCCCTGAACCGGACATTCCACGTCACCCCGCCATGATCGCTTCTCCGATCCCCGTCCCAGGCTTGTCGCCCGGGGAAGTGATCGAAGTCTGGCAGGCCGACCTGGGCCGGATCTCCCCGTCTGAGCCCGTGCTCCGGGGACTGCTTTCGGAGGAGGAAGTCCGGCAGGCCGATCGTTTCCGTTTCGCGGCGGATCGTCGCCGTTTTGTCCTGCGCCGTGCCTTTCGACGGCAGTTGCTCGGGGCCCGACTCGGATTGCCGCCCCGCGACCTCCGGTTCTCGGCCGGTCCCGCTGGCAAACCGGCGCTCGCCGACAATTCCGCCGGCCTGCACTTCAACGGTTCGGCCTCCGGGGATATCGCCTTGCTGGCGGTCACCGGCTTGGGGGAGGTGGGTTGTGATGTCCAACTTCACAGCCCCTTGGACCCCGGGTTGGCCCAGGTGATCGAGCGGTTCTCGCCGGTCGAACAAGCGGCGTTGGCCCGGTTGGAACCGGGTCTCCGTGCGACCGCGTTTTTCGATTGTTGGACCCGCAAGGAAGCGTTCGTCAAAGCGCTGGGTTGCGGCCTCTCGCTGCCGCTCCATGAGTTCACCGTGAGCCTGGAACCCGGGGTTCCGGCGGCCCTGCTCCATTGGGACCACGATCCGGACCCCTCGCCGCGCTGGACCCTGACCGCTCTGCCGATGGGTCCGGGTTATTCCGCCGCGTTGGCCGTCCATCGTCCGTGCGAGGCCGTGCTCCGCCATTGGGTGTGGCCGGATTGATATTTTCAGGCGCGGCCGTCCTGGAGCGCGTTCCACGCCGCGCCGTACGCGCCCGCAAGGTCTCCCAAGGCCGCCGGCACCAACCGCACGCCCGCACTGCCCGGTCGCCATTCAAACCGGTCCAGATCGGCCTGCAACGGCCCGAACAGAACCTCCCCCGCCCGCGCGATGCCCCCGCCGACGATGACCATTTCCGGGTCGAGCACGTTGACCAGCGAAGCTACGGCGGCCGCCAAGGCACGGACCGATCGCAACCAGAGTTTCGTGGCCTCAGGATCCCCGGCTTGGTGGGCCGACACCAGTTCCAGCGTGGTCTGAAACCGGCCACCGCTGCGTTCCCGGATGTTCTTGTTCCCGATCTCCCCTTCGATCGATCCCGGCGTGTTCACTGAATCCGGTTCCCCGTTGAAATCAACCGTGACGTGGCCCAGGTGTCCGGCGCGACCCAGTCTACCTTTCAGGAGTCGCCCATCGACCATGGCGGCTCCGCCCACACCGGTGCCGAGAGTGAGCAGGAAGACATCGGTGCGACCCCGTGCGGCCCCCTGCCAGACTTCCCCCAGCAGCGCGGCATGGGCGTCATTAAGCACCGGAACCCGGCGGGACGCGCCCAGGTGTTCGGTCCAATCCAGTCCTTCCAGCCCGAACAGTCGGCCGGGCATGAAACTGATCGAACGACCATCGCGCGAAGCCAGGCCGGGGGCGGAGATGCCCAGGGAATCCGCGGGACCATGGGCGCGTGCAAAATCTTCGGTCAAATTCCGGATCTTGGCCGCCCATTCACGGTCGCGATCGACGAAGGGGATGTTGGCCTCCGCGAGCAGTCCGCCGGCCGGGGTGACACAGACCGCCTTGATGCTGGAACCGCCCAGATCGATGCCGACAACGTGGGCCATTCAGGTTTTCGCCGGGGTTTTCATGGACTTCATGCGGTCCCGGAATCCCGTTCAGAGTTTTTCACGACCGGCATATCCGGCATCGAGATCGTGCCAGAATTCGATGTCTTCCTCGCCCTCCTCCCAACACAGGAACACCTCGCGCGGGCCTTGGAACGCCGGGAAATCCAACAAACCCCGGTCGAGATCCTGGATGTGGATTTCGCGCCGGCTGAATTCGGCGAACAATTCGCGGAGCCGGGCGAGGTTCCGGACCCAATCCGCCACCCGTTCGCCCCCCTGATCGCCGTGTTCGTGCTGGAGTTCGGCGAGGCGTTCGTCCTGGCGTTGGACCCTCTGGCGGAGCAGACGGATTTCGGTGAGCCAGTGCCCGACCTGGGGCAGCAGCAGCCGGGCCTCGGCCTGCGTGTAATGATGTCTGAAGCGATGCTCCGGCATGAAAAGGCCCTATTTCGGCGTGCTTTCGAGCTTTTGTTTCACCGCATCGGTCGCTTCCAGCGCGAGCGATTTCTCCCACGCGGCGCGGGCTTCGGCCGGCCGCTTCAACGCGGCGAGGACGTCCCCGAGATGTTCATAGACGGTGGCGTCGGGTTCCTTGGCCAGCAGTTCGATCGCCCGTTCCAACTGCGGCAGGGCCTCGGCGGGCCGGCCGAGGCGGAAGAGCACCCAACCCAGGCTGTCAACGTACGCGGCGTTGGCCGGCTCCAACTTGACGGCCTGCTCGATCATCTTGAGTGCCTGGTCGAGATTGCTGCCCTTGTCCGCCCACAGGTAGCCCAGGTGGTTGAGGGCCGGACCGAAGTCGGGCTGCAACGCGAGGGACTTCTCGAGGTACTCGATCGCGAGTTCCTCCTTGTGCGCCTCGCTGAGGACGGCGCCGACCTGGAACAGGAACCGGTGATCGATCAACTTGGGATCGGTTTCCTTGGCGATGGCCTCCGCCGCGCGAAAACTCTCGTACGCTTGGTCATACTGCTTGAGGCGGCCATAGGCGAGGGCGGTGAGGAATTCCAGTCGGAAGCCGGGCTTGATCTTGGTCCGGGCGTGTTGGGCCGCCGCCAGTGCCTCGGCCGCCTTGCCCGAACTGAGCAGTGCGGAAAGCAGGTCCAAATGGGTCGCCTCGGCCTCGGGATTCAACAACAGGGACCGCTGGAAATAATCCGCCGCACGTTCGTAGTCGTGCTCCTCAAACGCCACCAAGCCGAGAAAATACAGGGGTGCGGGATTGGTCGGATCATCCCGCCGCAATGCCTCCAACTGCTCGGTGGCCTCCTTGAGTCGGCCGGACTGCAGGTACATCTCGGCGAGGCGCGCGGCGGCGAGCGGGTTGCGCGGTGCCTGGGTGCGCGATTCCTGGTAAAACTTTTCGGCCAGGTCCTTCCGGCCGAGTGCGGCGTTCCGTTCGGCGAGACGGGTGAGGATTTGCGGATCCTTGGGGGCGAATGCGGCCACGCGGTCAAGCAGGACCAAAGCCTGGGTCCGGGCCGCGGCGGCCATCTTGGGATCGTGTTGTTCCAATTGGCCGAGGATTTCCGCCAATTCGAGCAACAGACCCGGTGCGGCACCCGGACGGTCCATGGCCTGGTGGATGACGTTCAGGGCCTCGTCCGGGTGTGAAGCCTGGATCAGGATCCGCGCCATGGTCGAGTACAGCGCCCATTCCCCGGGGTCCAAGGTGAGCGCCTGACGATAGGCTGCCACCGCGTCCTCCCGCCGATCCACCTGCAGGTAGGCCAGACCGAGGAGCGATTCGACGCTGGCGTTGGGAGGGACCGCATGACGGGTCTTTTCCAGCACGCTGATCGCCGCCGCAAAATCTTTCCGGGCCAGACGGCGTCGGGCGACCTCCAAGGCCAGTCCCACATTGCCGGGATCCGATTCCAGCGACTGGGTCCAGAGCCGGAGCATTTCCTCCGGATCCTCCTGCATCTGGCGGACGACCCCGGTGGCGAACGCGGCGTGGGCCCGGGCCCGGCGATCGAGTTCGGCATCGACGGCCTTGGGATCCGGCCCGGCGACCGGGGCGGTCGGGGGGGTGGGGCTCGGGGTGCGGCAACCGGAACTGACGCCCAAAAGGAGGGTGCCAGCCAGAAGCGCGGAGGCGAGGCGGCGGGTCATGGGGAAAAAAAAGAAAGCGCGGTCCCGCCAGGCGGGACCGCGCGGGAAAGCGATCCGAGAAGATCCCGCCGGGTGGCGTCACTTCTGCCAGGTGCGCTTCTTATGACGGTTCTGCCGGAGCTTCTTCCGCCGTTTGTGTTTGTTGATCTTAGCCTTCCGGCGCTTCTTGATTGAACCCATATTTTTGTTTTTCCAGTGACTCAGTAAACGACTTTATTGAGCGGATACTCAATGATGCCTTCCGCTCCTGCGGCTTTCAACTGCGGTATCAATTCGCGGACGACCGCCTCTTCGATGATGGTCTCCACCGCCACCCAACCCGACTGGCTCAAACCGGACACCGTGGGATTACGCAACGCGGGCAGCGAATGCAAGAGCTTGGGAAGGTCGGCTTGGCGGACATTCATCTTCAAGCCCACCATCGTCTCCGCATCGATCGCCCCCCGCAACAGCAGGGCGATCGTCTCGATCTTGTGCCGTTTCCAAGCATCTTTCCACGTTTCTTTGTTGGCGATCAATCGCGGCGTCGAAACCAACAGCGTGTCCACGATCCGCAGCTTGTTGGCCCGCAGGGACGATCCGGTCTCCGTCACGTCCACGATCGCATCCACCAATTCCCGGGCTTTCACCTCCGTGGCCCCCCAGGAAAATTCCACCTCCGCCTTGACCCCGTGCTTGCGCAGCCAGCGCTTGGTCATCCCCATCACCTCCGTCGCGATCCGCTTGCCTTCCAAGTCTTTGACCGAATGGATGTCCGACTCCTCCGGCACCGCCAACACCCACCGCGTCGGCTGCCGCGTGGACTTGCTGAACACGAATTCCCCCACCTCCTGCACGTCGTGCGCGACCCCGTTCTCCACGATCCAGTCGTGCCCCGTCAGGCCCGCGTCGAGGTAGCCCAACGCCACGTACCGGCCGATTTCCTGGGCCCGGATGAGTCGGATCTGGAGTTCCTCGTCGTCGACGTAGGGTTCGTAACTGCGGCTGGACACGGTGATGTTCCAACCGGC
>JANYCC010000451.1 GCA_025360495.1 Verrucomicrobiota bacterium | reverse complement strand
GGGATTACCTGCGGTGCCGGGTGCGGTATTTCAGCGATGGGTTCGTGTTCGGGGGCCGGGAGTTCGTGGAGGAGATCTTCCAGGCGGAACGGGCACGGTTCGGGGAGAAGAGGAAGGACGGGGCGCGCCGCCTGAAGGGTGTGGACGGGGAATTATATGCCCTGCGGGACCTGCGCGTCGGGGTGTTCGGGTGAGCGGTGTGGTCAGGCCAGGCCGCGCCACCGGCGGACGGACCACTCGACCACCAACAGGCCCAAAACTGTCGCGAGCCACCAGGATTTGTCCCACAACGGGGTCCGCCGGTATTCCACGGTGGAGGGGGGAATGTTGGAAAAAAGCGCCGTGGCATTGGTCGGTGCGATCGCGACCGAGTAGGCCTGTCCGCCGGAGGCACGCGCAATGGCGTCCATCAGGGCAGGTCGCGCCCGTAGGTCCTCCAGTTCCCGATCGGTGGTCTCCGCCACCAATAACTGGCGGTCGTCGCCGAGCTTCATCCCCTTTTGAACGGCCACCGCGGTGACGGTATAAGTGCCTGTCGCCGGCGGGCGAACCTCCGCCATATAAGAGCGGCTGGCGCTGTCATAGCGCGCCCGGATCGGGGCGTTGGTGGCCGGTCCTCCGCTGAGAACCACGGTCACGTCCGCCGTGGCCAACTCCTGCAGTTGCTCGTTGCGGACCTTGATGCTGGTGGTCACGGGATCGCCCGGGGCAGCGTACCCATGGGCGAGTTCCAAGACCACGGCCTGGTTGGTGTGGCCGATCTTGCCCGCGGCCAGCCAGCGGATCGCATTGACCCAGAACTGCCGGTAATATCGGCCGTCGCAATTCGCCTCGGTGAGCCGGCCGCTGGGATGGATCGGTTCGCCCCAGATCGTCTCGAAGTCGCGCCCCCAGGAGCGTGTGGTGTCCGAGGTGAAGGCCATGCTACGGCCCTTGCCGATCTCCTGGACGGCGATCAGCACATTGCCGCCGGGTCCGCCTTCCTCGGCGAGGACCGTGGCCCCGGGTTTCGCGCGCTCGACCCGGTTCATCCCATAGAGGCTGGGGAACTTGGTCGTCCAGATGCGCTGGGTCTCGGCCCGGTCGTCGCTGAATGCCACCAACGGATGGTTCCACGCATTCCGCGGCACCGTGAGCTGGAGTTCACGCGCCTCCGAATCGTCACTGCTCTCCATCGCGACGGGAATGATCCGGTCGAGGATGGTCTGGTGGTAACCCCCTTTGCCGAAGGCCGAGTTGCCGCCGATCATTATGAATCCGCCGCCGTGCTGCTCGACGAGTTTGTCCATGTTCCCGAGCTGTTCGGGCGTGAAGGAGGCGATCTTGATGTCGCTATGAATGATGACATCATACTCCAAGAGACCGGCAAGGGTGCGGGGGAACCCGTGGGTCGGATGTTCGACCGGGTAGATGCGATCCCCGGTGTCGGGATCCGCGTCCACCGTGTTGAGGAACTGCCCGTTGTTGCCCTTCTGACGGTAAAGCGTCGTGACCTTGATGTCGGGGTCGGATTGCAAGGCATCCCGGAGGTACTTCCATTCCGGCATCGGGCTGGAGTTCTGCTGGGGCGTGCCCTCCATATAGATCACGTGGATCGTGGGATCGATGACCTCGAGGGCGAACTTCCGCCGGTTGTTGGTGGTGAGCCATTCGCCCTTGAGCGGCGCGATGCTGACTTCATAGACCTGAAAGCCCTTCTGCCGCGGGGTGAACTCCATCTCCACCTGCTGCGCCGCGCCGTTCAGGCGGATGTCCTTGGTCGCCACGACATCGCGGTCACGACGGATCTGCACCGACACGGCCTGGTTGGGGAACCCGGCGGAACGGAGCGACAGGGCGACCCGGGTGGGCGCCTGGTTGGGGACGGCACGCCGCACCTGGACGTTCTCGATCACGACGTCCTTCATGTCGTTGGTCGTGCCGGTCACCACCGTGTGGATGGGGATGCCTTTGCGTCGGAATTGCCGGGCGACAATTTCGGGCGAACGGGTGGAGGTCTCGATGCCATCGGAGAACAGCACGACCCCGGTGAGCGGGTCGTCGGTGGGTGCGGCCAGCAGGTTTTCGAGGGCGGTGGCGAGTTCGGTGACGGCGCCGGTGGGGCTGGCGGCATTCAGGTTGGCGAGGGGGGCGACGTTCTGGCTGAAGGTGAACGCGGCGACCTCGACATTGCCGGGCCGGTTCTTATATAAATAATGCTGCGCCCAATCCCGTGCGGCGCCGAGGCGGCCCCCGGGGACATCCTGGGTGGCCATGCTCTTCGAAGTGTCGATCAGGACGGCGAGACGCGCCTTCTGGGGATGATCGATCTTCTCGACCCATTGCGGGTCGAGCAGGCATCCGAGGACCAGTGCGACCGCGAGCCAGCGGAGGGTGAGCAGGAACATCCGGACCGCGGTGCCGGCCCGGCCGCGCGCCCCGTAATAACTGGCGGAAAGGACAATGGTGGCGACGGCGGCGCCCGCGGCCAGCCAGCGCCAGTCGGGCAGATAAGTGAACTGGGTCATCCCGTGGGGGTGGGGATTAAGGGGTCCGGATCACTGTGCGTGGGAGAGCCGCCGGAAATAATCGGCGATGGCGCTTTCATACTGTTGGGGGGCCTCCTCGGCGACGACGTCGCCCAATTCGGGTTTGCCCTGGAGGAGGGTCTCGAGCATCCCGATTGCCTCTCCCAAGGAGGACCGGCTGTCGTCACCGGCGGTTCCGGCACCGGTTCCATTGCCACCCCGGAGGGCCTTGGCGGCGATGGACATTTTTCCGGAGGCCTCGGCGACCCGTTTGCTGGCGTTGTGACCGAGACGGGAACCTTTTCCGGCCAACCGTTCGAGGCGATCGGCAATCTCCTGGGCTTCCTTGCTCAACTGTTCCTCTTTCGGCGCCAGTTTGGCGAGTTCTTGGGCGTCCGGTTTCGGTTCGGTTTTTTCCGGGCTTTGGCCGTCGGCCTTCGCACCCTTCTCCCCGGGCTTTCCATCGCCCGCCTGGCCTTGCTTGCCGTCGCCGGGTGCGCCTTGCCCTTGACCCTGTCCCTGACCTTGGCCTTGACCCTGACCTTGGCCCTGTCCCTTGCCTTTTCCTTTTCCCTTCCCCTTACCTTGGCCTTTTCCCTGTCCTTCCCCTTTGGCATCCGGTGCCGGGGAATTGGCGGCGGACGCGGATTGTTTGCCACCGGCGGGACGTTCGGCGGGGGCGGCCTTGGAATCCTCGGGGGCATTGCCGGCGGCGGCATTCAGCCCGGCCTGCTGGCGGCTGAGTTCCTGGATCTTCGCCACCATGGCGGCGAGTTCCTCCTGGTTGGGCGGTTCCTTCTGCTGTTTCTTGATCGCCTCGAGAACGACCTTCAGGGCCGGGGGCGGATCTTCGCCCGGCGGTTGCTGGGGGGGCGGCGGGACCAGCGGCAGGTTTTGCAGGTCGGGCATCAGCTGCATGACGCGGTACAGGCCCGCCAAGGCCACTTCCTCAGGTGGGAGTGCGCCGTCACGCTGCTGTTTTCCCAAGGCTGTCCCGGCCTGTTTCATTGCGGTCACGGCCGCGTTCATCTCACCTTGGGCCGGCAGGGGCGCCCCGGTTTGCGTGAGGGCGGCCTGATATAATTTGGCGAATTCAACGGCGTCCGCCTGGCGCGCGGCCAATTCCCCGAATTTGTCCTTGGCGGCGGTGTTCGCCAGGGCATTGAGCACATGCTGGAAAGCGCGAACTCGTCCGAGGC
>JANYCC010000435.1 GCA_025360495.1 Verrucomicrobiota bacterium | reverse complement strand
ACCCGCCCCCCCGGAGCTGTCGCGACCGCCCTGGGAGGGCGGGTTTTCCTACCCGCCCCGCTTCTCCCACGGCCCGGCTTCCCACGATGCCCAGATGCGCCCGGTGACGGGTCGGCCGGATCAGATTCGTTGACGGCGGGCTTGCCCCGGACGTCCGGTCGGGCGACGAATGAGGAGCGCCTGACGCCCCACCCGATGTCCACTGCCAATCCAGAATCCGCCGTCCGTGACCGCTACGCCGCGGCCGCCCGGGTCCCTGAAGCCGTGTTGTGCTGCCCGGTGGATTATGATCATCGTTTTCTGGAGGCCATCCCGGCCGAGGTGATTGAGAAGGATTATGGCTGCGGGGATCCGTCGCGCTGGTTGCACGCGGGGGAGACAGTTCTCGATCTCGGGAGCGGCACGGGCAAGATCGCGTTCATTGCGTCCCAGGTCGTCGGTCCGTCGGGCCGGGTGATCGGGGTGGACATGACGGATGCGATGCTGGAGGTGGCACGACGCAATGCGCCGGTGGTGGCGTCGCGGATCGGGCATGCCAATGTCGAGTTTCACAAGGGCCGCATCCAGGACCTGGCCCTGGACCTGGACGAACTCGGCCGGCAATTGGAGGCGCATCCGGTGGATGGCGTGGACGCGTTCCTGCGCCTGCACGAGATGGCGGACCGACTTCGTCGCGAGCGACCGTTGGTGGCCGACGGTTCGGTGGATGTGGTGGTTTCGAACTGCGTGTTGAACCTGGTGGATCAGCGCGAGAAACACCGGCTGTTCGCAGAGATTTACCGGGTCTTGCGACAGGGCGGACGGGCGGTGATCTCGGACATCGTGTGCGATGAGGAGGTGCCGGACTCCTTGCAACGGGATGCGACCCTGTGGAGCGGGTGCATCAGCGGGGCCTTGCGGGAGGATATGTTCCTGCGGGAGTTTGAGGCCGCGGGATTTCATGGGATCCGTCTGGTGAAACGCGACCGGCAACCCTGGCAGACTGTCGGGGGCATCGAGTTCCGGGCGGTGACGGTGGAGGCCTTCAAAGGTCTTGAGGGCCCGTGTTTCGAGCATCATCAGGCGGTGTTGTACAAGGGTCCTTTCCGCGAAGTGCTGGATGATGACGGGCACCGTTTGCGCCGTGGGGACCGGGTGGCGGTGTGTCGGAAGACCTTTGAGCTCTATCGCCAGGCACCCTATGCGGAGCATTTTGAATTCATCGAACCGCGGGTGGCGGTGGAGGCCGCGGAAGCGAAGCCGTTCGAGTGCGCCGGGACCCGGTTGCGGCATCCCCGCGAGACCAAAGGGCTCGACTATCAGGTGAGCACCCCGGCGGCCGGCTGCTGTGAAGGAGGCGCCAATGGTTGAAACGCCGGTCGTGGCTGAGGTGGGAAGGTTCGCCGAAGTCTTGGCGTCCCGTGGACTGAGGCTGCGGCGCGGGGCGTTGCAAACCCTCCAGATCAACGTGGGACGCCGGTGCAACCAAGCCTGCCGGCACTGCCATGTCGATGCGGCACCGTGGCGCACGGAAATGCTGGATGAGGCGACCTATGTGCGACTGGCCGGATGGATCACGGAACATCGGCCGGAGGTGGTCGATCTCACGGGCGGTGCACCGGAGCTGAGCGAGTTTTTCCGACCGTTGGTCCGGGTGTCGCGGCAGGCGGGGAGCCGGGTGATCGACCGGAACAATCTCACGATTCTTTCGGAGCCGGGGTTCGGGGACCTGGCCGGGTATCTGGCGTCGGAGGAGGTCGAGGTGATCGCATCGTTGCCCTGTTATTCGGCGGAGAATGTGAACCGCCAGCGGGGCAACGGGGTTTTTGAGCGGAGCATTGACGGGTTGCGGGCGCTCAATGCGGTGGGCTACGGGACGCGGTTGCCGTTGCACCTGGTTTACAATCCGCTCGGGGCGAAGTTGCCGGGGCCCCAAGGGGAACTGGAAGCCGAATACAAGGAGGAGTTGGGGCGGAAGTTCGGGATCCGTTTTGATCGGTTGCTCACCATCACCAACCAGCCGATCGCGCGATTTGCCGAGGATTTGCGGGCGCGGGGGCAGTTGGCGGAGTATTTGGAAGTGATTGCCAATGCCTTCAACCCGGCGACGGTGGAGGGCCTGATGTGCCGGAGCACGTTGAGCGTGGGTTACCGGGGGGAGTTGTACGATTGTGATTTCAACCAGATGCTCGGGCTGGGCCTGGAGACGGGCGGTGCGGCGGTGCGGCATCTTTGGGAGGTGACGCCGGCGGAGTTGGAAGGGCGTCCGGTGGCCACGGGCGGGCATTGTTTCGCCTGCACCGCGGGTTGCGGCAGCAGTTGCACCGGTCAATTGGGGTGAACCTGAAATGGTCACTTGCCAAGGCGGGGCGCGGACGCAAAGCATGATCCCCAGAATGAATCTGCGCCCGCTCGCCGTCCTGTTCATGATGGTCTTCCTGATCGTCGGTTGCGCCAACACCGAGGTTTCGAACCTCACCCCGCGCACGTTGCCCCTCACCCCGTCCCGCACCTATCCGTTCGAAGCCACCTGGGATTCGAACCGACGCGGCGTGAAGAACGAGGACGTCCACGCGTGGGTGATGGTCGACCAGACGCTGTATCCGATGACGCGGGTGGCCAGCACGGCCAACCGCTGGGAAGCCCGGGTGCCGGTCCCCGAAGGCAAGACCTACGTGCCGTATAAGTATAAGTTTGAGTACATTTATCCCGGGATCGACACCCAGTTCGTGAAGAGTGAGTGGTCACCCGAATATCGGCTGGTCGTTCCCCAGCATTGAGCCTCCCGGGCCGCCCTGTGATCGCCGTCATCTTCAACCCGACGGCCCGGGGCGACAAAGCCGTCGGATTCCGTCGCCAGTTGGCCGCGTTGTCCGGCCCCATCCAACTCCGTCCGACCCGTGGGCCGGGCGATGCATCGATCCTGGCCGCCGCGGCCGCCGCGGAGGGCATCGGTACCATCGTGGCGGCGGGCGGCGACGGCACCGTCAACGAAGTGGTGAACGGGTTGGCGGCCGCGGGCAGTTTCCCGATCGGTCCCCGTCTTGGCGTGCTGCCCCTGGGCACCGTCAACGTGTTCGCCAAGGAATTGGGTTTGCCCTCCGACCTCGCCACCGGTTGGGAAATCATCCGGGCGGGTCGTGGGGAATGCATTGATCTTGCGTGGGCCGATCACGGGGGTGGCCGGCGGTGGTTTGTGCAATTGGCCGGGGCGGGATTGGATTCGCAGGCGATTGCCCAGGTTGACTGGGGATTGAAAAAGCGGGTCGGGCCCCTGGCGTATGTCTGGGCGGGATTTCGAGCCTTGCGCAGCCCGCTCCCGGTCATCCGCGTCACCGGCGGACCGGAACCCGTCTCGGGCCAGCTCGTGCTCTTGGGCAACGGTCGGTTCTATGGCGGCCGGTTCCCGGTTTTTCGCGGGGCGAGCCTCTCGGACGGACGCCTCGATCTGGCGGTGCTGGCAAGGGCGAACCTGCTGTCGCTGACCCGGGCGGCGGTGGCCATGGCGGCGGGACGGCTCGGGAGGTTTTCGGGCATTGTCCACCAGCAGGCGCCATCGTTTTCCCTCTCTGCCGAGGCACCGGTGTCCTTCCAGGTGGAAGGCGACAATATCGGATTCCTGCCGGCCTCGTTTCACATCCGACCGCGGGCGATCCAAGTGATTGTCGACGCACAGACGATTGACAGGCCCCGGTCGGACAGGGGATGAAGTCCCTGCACTCCGGTGTTACGGTCGATTTCCCGGGTCACCCGCATCATGAATTACGCCTTGCTCCAGAACTCCCTGACACCGCCATCGGTGGAAGCCTTGCAACGCGCTTTCCGCAACAGCGAGGCCTTGTCCGCGGCGGATGCGGCGTTCGTGGCGGATGACGCCTATGGGATCCTGGCGCGGGATCTGCCGGCGGAAGAGGCGCAGAATCTCGCGGCCTCCCTCGCGGCGGAAGAGGTGAACGTGGTGCTGGTGGCGGAACGGGACCTGCCGCGGCTTCCGGACGCGGAGTTTTTCGCGAGCGCGGAATTCGGTGCGGATGGGGTGCGGTTTTTTGATGCGCGGGAACAGTCGAGCGAGGTGCCATACCGGTTGCTCCGGTTGATGGCCGTGGGCTACGACAGCGTGAAGGGCGAAGTGCGGATCGAGTTGGTGTTCGGGGACGCGGTGTTGCGGTATCACTCGACCTTGGAACACCTCCATTTTCACCACACACCCGAGCTGAAGGGGCGGTCGCCCGGGGAGAACCTGGTCCTGTGGGTCGGCCTGTTGGTGCGGCGCGCGCCCCATGTGTTGTTGAACCGGGGGGCCGCCAACCTGGCCAGCGGACGCGACATCGAGCACGTCGAGGATTTCGTCGGTTATCCGCGGCCGGGCGCCTTCATCGAGGAAATCATCTGGATGCTCTGGCGGGCGCGACAGACCGAGAATTGAAGGGGTCAACCCGGCGGCCACTCCAGGGGGCGACCTCCCAGGATGTGGCAGTGCAGGTGCGGCACGGATTCCCCGCCATCCCGGCCGTTGTTGATCACGAGCCGGAATCCGGAGTCGGCGATCCCGGCGAGGCGCGCGACTTCCGGTGCCTTCAACAACAGGTGTCCCAGCAGGGCCTGGTCATCGATCCCGGCCTCCGCGATGCGCGGGATCAATCGTTTCGGAACCAGCAGCACATGCACCGGCGCCTGGGGCTTGATATCCCGGAAGGCCAGGACGAGGTCATCTTCGTAAACGATGTCCGCCGGGATCTGCCGCGCCACGATTTTTTCAAACAGGGTCATGTCGGGATTCGACGACGCCGGGGTTCGGCGCGCAAGTCGCGAGGGTGAAGGCTTCCGTTCAGGACACCAGCAGCAGCGGACGGCGATCCCCCTTTTCCTGGACCCACCATTCGCGCAGGGACCGCACGATGCGGTCCTCCAAATCACGGCAACCGTTGGTCCAGTGCTTGCGGCCCAGCAACAGTTTGACCGCGCTTCGCAGGCCATGGAACTCGATCCGTTCCGGGCCGGTGGCGATTTGTTCGCGCAGGGTGCTGTGGAGACGTGGGAAAAAATCCAGTTCGCCGAGCTTGCCCGCCGCGCAGGCCAGTTCGCGCAAATCGGCGAGTCGGATGTCGGCGGTCGGATCTGCCTGCAATTCGGCTCCCGTGACTTCGACGCACAGGCCGAGTCCATCGAGGACCCGGGCCAAGGCACCGGCGAATTCCCCGAGGGTGATCTGGTGGCGGCCCAATTCGTCCTTGAAGTAGTGGAGAACCCCGGCGGCCGCATGACGCAGGACCTCAGGATCCAGTTGTGAGGCGCCGCTCCCGGCGATCTCGAACGTGAGTTGTTCGAGGGAGCAGGGGACGGCCTGACCGTCGGGTTGGGTCAGCCAGATGGAGTCGCGGTCGAGTTCGATCATGGGGTTGGGGTCCCGTTTTCGGCGGGGAGTTCGAACGACATCTGACGTTTGTCGGGTCGCGGCAACGCCGCCAGGCGTGTGGCTTCCTCGACGAAATCGGTCACTTCCTCGAATTGCCGGTAGATGCTGGCGAACCGGATATAGGCCACCGGGTCGAGGCTGTGCAGTTCGCGCATCACGCGTTCGCCCACCGATTGGGCCGGCACTTCACGGTCATGATTGGCGGCCAGGTCCCCGACGATCCGTTCCACCGCATTGGCAATCTCCTCCGCCGACACGGGCCGCTTTTGGCAGGCGCGTTGAATGCCGGCGATCAGCTTGTCCCGCGAGAACGGTTCCCGTCGTCCATCGCGTTTGCTGATCAGCAGCAACTCGTGCTCGATCTCCTCGTAAGTGGTGAACCGATGCGAACACGCGAGACATTCCCGTCGACGGCGGATGGTGGCGCCCTCTTTGGAGGATCTCGAATCGATGACCCGGTCTTCCTGGCCGGTACACTTGGGACACCGCATAGGTTTGGACTGGACCACCCGCTGTGGTGAAGACACCGCTAACCCACAACCCGTTGGGGTGTCAATGGGAGACACGGAATATCAGCAGAAATACCGTTCGGAGGGACGAGTTATACGAGTCCCTGATGGGTACGGAGGGAAGTGGGACTCCTCCGAGGGGTGGAGGCGTGGGACTCTCGGAGCTCGTCCCTCCGAGGGGTGGTTTTTGCAGGGCTGTGGGATTGGCTTTGCCTGCGACGTCCGGGCGGGCACTGTCCCCGGATGGCGTGGCCGACACGTTTTCCCTATCCTGGAGCGGAACGTGCGCTGACCGCCGGGGTGGTGATTGCATTCGGGCTTTGCCTGGGTTGGCTGGGCTGGCGTTTTTGGTGGGGGGCATTGGGGTTGGCCGGTTGGCTCCTGTTGTTGGTCGGCGTCCCCTTGACCGGGTTGGGCGTGGCGCTCTGGTGCCGGCGAACCTGGGCGCGATGGCCCAGTGTGGCCCTGCTCCTCTTGCTCGCGTCGGGACAGTGCTGGGGCTTGGCGACCAAGGGCATGACTTCCGGACGGGTCACGATCCTGGCCGGGTTCCTGATGTCGGCCTGGTTCGTCTACCGCGAATTCTCGCCGACCGCGCTGGCCGCATTGGAAGACCCCGGGACGTCGGGAAGTGAGGCGAACCGCCCCCTGATTTCGTTGGTTTTGTTGCTCCGAAAACCACGGCATTTGGAAGCCGGGATGTTGGCGCGCTATTGCGAGGCGGCTTGGGGCGGGGTCTTCAAAGCCCTGCGTGATGACCAACACCCACGGTCGATCGCCGCCGAACCGGGAGTGGACGGCTGGGTGGGTGGCCGGTCTCCGTTCCTATTCGTCGGATCCCCGACGGGAGTGTTTCTGGTGCACAACCACGACCGCCCTTATTTCGATGAAACCAACGCCCTGGCGGAGGGTGCCAGTGACCTGCAAATGAGGCAGGCCTTGGACGAGAATCGGGGCTGGCTGGCCGTTGACTTCATGCATGGCGAGAATCCGGCGGCGGATCCCGTCTCATTCTACCCCCAGTTGGCGCGGTTGATCGCCGAATTGGCGGGGCCGGATTGCCAGGCGTTGTTCCAACCGGAACAAAGTCGCTTCAACCATTGGGACGAGACTCTCGAAGCCCGGTTGCGCGCCGGCACCCTGGCCGAGATCCTCGTTGGGAGGCCCGTGGATCGTGCCGCCGACCCCTCTCCCTAACCCTCTCCCCGCTCGTTCCTCACGGGGCGAGGGGGCCGGAATATGATGGCGCATGGGAATGCGCGTCGCGGACCGTCAGACGGTCATGACGTCATCAGTATGAAACCCCGTTCTGCGGATGCCTGAGTTGCAATTGCGATTGTTGCCGGCGGCGCAACCCCTGGTTGGACGGATGGGTGCGGATTGGTTTCGCGCCCTGCCCACGGGGCCCGGCGTTTACCGGATGCAGGATGCCGCGGGCCGGATCGTCTATGTGGGCAAGGCGCGCAACCTGCGTCAGCGACTGGCGAGCTACCGGCGGACCCAAGGACAAGCCCGACGCATCGTCCGCCTGATCCATGAGGCGGTGTCGATCGAATGGGAATTGTGCGCTTCGGAAGGCGAGGCGTTGCAACGGGAGGGGGAATTGATCCACACCTTGCAACCGCGGTTCAATCGTGCGGGACGATGGAGCCCACCCCCCTTGTATGTCCGCCTCGCCTGTTCCGGAGGCGACGGACGGCTCGGTTGGGTGGGTGAGCCGGGCGACGGGGATTTCGGACCATTCCGACCGGGCATCCGACGGGTGGTGGGGGCGTTGGCCCAACTCCTATGGCTGGCGGCGCACGACGGGGCATCGGGGGCCGAGGTGCCGCACGGCCTGGATTCCGGCCGGGGCGGCGAAATCCGACTGTCCCTGCCCAACGGTCCGCATTGGGGCCGATGGTTGCAGGATTATTTCGCGGTCGGACGGCTGGCTTTGGTGTGGGAACTCGCCGCCATCCTGGGCGGGCGTGGTCCGGCGTTTGAGCAGTCGTTCCTGCGATCGCGGTGGAATGAGATCGCGCTGTTCGGACGGCAACGGAATGACGCGGGGCGCGGGGCGGGGTGAACTCCGGAGCCGTGACGATCCAGCCGAAACCGGGGCATTTCACGCAAAGAACGCCAAGCACGCAAAGTTCACGGGCAGGGAAGTAGGACCCGTCCCCTCGCTGAGAACCGTTGCCTTTTTCTTTGCGGCCTTGGCGATCTTTGCGTGAGATCTCCTGGGCATCGCCACGGCGGCGACGTTCAGGAAAACAGATCCATTTGGGGTGACGGCACCAATTCGAGGAGTTTCTCCCGCTCGGCCCGTCGCCGCGGGGTGCGGGCCCGGGGCCCGGGGATTCCGGGAGGCTCGGGGTTGACTTGTTGGAGGTTGAGTTCGGCCTCTTCCAACACGCGCAGGATCGCTTTCGCCCGATCGATCACCGGCCGTGGGACCCCGGCGAGACGGGCCACCTGGATGCCGTAGCTTTTGTCGGTTCCACCCGGCATGACCTTCCGTAGAAAAATGATCTGGTCGTTCCATTCCCGGACGGCGACGTGGTAATTGCGCACGCGGGCCAGGCGGACGGCGGCGGCGGATCCGGTGGGTTCACCGGCGTCGGGATGCGACCCGAGTTCCGTCAGTTCGTGGTAATGGGTGGCGAACAGGGTCTTGGCCCCGACCTGATGATGGAGATGTTCGACGATGCTCCAGGCCAGGCTCAGGCCGTCAAAGGTGCTGGTCCCGCGTCCGATCTCATCCAGGATCACGAGCGACCGGCGCGAGGCGTTGTTGAGGATGTTCGCGGTTTCGCTCATTTCCACCATGAACGTGCTCTGGCCGCGGGCAAGGTCGTCGCTGGCGCCAATCCGGGTGAAGATACGGTCGAGCAGGTCGATGCGCGCATGGGTGGCGGGGACGAAAGCGCCGGTGTGGGCCAGCAGTGCGAGCAGGGCGACCTGTCTTATATAAGTGCTTTTTCCCGCCATGTTGGGACCGGTGATCAGGACGATCTGGCAACCGCCGGGATCGAGTCCGGTGTCATTGGGGACGAAGCGTTCATCGACCAGCAACTGCTCCAGCACGGGATGACGACCGTCCTTGATGGACAGCACCCCGGCGTCGCGGACCTCGGGACGGACATGGCCTTGGAGGCGGGCGACCTCGGCGAAACCGGCGAGGACATCGAGTTGGGCGAGGGCACCGGCGGAATCCTGGATCGAAGGGAGTTCGGCCAGCACTTCCTCGCGGACCTTGAGGAAAAGGTCGTATTCCAATTTCGCGGCGCGTTCTTCGGCCCCGAGGATCCGATGTTCCATGGCCTTCAACTCGGGGGTGATGAAACGTTCCCCGGTGGCGACGGTCTGCTTGCGGATGTATTCGGGCGGGACCTTGGGCAGATGGGTGCGGGTGACCTCGATATAATATCCGAACACGGAATTGAACCCGACTTTCAGATTCGGGATTCCGGTGCGGGCGGATTCATCCTGTTGGAGTTTGGCGAGCCAGTCCTTGCCGCCGGTGGCGGCGCCGCGCAACTCATCCAATTCCGGACTGAAACCGTCGCGGATCAGGCCGCCCTCCTTCACCGCGAGCGGGGGTTCGTCGGCGACGGCTCGGGCGAGGAGTTCACCGAGCGCGGGAAGTTCGTGGATGCGCGCACACAGGATGGCGATCAGCTCCGGATGCGCCGCGGGTGCGGGGTCGGTGAGCGTCTCACCAAGGGAGGGTTGGGGCGGTGCCGGGGTTTGGCCGGTGACTTGGGACAGGAGGGTGCGCAGGTGGGGCAGTTGGGCGAGGGACAGGCGGAGTGCGGAAAGGTCACGCCCATTGCCCGAGCCGAGGCTGAGCCGGCTGAGGGTGCGCTCCAGGTCGCGGACCTCGACGAGTCGCGCCCGAAACGCACCCAAGGTGGCGGGATTTTCCAGCCAGGTCCCCACTGCGACCTGCCGCTCCGCGATGGCCTCGGCGCTGGACAGCGGTTGGGTGATCCAGTCGCGCAGGCGCCGCGCTCCCATTGGCGTGACGGTCCGGTTGACCGCCGCGAACAGCGTCGTGTTCCGGCCGGCCCCCGCGTGCAGGGGTTCGAGCAATTCCAGGTTCCGCACCGAGGCGGCGTCCAACACCAGGAAATCGGTCACCTGATAAAATGTCAGCCGGGTCAGATGCGCGGCGTCCCGGCGCAGATGCTGGGTCAGGTAATGCAACACGCCGCCGGCGGCCCCGTCGGCGGCCGGTCGCCCCCGCAGCCCGAAGCCATCCAGGGACGCCACCTTGAAATGCTCGCGCAGGGTGAACACCGCCGTGTCTGCCAGGAACGTCCAGTCGTCGTAACCGATGAGGATTCCGCCCGTGAACAGGGTCCCGGCCGGCCCGGGGACCGGTGGCGTCCCGTCCCCGCCCGAGAGCGCGGAGTCGCGGCCGGTGAGGAGGTCGTGCAATTCGCGGTCGGTCACCGGGAAGATCAGTTCCGCGGGCCGGAGACGTTCCAGTTCGGCGACCAAAGCCCGGCGTTCGTCCAGTTCGGTGACGCGGAAATCACCGGTGGTGAGGTCCGCCACGGCCAACCCGAAGGTGCGACCCGACCGCGTCACGGCGGCGAGGAAGTTGTTGCGGTCGGCGCTCAGGAGCCGGTCGTCGAAATGGGTGCCCGGGGAAAGGATGGCCGTGACATCGCGCTGGACGAGTTTCCCGGGTTTCGCCTCTTCGGTCTGGTCACAGACCGCCACCTTGCGTCCGGCCTTGAGGAGCCGGCCGATGTATCCGTTGGCGGCGTGATATGGGATGCCGCACATCGGGATGCCATTGCGTTGGGTGAGGGCGACGTTGAGGAGGACGGCGCCCTGTTGGGCGTCCTCGAAGAACATCTCGTAGAAATCGCCGAGCCGGAAGAGGAGCAATGCGTCGCGGGGGAGTTCCGACTTGATCCGCCGATATTGGACCATCATCGGCGTGAGAGGTGCATCGATTCCGGCCATGGCGTGGGGCGGAGGGTAGGGAACGGGGCGGGGCGCGCAATGGCCCACACCAAGATGTGAACAACTGAACGGTGAACGGAACAACTGACCGCTGGCCAAGGGCACTTGGCACGCGTAGCCTTCGGGACACTTCGAGCGCGACGACCATGCCGTACGACGACACCGAATTCGTGGATCGCGAATTCCCGGCCCCGCAACCCGGAACCGCCATCACTGCCAACCCGGCCCGACCGGGCGCGGGTGCGGGCGCCTCGGGTCGGGCTCCAACGCGGGAAGAGTTGGACGCCCAGATGACGGCGACGCAGCAGCAACTGGCCAAGCTTCGCGAAACCCACGAGCAACTGGAACGTTCGAAGGCCGAGATTGAGGAGAAGCGTCGTCGGCGGGCGGAGTACCAGACGGGGCGCGCCGAATTGCGGGACGAATTGACCCGGGCCGTCGGCCTGTTGGAAAAAGCCGAATTCGATTCGCGACGCGATGCCGAGCAGATGGCCCGGTCGGTCGAGGGGTTGCGGGGTGCATTGGATCAGGTCGAGGGACTTCACGAGGAGACTTGGACGGAATCCAACTGGACCCATGAACTGAGCAAGGCCCTCACCGTGATTGAGAATGCGCGTCTCGAATGGAATTCCGCGCGGCTCAAGTGCCCCGTCCTTTCCGGGGCGTCCTGTCCCGGGCCCGCCGGGACCCAGCCCCCGCGTTCCGGATGGGACACTCTTTCCTTCGGGCAGCTCTGCCGATTGGGCATCGCCTTCACCTGGCCTTTGCTGGTGGTGGGGTTGGTGGCCGTGGCGCTGTTTGCGGCAGCCCTTTGGCGACGATGAAAGGCATGGCAATGCACTGGCTTGTCAAGAAGGCCGATCCCCTCGACACCCACGCCCGTAAATTGGACGCCCAGATCGCGCGGTTGGAGCGGGAGATCGCACGTCTCAGTGCCCATCCGGAAAGGCCGGTCCGTCTGGTTTCGAAAACCCGTGCGTCCCCGCCGGCTGAGCCTGCGGCCAAGGCGAATCCCGTTCCGGAGTTGCGTCCGTCCCCCCTGGCACCCCGGCCGGTTCCCGGGTTGGCCGCCGGGACGGATCCGGATGCCCGCTACAATTTCCAAGGGGTGAGAAAGTTCGATCTCCCGGCGGTCTGGCGCCGGATGGAAAGGCATTTTCGGGGCCCCACCGCCCACAATCCGCGCATGGTACAATACCTGGCCGCGGGCAGTGTCCACGGATTGCGGCCGCTCCGGTATGAGAAGCGCGTCGCCCGGAATCGTTTTATCGGGCTTTTTGTCCTCCTTTTGGGGGTGCTTTTCGGTTTGGCGCGGGTGTATTTCCGCTGAGAATCCGCGCCTGCCAGCGTTGATTGCAATCGAGGATGACCGGGAGATTGGGATGCAAATTATTAATCTGTAACATTAACGGGATGGCTGCATTGGCTGGAAACACGATAAACAGCCCCGAATCGTTTTGACTTGGTGAAGGCCCCGGATACTCTTTTCCCCAAGAGGTTTTAGCCTCCGTTTCTCCTGAGCCCGGTGGTGTTCGTTCTGACGCCACCGGGTCTTTTTTTGGGGGGAATCAGTTCAGGATTTCATGGAAATCCTACGGCAAATGCGTTCGGCGATCGTGGCCGGCAGTTCTTCGGTCCCCAATTCCAGCCAATCCAGATCCAATTGGCCACGGAACCAAGTCGACTGTCGTTTGGCAAACTGGCGGGTGCGCACCTTCACCCATTCGATGGTCTCCCGACGCCCGCGCTCGCCCTGCAAATGTTCCAGCACCTGCCGGTAGCCGATGGCCTGCAACGCAATCCGGTTGCCGGCCAAGCCGGCCGGAAGCAGTCGGCGGGTCTCCTCGATCAATCCCTGTGCGAACATCGTGTCGACCCGCCGGTCAATCCGCCGCACCAATTCGGGTCGCGGGCGTTCGAGTCCGAAGCTGCGGCCGGCCAGCGACGGGGCCCGCTCGGGCCATGCGGCGCGCATTTGGGAGAACGGCCGGCCGGTGAGCCTGATCACCTCGACCGCACGGACCACCCGGCGACGGTTCTGGACGTCGATTTCATCAAAGGTCACGGCATCGTGCCGGGCGAGTTCATCGAGCAATTCCGGAAGGGGCCGCGCCTCCAATTCCGCCCGGAGTGCGGGATCCGGCGGCGGCGCGGTCCCCAGTCCGTTCAACCAGGCGTTGAAATAAAGGCCCGTGCCGCCGCACAGGATCGGCACCTTGCCCCGGGCCTGGATTTCCGCCACGGCCGCGGTCGCGAGCACCACAAAGCGCCCCGCATCAAAAACCCCGTCCAGGTCTGCAACGTCGATCAGGTGGTGGCGGATCCGGGCCCGTTCGTCCGGGGTCGGTTTCGCGGTTCCGAGGTCCAGTCCCCGATAAACCTGCATCGAATCCACCGACACGATTTCACCGCCAATCCGTTCCGCCAGTTCAAGGGCGACGGCGGATTTGCCGGTGGCGGTGGGACCGGCGAGGAGGAGTGGGATCGGGTCCATGCCGGAGGGGAAAGGGGATCCGGTCACTCCGTGCCGGGTTGGCCGGAAGGTGCGGGTGCGGTATGCCACGCGAAGAGCAGCAGGAGCCCGACGCCCGTGCAGATCGCGACATCCGCCACGTTGAACGCCGGGAAATAGGCCTCGCCGCCCCCGCGCGGGTAGAGGTGGAAATAGAAGAAATCGACCACGTGACGGCGTTGCGGCAGGAGACGGTCGATGAGATTTCCCGCGATGCCGCCGAACAGGAGGCCGAGGGCGATTTGTCCCGGGAGACGGTGGGACTCGAAGTGCCGGCGACCCCACCACAAGGCGCCCAAGGCCAGGACGGCGACCACTGCCAAAGCGGCGTTGCTGTCATGAAAGATGCTCCACGCCGAGCCGGTGTTGCCCCAATGCACGAAGTTGAAGAAGCCGTCGAAAACGATTTTCCGATCATTGAGCTCGAGCGTCTGCACGACGACGAACTTGGTCAGTTGATCCAGGACGAGCGCCACGGTGGCGAGACCCAGGATCCGCTGCTCCGGAGAACTCCGTTGCCAGAGTGATGACATGTCGCGACACCCTAGCGGGATTCGCAGGGAGGAGCCAGAGGTCAGAGGTCAGGGGTCAGGGAGATTCCCGAGGCCCTCTCCACGCAGGGCGAGGGTCACCAGACGGGCCAGGCTGCGGGTATAAAGAGGGGGCAGGATTTGCAAGGCCGCGGCCCCTTGCAGATACGCCCGATGGAGGTCGCTGGCGGGAGGCTGTTCCGGGGTCAGCAGATCGGTGATCCGTCGCCGCCCCAATGCATGGGGGAACGGATACCAGAGACCGACCAAAGGATGGGAGATTTCACGGACCGCCACTTCCAATTCCCTTCGGAGTTGGTCCGTCACCTCATTCAATGCGGTGGGACTCCGGCTGGCCTCGGCGTTTTGGAACAGGGTGTGCAGGCCCTGCCAGGCCCGGCGAATGCGGCCCAGCGCAGCGGCGCCCACGGCCAGGGAGGAAACCGTGCGGCTCAGGGTCTCGATCTCGATTTGTCGGGCCCGGAGTTCCACTGGATCGGGTTCTGGCGGGGGATCCTGCCACCAGAGCTGGAGCCCCGCCTGCAGCCGGTCATTGATCCAGGTCGCCGCCTCGTCCAAGGCCAGGGCTTGCGCGGCCGCCCGCGCCTCCGAATGTGCCCGCAGTTCCACCAAGGTCTCGTCATCGGGCGCCGGGTCCCCGGTTGACGACGGTTTCAACCGGATTTTGGCGGCTCGCAGCTGTTCCAGGACCAGGATGCGTTCCTGTTCACCAATGGCCCGGTCCTGTTCCTGGGCGGAAACCAATAACCGGTCCGAGGCGTCCAAAATCCGGGACCGGGCGGCGGCAATCCGGGCGTGCAGTTCGGCGGGGACGGTCGGGAGGACCCAGGACGCCGGGTCCAAGGCCACCGGACGAAACAGGTCGTCCAAACCCGGCGCATAGCTTCGCAAGGCCCGGTATTCATCGCTCCTGGCATCCCCCTCGGCGGTCAGTTCCCCCACCGGCACCAGGTTGTGATCCCGCACGTCCAACGAGTATTCGGTGGCATAATGGAGCCGGGTCGCGCGGTGGCAAAGGCCGGCGAAATCACGGAACAATTCCTCAGCAGCCCCGTCGCGGTCGCACACCCCCGGTTCCTCCAACGCCGCCGCCGCCCGGATCCGGTCGGGCATGGCCGGATGGGTGTCGAAGCTCCCCGTGACCGCGGCGTCCATCGCGCTGTCGACCCGTTCCAACACCTCCGGTCCCAAGTGGGAGGCCTGATGCCGGATGAATCCCGGTAGGTCGTCCGGCAGACGGCGTTCCTTCCAATGGACCGCCAGACGGGCGGCGGCCACCTGGAGCCCGGCGCCCAAGTGCCCCAGTCGGCGCGCCGTCTCGGCGAAGGTTTGGCTCCCGGCCACTTTCGCCTCGTAACTGTCAGCGTCGAATTCCATCTGTCGCATCAGGAGGCAACTGAGCGCGTGACCGCTCACCATCAGCAGCCAGAGGAACCGTCGGGAGAGCCACACCGCCCCCCGCGCCACGTGCAGGATCAGCGCGATCCTGAAATCCCCCTCGCGCGCCCCCTCCTCGAGTTGGAGGTCCAGGCTGTCACGCTCGTACACCACCCGGCTGAACCAGGCATTGAGGCTCCGGACGGTGAAGCTGACGCGCATCCCTCCCCCCTGTGCAAAATGTCCGAATTCATGGGCCAGGATCCCCGCCAGTTGCCGCGCCGACATCCCGGCCACCAAGGGAAGGCCGATCGTGAGGACCAGATCGTTTTGAAAGACACTGGCGAATCCCGCCCGGAATCCGGCACTCGCGTTCACCTGGCAGTCCACATCCACCCGCGCTGGCGGTGGAGCATGAACCAGACGGCAGATCTCACCGATGAACCGGAACAACTCCGGCTGCTCCTCATGCGTGAGGGTGATGCGCCCCTGGGGTTCCCGCGGCCGGGCGAACAACGGCTTGACGAGGAACAACAACAGGATGATGCCGATCACCAGCGGTGCCCCGTATAAGAGCACCCGCAGGAATCCGCCCCCCTCCAACCAGGAAAGATCATGAACGGCGTGCCATTGGACGGCCCATGCCACCGCCGCGATCAGCCCCACATATAATAAGGGCAGCAACACCATCGCCACCGCCACCACCGCCATCGCCGCCTTATATCGCCGCGACACCGGCGTCGGAACGATCCCGCCGCTGAACCAACCCTGCGGCGTCGCCACCGAATCACCCGTGGGGATCAGGGGTGGGGGTGGCACCGATCCCGGTCTCATGCCCACGCCTTTCGCAGAAACCGGAGGAAATTCCCGTGGGCGATCGATTCCACATCGGACTCCCGGTATCCCCGCGCCCGCAGTCGGTCAAACAGGAGTGGGACGTCGGCGATGCTGCCGAGATCCTGCGGTGTCTGCTCGGTTCCGAACGCGCCATCCAAGTCGGAACCGATCCCCACATGGCGCGTAGAACCGGTCACCTGGCAGATGTGATCGATATGATCCGCTGCATGATCCAGCGTCACCCCGGCCGATTGTGGCGTCGTCTGGCGACGGACCCACCCGGGCACCAGCATCCAGGCATCAAACACGGTGCCGATCACGGCGTCGCGGGCGGCGAGGGTCCGGATCATGCCGTCGTCCAATTGGCGGTTATGTGGCACCAGCGCGCGGCAGTTGTGATGGCTCGCCCACACCGGCCCGGCGAAGAGTTCGAGCGCTTCCCGGAAGGCGTCGTCGCAGAGATGAGTCGCATCCAGTATGAATCCCAGACGGTCCATCTCCCGCAATAATTCCCGTCCCGACGGATTGAGCCCCCCCGTGGCGTCGGTACCATTGGCATAACGGCCGGGTCCGTAATGGGCCGGTCCGACCGCACGCAACCCATATTCCCACGCCCGTTCCAAGTGTCGTGGCGTCACCAGGGAGTCCGCACCTTCCAGGCTGAGGATGTAACCGATGGGCCGCCGGTCGGGGGTGTCCGGCGAACCGGATGCGTCCGAGTCCCAACGTTCGATCTGGGCCTCCAGCCCTTTGAGGTCGCGGATTTGGACCATCTCCCCGGCTTCCTCCATCGCCCGATACCAAGCCAGTTGCGCCTGGGTCATCGCCCAGGCCTGCGCGGGCGACGCCCAACCCGCGACCGGGCTATAGGCATTGTGTTCGACGCGCGCGATCTGGGTGGCCACGCATAACCCGATGCCGGCGCGGCGCATTTCTGGAAGACTCACCGTGCCCCGTCCGCGGTCCGGTCGGTCGGTCCGGTGCGCTTCATGGGCGCGGATGGAAGCCAGCGGTTGGGTGAGGTCGCGGTTCCATTCCACCGCGTTCATCGCCAGGTCCAGGTGGGCGTCGAACAGAAACATATTTGGGTTCACTTTTCCAGGGCGGCAGCAGCTTGGCTCGGGGCCCGATCCCACGGGTTGCGGCAGACGTTTGGTGAGAGGACGCCGGGAGTCAAGCCGGTGCCGCATCCGCTTGGAATTCGACATTTCATCGCGGCCCGATAACGTGGCGAAGGTGAGTGAAATCACACGCATTCTTGGGCGTATCCGAGAGGGTTACCCCGACGCCGGACACGAATTGCTGCCGCTGGTTTCGTGATGGAATGGGTGCGCGGGCCCAGGATCACCGGGTATTGCGACCAAAACCGACTCACGCTGCAGCAGCGGTTGGAATTGTTCATCCGCGTGTGCCAGGGCGTCCAGCATGCGCATCAGAAAGG
>JANYCC010000424.1 GCA_025360495.1 Verrucomicrobiota bacterium | reverse complement strand
GGTGGAACCTCGCCCCACCGTTCTGGATTGCGCGGATCATCGGCGGAAGATGCCCTCCAACTCCCCGGTGCCCACATCCAGATTGGCCAACACCCGAGCCCAATCCGGCGGGCCCGACGGTCCGTCGTCCCGCACGGCGGGATCGAGTGCACCGGCTTCGACCAACCGGGCGCGGACGGCGTCCCCGGCCAGAAAATCCACCAAACGCCGGGCGGAGGCATCGGGTCCCGCCGGGCGCACGAGGGCCACGGTGTTGGGGATGTTGAGAAGATCGCCATGAACGGGAAGTTCCGCGAGGTCGAGACCTTCGCGACGGGCGGCGGCGAGATCATCGGAATCGGTCAACCCGACCCAGGCCTCACCGCGGGCGACGCGGGCGGTCACCTGGGAATTGCCCTCTTCCAGGAACGGTTTGTTGGCGGCCAGGGCGGTGCACCAACGGTTCCAGGTTTCCCCGCCCCATTGGGACCGCAAGGCGAGCAGATGGGTGGCGGTGGTGCCGAAGAGCGGGAAGGCGAGGGAAACCCGGCCTTGCCAACGGGTGTTGGTCAGTTCCACCAGGGAAGCCGGCGGACCCCCGGGGGGAGGTTGGCCGGGGCGCCAGACCAGGCACCGATGACGCGCCCCGAAAGCGATCCAAGCGGTTTCACCCGCACCGATCCGGTTGGTTCCGAAGACCCCGCGGGCGGCAAGTTGGCGGGTGCGCAATTCCTCATTGCTCCACCAGACGTCGGCCCGGGGGGATTTCTTTTCGGCGACCAACCGGTTGGCCAACCCGACCGTCTTCACCGCCTCACTATCAAAGACGGGGCGGACACGGATGCCGGTGGTGCGGGTGAACTCGGCGAGCAACGGCTCGGCGAACACCTGGTCCTGGGCGCAATATAATATGACGGGCCGTTTCCCCGGGACGAGCACCCCGGCCACCGAACCCAGATAGACCGCCCAGACGAACACCGCCACGAGCACGGGGGCGAAGATCCAGAGCAACGGGTGCAGGATCCGTTTCATGCGGTGCGACGGTGGAACCACCACCATTCGCCCAGCATCACCCCGAGGGCGGCGCAGGCGAACCAACGCCACCATTCGAGGTTCGCCTTGTGTTCGCTGGTGGCTTTGACCTGTGCGAACCGCCCGAGGTTGAGGCTTTCCCGCGGCGTGACATTGCTCTCCGCCGCATCCAGCAGGTTCGCGACAAACGTGATCCGGTTGGTGCCCAATTGGGCCTTATAAATCCCCTGGTGCACCGTGTCCCCATACACGAATTCCGACACCTGCTCCCCCAGTGGGACGGTGTGCACCTGGCCGTCCGGACCGGTCACCGTCGCCGATGCCAGCGACTCGGACAGCGGGAACCGGAACGGGTCGCCCGGCTTCACCATGAATTGTTCGGCGCGCGTCGAAGCGGGGTTCAACCACTCGACCGCGTTGGCGATGAAGATCGGGAAACTGACCCGGAGCGGCCAGGTGCTTTCGAGCGGGTTGAACCCGATCCAAACGATCCGTTGGCGCCCGAATTCGCCGGCGACGACCAGGGGTGATTGCGGTGCGTCGACCAAGGAGATCGCCCACGGTGGGGTCTTCACGGCGAGCGCCTGGCCGATCTGGACATTGTCGAAGGAGACGAACCGCAGCAGCGGATGGGTGTTGCGCCAATTGACGATCGGCGGGGTTTCCAGCGCACTGACCCCGGCCGGAAACCAATTCGTCGGGGCCACGTGGATCGCCAGCACATTGCCCTTCGGCCACACCGACGGCAGCACGTCATCCAGCACCACGAGGTCGGGATGGGAATCGGATGCGGTGTGGTCGCTGGTGATCGACAGCTCGACATTGGGACCGGCGGCCCCGAGCGCCTTTTCGAGGAACCGGTTGCCCTTGGTCACCAATTCCACCTTCACCGGCTGGGGTAAAAGGCTCACCACGCTGGCCTGGTTGTCGGCGGCGAGATCGTCTTCCACGATGAGCTTCACCGTGAACACGCCATCGCGGGCCTGCGACGCGATGAAGACCACCGGCGTGGAATTGGTGGCGTCCAGGCGGATCGGTTTGGTGTCGACGATCTGGCCTTCGAAGGAAAGTTCCAGCCGGCCTTCGAGCGGTTGCGGCGTGGCGTTCTCAATGCTGAGGAACAACGCCCGTTTCTGCGGATCCTCCGGGTTCGGTTTCACGTCGAACGCGACGATGCCGGCGTTGCGGGCGCGGGTGCCGACGCGATGATAGATGAGACGCAATTCCTTGTTTTCGAACCCCGCCAGTTCCGGGACCGCACCGTCGCTGAAGAGATGGATTTCCCCCTCGGGTTTGTCGCGAATGAGGGTTTCGGCGACGCGGAGGGCCTCGGCGAGGCGGGTGGGCGAATCGGTCACGGTGGCCCCCTGGAGCGCGCGGCGGAGGATGGCCTTTTCGGAGGTGGCGCTCTGGAGGACCTGGGCATTGGCGCCGGCGACCAACACCACCATCTGCCCGCCCTTTCCCGAGGCGAGGCCGTCGACGAGTTTCAACGCCTCGCTGCGGGCGCGTTCAAACCGGTTCGGGCTTTCATCGGTGGCCTGCATCGAGGCGCTGGCATCGAGCACGACCACCTGCAAGGCGCCCAGGGCCTCATTGCCCGAGAAATAAGGGCGGCCGAGCGCGAACACCAGCAAGGCGAGCAGGAGCAATTGCAGCAGCAGGAGCCAATTGTGGCGCAACCGTTGCAACGGCGCACTGGCCTGGGTCTCCGCCAGGAACCGCTGCCACAACAGGGTCGAGGCCACCACCCGGGTCACCCGTTTGCGTTTCAGCAGGTAAAACACCACCACCGCCGGCAGGGCCAGCGCGAACCAAAGGGCGGTGGGGGTGAGGAATTTCATGGGGTCACACCGGGTTCACTTCGCCGGGGCGGGTGCGCCATAGGCCGCGACCAGGTAATCGAGCAACGCCGGGACGCTGTTGGTCGGCACCGGCGCTCCGTACTTCCCGCGCATTTTTTCCACGGTCGCCTGCCACACGCCACGCGCCAACCGTGGTTGTGTGGTTATATAATCCACCGAATGGCACAGGACGCACTGGCCCACGACCAATTCGCGGCCGGCACCGGGCTTCAGGTCGGCCTTTTCCGCCGGCAGTTTCCAAGCGTCGGTGGTGGGTTGGGCGCCGAGCGGCAACGCCCCCGATGCCAGGACCAAAGCCAGGGCCGTCGACGTGAGGCAGCGGAGGACGGGGCGCCACGCCCACTCCCTCGTCCCGCGGGGAACGAACGGGGAGAGCGTTGAGGAGAGGGGTTTTCGTCTCATCGTGAATGCCTGTTGGATCAACCCACCGACACCCGCACGCGCTCGACCACATTCCGCATGTAACCGGCCGGGTTCCACAGCGGTTCGAGCGGTTGCGACTGGCCGAGCCGGTTGGTCGCGCGCACCCAGATCTCGCGCTCCCCCGTCGCCGCGGGGCGCCAATCCAAGGTCCATTCCCGAAAGGCATGTCGGCCTTCGTCCCGGCCCAGTTCCGCCCCGCGCCAGGTGCGGCCGGCATCGTCGGACACGATCACTTCGCGAATGCCGGACCCGCCATCGAAGGCGATCCCGCGGAGACGCACCGGCGCACCCGCGGCGACCCGGACTCCGTCCGACAGGCTGGTGAGAAAGGAACGCACGTTGAACCGGGTGATCGGGACCGTGTGCCGCGGCTTGGTGCCGGGCTCGATATGGGCGCAGGGATCGTCTGGAATCCGGTAGGCGGGGTCCATCCAATAGCCCTTGAACTCGGCATCGGTGACGGTGATCTCGTGCAGGTGCTTGATCCAATAGGTTCCATAATGGCCGGGCACGACCAATCGCAGGGGGAACCCATTCAGCCACGGGAGCGGTTCGCCGTTCATCTCCCAGGCGAGCAGCAATTCGGGATCGAGCCCCTGGTCCATCTCCAAGGCCTTGATGAAATCCGGGACCGACGGCAGCAAGGGACGGTCGAGGCCGTTGAAGAGGACCTGACGGGATCCGGTCCGGAGTCCGGCGGCCCTGAGGACCTCGGCGAGACGAACCCCTTTCCAGCGTGCGCAACCCATCGCGCCATTTCCCATCTGGCCGCCGGGAACCCGCGGCTTGAAGAACCCGCGTCCATTGCCCGAGCACTGGTTGACCGCCGTCACTTCGACCGCTTCAAAACGCGACTGGAGCTCCGCGAGGGAAAAGGACAGCGGCGATTCGACATTCCCGACGACGGAAAGCTTATAAGCGGCCGGATCCAACAACTCGCGGGAAGGCGGGGCGCCGGCGAGATGATACCGGACAAAGAAGGCATCGTTCGGCGTCAACAACCCCTCGTTGAACACCGCCATGGGAGTCTCCAACTGCGGGGGGCGCGCCGTGAGTTGGATGAGGGGACGTTTCTGCGGGTACTTCACCACGGGCCGGACCCCGTTTTCGAAGGGCAGTTCCACCGTGTCGTCGCCCCGCGCGAGGCCTCCGAGGGTGATCGCGAGCGCGCCGGAACCCGCGGCCAGAAAACGACGGCGGGACTGAGGGAGGCTGAGGGGATCGGCCATGGTGGTTCAGGCCCAGATTTCGGACGCCCGCAGTTGTTTGAGCAGCAGGTCCTCCAGCGGCGCACCGGAGCTCACGCTGAAGAAATGCAGGCCCCGGGTCTGGCAGAATTCACGGAGCCGCTGGATGTAATTCGCGACCGACTGCTGGTAGGCGGCCAACCGGTATTTGCCGAAGGTCACCTCCTGCAAGGCACCCGTCTCGGAATCCACCAACCGCAAATCGCCGAAAGTGGTCGGGTTCAGTTCCTCCGGGGCGAGGATCTGGACGGCGTTGACTTCGAAACCGCGTCCGATCAGGGCGTTCAACCCGGCCTCATAACCCGCGGGATCCAGGAAATCACTCAGCACCACCGCCACCCCGGCCTGTCGGACCTCCAAGACTGCCCGTTTCAACAAGGCGTTGAAATCAGCCGGTCCGCCGGCGGTCAGCGCCGTGAGGTTGGTGAAATAAGACATGGCCGACTTGCGACCGCGGACGGTCCGCAGCGCGCCCCGCACGGCCATCTGGTTGTTATAGGTGGCCAGTTCGCCTTCATTCACCGCCTGCAGTTCCGGGAACACGTTCACACTCACCCGGTCGAATCCGCACAGGGCCACATACCCCACCGCGGCGGCGACCTGCCGGGCGAAATCGAACTTCGGCGGGCTGCCGAAAGTCATGCTTTCGCTGGCGTCCAGGAAGATCCGCACCGGCAATTCGCGTTCCTCCTCATAAAGCTTCAGGAAAAGTCGGTCGAGCCGGCCGAAAAGGTTCCAGTCGAGATAACGCAGGTCGTCGCCGAGGACATAGTTGCGGTGATCGGCGAACTCCACGCTCTGGCCGCGCGCCCGGCTGCGGCGCTCGCCCTTGGACGAGCTTTTGGCGCGGCGGGCGGCGAGCAACTGGAACTGTTCCAGTCTCCGCAACAGATGGGGCGTCAGGATTCCAGCCATGGGCGTCTCCTCCAACGTCCGCCCCTCACACCAGAACGCCGGCATCCCGGGGCACGTCCTTGAGGATCTGCGCCACCACATGATCGGTCGTCACGCCTTCCGCCTCCGCCTCGAAATTGACGATCAACCGATGGCGCAATGCCGGGGCCACCGCCACGGCGATGTCATCGAAACTCACGTTGAACCGCCCTTGGGTGAGCGCCCGGACTTTGGCCGCCAGGATCAACACCTGGGCTCCGCGGGGGCTGCTGCCGAAGCGCAGGTACTGGTTGGCGATCGGGGACGCCGTGGCGGTTTTCGGGTGGGTCGCCAGCACCAACCGCACCGCGTAATCCTTCACATGGCTGGCGATCGGCACCTGCCGCACCAATTTTTGCAACTCCATCAAACCCGGCCCATCCAACACCCGGGACGGTGCCTCTTGGACCCCTTCGGTCGTGCGGTTGATCACCTCGGTCAATTCCGCGGCGCTCGGATACCCCACCACGAGCTTGAAAAAGAACCGGTCGAGTTGCGCCTCGGGAAGCGGATAGGTGCCCTCCTGGTCAATCGGGTTCTGGGTCGCCAGGACAAAGAAAGGCTTGGGCAAGGGACGGACCTCGCCGCCGGCGGTCACCTGCTTTTCCTGCATCGCCTCCAGCATCGCCGACTGGGTTTTGGGCGTGGCGCGGTTCACCTCATCCGCCAGCACCAGGTTCGCGAACACGGGACCCTTCTGGAATTGGAACTCGCGGTGTCCGGACGGCAATTCCATCACCAAGTTCGTCCCGAGAATGTCCGCCGGCATCAGGTCCGGGGTGAACTGGATCCGGGAGAAACTCAGGTCCAACACGTCGCCAAGGGTGCGGACCAACAGGGTTTTCCCCAACCCTGGAACCCCTTCCAGCAAGACATGTCCGCCCGCGAAGATCGCATTCAGCGTCCCCTCCACAATGGCATCCTGACCCACCATCACCCGGCCGATCTCGTTGCGGATGGCGGTGTAGGTCTCTCGAAATTGGACAATCGATTCTTCGGTGGTCATGGACGTTGTGGGGGTTTGACCGCGGCTCGTGGGATTCGTTTCGATGGCGAAGAGCCTGTCGTTCGGCCCCGGCGGGTGGCAAGGGGCAAAAAGCAAAGGCGCCCGCCATTGCTGGCGGGCGCCTTGGAAAAGGTGCCGTGCGAGACGGACCGACCCGGATTACTTGGCGGGCTCGGCGGCGACGGGTGCCGCGGTGACGGCGCCGGTCGGATCGACGAACTCCAAGATCGCCTCCTGGGCGGAATCCCCGTTGCGCTGTCCCATCCGGACGATGCGGGTGTAACCGCCGGCGCGATCCTTGAAGACCGGGGCGATGAGGTCGAACAGGATGTGGACGACGTCCTCGCTCTCGCGCCACGCGTCCCGGAGGACCTTGCCCTTGGTGGTGGGTGTGCCCTTGAACAGGGTGCGGGATTGCTGACGGAGCTTCCCGGCGGCCAGGCGCCGGAGGTGGACGTTCTCCTCCTTGGAAGCGGCGATGGCGTGCCGGCCGAGGGTCACGAGCTTTTCCACGACCGGCCGCAGCACCTTGGCCTTGGTGAGGGTGGTGGTGATGCGCCGGTGTTTGATGAGGCTGCAGGCCATGTTGGCCAGCATGGCGTTGCGGTGGTCGCCGGTGCGCCCGAACTTCGTGTTCCGCTTAAGGTGTCGCATGGTGCGGGATGATTAGAGCTTCTTGGCGGCATCGGACTGGGCCTCAAGGAGACCCGGCTCGAAGGTCATTCCCAGCGTGAGGCCGAGTGCCGCGAGCTTCTCCTTGATTTCGTTCAGCGATTTCTTGCCAAAATTCCGGTACTTCAACATCTCCTGCTCGGACTTCATGCCCAACTGGCCCACCGTGGTGATGTTGGCATTGTTCAGGCAGTTCGCCGCCCGGACACTCAACTCGATCTCGTTCACCGACATGTTGAGCAGCTTCTTCAGCTTGGACTTGTCATCGTCCTGGGGCTTCGATTCCTCCTCGAACTCCACCGCGTTCTTGTCGTACCCGACGAAGACATCGAGGTGATGCTGGAGGATGGCGCAGGACTGCGTCAGGGCGTCGTCCGGAGAGATGCGGCCGTCGGTCCAGATCTCGATCAGCAGCTTGTCATAATCCGTGCGCTGCCCGACGCGGGCGGCCTCGACGGCATAACGGACGCGGGAGACGGGGGAGAACAGGGAATCGATCGCAATCACGCCGATCGGCTGGTCGATCTTCTTGTTCTCGTCGCCGGGGCAGAATCCGCGGCCGATCTTGACCTCGAGTTCCATCTCGAGCTTCTTTTTGCGGTCCAGCGTGCAGATATGCTGGGTGGGATTAACCACCTCGATGTTCTGGTTCATCTGGATGTCGCCCGCGGTGACGGCACCCTCCTTGTTGATGGACAGCAGGAGCGTCTGGGTCTCCCGGGAATGCATCTTGAACTTCACCTTCTTGAGGTTCAGCACGATGTCCGTGATGTCCTCCACGACCCCGTCGACCGTGGTGAATTCATGCATCGCCCCATCGACCTTGACGGAGGTGATGGCGGCGCCCTCAAGGGACGAGAGGAGAACCCGGCGGATCGAGTTGCCAATCGTCTGCCCGTACCCCGTTTCGAAGGGCT
The DNA here is from genome assembly GCA_025360495.1 of Verrucomicrobiota bacterium. Classification (GTDB taxonomy): domain Bacteria; phylum Verrucomicrobiota; class Verrucomicrobiia; order Limisphaerales; family UBA9464; genus UBA6176. The sequence goes on along the minus strand of JANYCC010000424.1, from coordinate 7,067 downwards.
CGGCGATGAATTTGGCGTAGGTATCCGTGGCCGTGGATTCCTCCTTGGACAAACGCTTCGGAAGTTCAAACCGACCAAGACGAACTGGCATATTTTTTGGGGCGCAATTTTAAACTGAACCGGGCCCGCTTCCCGCGCGGGCCGGTTCCATATAATTGCTTTGCCGGCATCGGGCGCCGGCGGGTTCAGGTTTCAGCGGGAATAGAATTCGACAACCGCCTGCTCGTTGGCAATCGGGTTGATCTCGTCACGTGCGGGCACCCGCAGCAGCGTCGCCTTGAGGTGGTCGCGATCGACAATGATCCAGTCGGGCACGACGCGGGCGGTGGAGCCCTCGAGGTTTTTCTGCGCGACGGTCTTCGACTTGGTGTGTTCGCGGATGTCAATGACGTCATTGACACGCACGGCGAAGCTGGGGATGCCGACCTTGCGGCCGTTGACCCGGACATGGCCGTGGGCGACCAACTGGCGGGCGGCGGCGCGGGTCAGGGCGAAGCCGGCGTGATAAACGAGATTGTCCAGGCGACCTTCGAGGATCTGGAGCATCTTCTCGCCGGTGACACCGCGCATGCGGAGGGCGCGCTCATAGACATTGCGGAACTGGCGTTCCTGCAGGCCGTAGAAAAAGCGCAGCTTCTGCTTCTCGATGAGGCCGACGGCGTAGTCGCTGTTCTTGCGGCGCGACTTCGGGCCGTGGACGCCGGGGGGATAGTTGCGGCGCTCGAGATATTTCGAGGGGCCGAAGATGGGCACGCCCAAGCGGCGGCTGATGCGGACGCGGGGACCTGTGTAACGAGCCATGGTATGCGGTAAGGAAAGGGGTTTCGGTTAGACGCGGCGCTTTTTGCGCGGACGGCACCCGTTGTGGGGGATCGGCGTCATGTCCTTGATCGCGGTGATTTCCAAGCCGATGGCCTGAAGGGCGCGGATGGCCGATTCACGGCCCGAACCCGGGCCACTGACCCGGACCTCGATCTCGCGCATGCCGTGGGACATCGCCTGGCGGGCGGCATCCTGGGCGGCCTGCTGGGCGGCGAACGCCGTGCTCTTGCGGGAGCCCTTGAACCCGACGCGGCCGGAGGTGCTCCAGCCGATCGAATTGCCCTGCATGTCGGTGATCGTCACCTGGGTGTTGTTGAACGTCGCCAGGATGTTGGCGACCCCGGTCACCACGTTCTTGGCGCCCTTGGCCCGGACGATCTTGGTCGCCTTGGGATCCTCCCCGAGCAACTCGGCCGCGGAAGGCGCGGACGGTGCCCCGGTGGGACCCGCAGGAACGGCGGGGGTCGCGGCGCCAGGCGCCGCGGGGGCTCCCAGGGCGGCGGCACCCGCAACCGGTGCCGGTGCAGCGCCCTCGCCCTTCTTGGCCCTGACCGGCTTTTCAGCGGCGGGTGCGGCGGTGGGAGTGGTGCCGGGGGCGGCCTCCGCTGCCTCCTTCTTGGATGCAGCCTTCTTGGGCTTCGTCTCGTCAGCCATATCGGTGCGTCAAATTGAATTAATTGGAGCCAGCCTTGGCGTTCGGATTGCGCTGCACACCCACCGTCCGCCTCGGACCCTTGCGGGTCCGCGCGTTCGTCTGGGTCCGCTGTCCCCGGACCGGAAGCCCGCGCAAATGGCGGACCCCACGGTGGGACTTGATCGCCTGCAGGCGCTTCAGATTCATGCCGATCTCCCGACGGAGATCGCCCTCAATCATGTATTTCCCCTCCGTGATCGCATTGACGATCTGGGAGAGCTGCGCCTCAGAGAGGTTCTTGGCGCGCAGGGCCGGATCGATGTTGGCCCGCGCGAGGACATCGCGCGAGTTCACCGGACCCAAGCCGTATATGTAGCGGAGCGCGATATCAACGCGCTTATCGCCCGGAATGTCGACACCCAGAATGCGTGGCATGGCAAATTTGTTCTTAGCCCTGGCGCTGCTTGTGACGGGCGTTCGAGCAGATCACACGGATCACACCCTTGCGCTTGACCATCTTGCAGTTCTCGCAAAGCTTCTTGACTGAGGCTCGCACTTTCATCGTTCCAAATCGTTCAATCTTCTCCCCGCCACTCAATAAAGCGGCGGCAAATCATCTCTTGTCAGTATTTCCGGTTCCCCGTCCGTCACCAGCACCGTGTGCTCGAAATGTGCCGCGGGTTGTCTATCTTGCGTCACCACGGTCCATTGGTCATCCAATAATTTCACCGAAGGACTCCCGACGGTCACCATGGGCTCGATCGCAATCGTCATCCCCGCCCGCAATCGCACCGCCCCGCGCCGATCGACATAGTTCGGCACCTGCGGTTCCTCATGCACACTCCGCCCGACCCCGTGGCCGCAGAATTCGCGGACTACGCCGAATCCGGCGGACTCCACGACCTGCTGAACCGCGCGGCCGATGTCATTGGTGGACTTGCCCGGCCTCGCGAAGGAGATCCCCTCGCGCAACGCCCGGATCGTCACGTCCATCAGTTTCTGTCCCAGCGGCGAACATCCGCCACACGGGACCGTGATGGCCACATCGCCGACAAAACCCTCGAAACGCACCCCGATGTCCAGTTTGACCAGATCACCGAACTGCAGCCTCCGGGAATCACCGATCCCGTGGATGACGCCTTCATTGACCGAGATGCAGCACTCGGCCGGGAAGCCCCGGTAACCTCGGAACGCACTGACTGCCCCGAACTCACCGATCAACCGCCCCACCAAGGCATCCAACTCGCCGGTCGTCATCCCCGGGGTGACGGCGGCACTGGCCCGCCGCAACACCCGCATCGCAATCCCTCCGGCCCGCCGCATCGACTCGATCTCGGACGGTGACTTCAGGATCGGCTTGGACATGCTCACTGCGGCCACCCCGGTCCGGGGTGGCGGAAAACCGTTATACTGACAAAGAACAGGGACGTCTCAGTATCTACCCTTGACGCGACCCTTTTTCAAAAATCCATCATATTGCCGGAGCAACAGGTGCGACTCCATCTGCCGCATCGTGTCCAGCAACACACCGACGGTGATCAGCAACGACGTGCCGCCAAAGAAGGTGGCCACGTTGAAATTGATCTTCAGGAAGAGGTTCATCAGCGTGGGGATCGCCGCGAGGACCGCGAGGAACACCGCACCGGCCAGCGTCAACCGGCTCATCGACCGGTGCAGGAAGTCGCTGGTGGCGGTCCCAGGGCGCACGCCCGGGATATAGCCGCCGTGCTTCTTCAGGTCGTCGGCGATCTGCAGCTCATTGAACTGGGTCGCCACCCAGAAATAGCTGAAGAAGATGATCATCAGCGATTCGGCAAAGAGATAGAACCAACTGGCGGGCCGCATCAACCGGCCGAGTTCCTGGAAGAAGGCCAGACCTTGGGCGGCGCCCAACTTGTCGAAGATCATCCCGGGAAACATCAGGAGGGCGGAGGCGAAGATCACCGGCATGACCCCCGCGTAATTGACCCGCAGCGGCATGAAGGAATTGCCGCCTTGGAAGACCTTGCGGCCGACCGCCCGCTGGGCGTATTGGACCGGGATCTTGCGCTGGGCCTGGGTCACCAGGATCACCCCGGCGACGACCACCGCGAGCAGCACGATCAGGAGCACGGCGTGGGGCCAGCGATAATGGGCGGCCTGGTCACCGTGGGAGGTGAAGCCTGAGATCAGCTCGGTCACGGCCAGCGGGAGGCGGGCCAGGATGCCGACGGTGATGATCAAAGAAACACCGTTGCCCACCCCTCGTTCCGAGATCTGTTCCCCGAGCCACATCAGCATCAATGTGCCCGTGGTCAGGATGATCACCGTCTGGGAGAGATAGATCCATCGACTCTCGATCAGGACCAATTTGCCCTCGAAACCGAAGGTCGCATTGGGATTTTCCCAACCGATGGCCATCACCAAGCCCTGCCCGAGGCAGAGCAGAACCGTCAGGTAGCGACCGTAGGCGATGATCTTGGCCCGGCCGCCTTCTTCCCGGGCCAGTTTTGCCAGACCCGGCAGCACGGCGGAGAGCAACTGGATGATGATCGTGGCCGAGATGTACGGCATGATGCCGAGCGACCCGACCGAACACTTCTCCAAGGCGCCACCGGTGAAGAGGCTGTACATGCCGACCACGCCACCCTCACCCGAGCGGGCCTCGACGTGATCATTGAGGGCGGCGCCATCCAGCCCCGGGATCGGGGTGAGCGCGACCATGCGGCAGACCAGCAACACAAGCACGGTGAAGATGATCCGCGAGCGGAGCTCGGGAATCTTCAGGCAGTTGCCGAAGGTTTTGAGGATCTGGCCCAGCATGACGCGCGTTGGTAAGCCTACTTGCCGATTTCGACGGTGCCACCGAGCTTCTCGATGGCGGTCTTGGCGGCGGCACTGAAGCCGGAAACCCGCACGGTGAGCTTCTTGGTCAGGGTCCCCCGGGCAAGGATCTTGACACCGTTGGTTTTGGCATTGGTTTTGCCGTTGGCGAGACCGGCCTTCCGCAGCAGCGTCTCGTCCACCACGGCCCCGTCATCAAACGCATTGAGTGCGTCCAGGTTGACCGGGATATAGGAGATCTTGAACCGCTTGTTGTTGAACCCGTGTTTCGGGATGCGGCGGATGAGGGGCATCTGGCCGCCCTCGAAACCGATGCGGATGGAACTGCCGGACCGGGCTGATTGGCCTTTGCCACCGCGGCCGGAGGTCTTGCCATGGCCGCTGGATTCACCAATGCCGAGACGTTTGCGGCGGTGCTTGGCACCCGGACGGGGCTTGAGATCGTGGAGACGCATAGGATCAGGCGGTTTTCTTCAGGCGGCTTTCAATCCCACGAGCCCGGAAAATGGTGTCGCGGGTGCGGAGTTGTTGGAGCGCCTTCTGGGTGGCTTTCGCCACGTTGGCCGCGTTTTTGGAACCGAGGGATTTCGACAGGATGTCGCGGACGCCGGCGCATTCCACCACGGCCCGGACAATCTTGCCGCAGATGAGGCCGGTGCCGGGGCTGGCGGGGCGGAGGAGAACCTTCGCACCACCGAAATGGGAATAAACGGAGTGGGGGATGGTGTTGCCGGCGAGGGCCACCGAGAGCAGGGAGGTCTTGGCGTTTTCGCTCCCCTTCTTGATCGCCTCGGCCACTTCCGTGCTCTTGCCGAGGCCGAGTCCGACCCGGCCGTGGCGGTCACCGACGCACACCAGCGCACTGAAGCTGAAGCGGCGGCCGCCCTTGACGACTTTTGCCGAGCGGTTGATGAAGATGACCTTCTCAGGAAACTCATCGCGCTTGCCGTCATTGTCATCACGACGGGGGCGGCGGTTGGGACGGTGGTCGCCGCGATGTCCCCCATGGGAGTACGCGGGAGCCGTGTAGGTCTGCGCGGGTGCAGGGGCGGGCACCGCCTCCGATGTCACCGGAATGTTTTTCTCGTCAGCCACGGAAAATCTCCTCGTCAGAATTTGAGACCGCATTCACGCGCCGCATCCGCGAGCGCCTTAACCTTGCCATGGTACCGGGAGGCACCGCGGTCGAAGACAACAGTCTGGATCCCCTGGGCCAGGGCGGCTTCCGCCGCACGCTTGCCCGTCAGGATCGCATTCGGGACGTTGGCTCCCTTGATCTCCTTCGGGGCCACCTTGTCCCGCGTCCCCACCGCCGCCAGGGTCCGACCGACGGTGTCGTCGATGAACTGGACGTAGATGTGGGTGCAGGTGAACTTGACGGCCATGCGGGGGCGGGCGGCCGTGCCGGCCACCTTGCTCCGCACGCGCCATCGGCGCTTTTGCGCCAAAGCCTGTTTTTTCTCGGGTCTCATGCTGCGAACGAAAGCGCGGTCTCCCGCGGATTATTGGACAGTCTTTCCTTCTTTGCGGACGACATGCTCGCCGGCATAACGGACGCCTTTGCCCTTGTAGGGTTCCGGCGGGTAATAGCTGCGGATCTCGGCGGCCACGCGGCCCACCAGTTCCTTGTCGGCGCCATCAATGGTGATCTTGGTGTTCTCCTCGACCACGACCTTGAGTCCGGCCGGGATGGGATAGTTGACGGGGTGACTGTAGCCGAGGGACAGATTGATGATGGATCCCTGGATGGAGGCCTTGAAGCCGACACCCTGGATCTCCAGCTTCTTCTGGTACCCGTCGCTCACGCCCTTGACCATGTTGCTGATCAGCGCGCGGGCCAGGCCGTGCATGGCCCGGGCCTCGGCGTAATCCCCCGTGCGGGTCACGGTGACCGTCGACCCGTCCACCGTGGCGGCGGTCAGGGCGGGCAGTTTGAGTTCCAATTTGCCCTTGGGCCCCTCGACATGGATCCGGTTGCCGGTTACGGCCACCTTCACCTTGGCGGGGATCGCCACCGGTTGTTTTCCAATTCGCGACATGCTTCCTCCTTACCAAACGTAGCAGACGAGTTCACCGCCGAGGTTCTGCTTGCGCGCCTCCGTGCCGGTCATGACCCCCTGGGAGGTCGAAACAATGGACACACCCATCCCGCCCAGGACGCGCGGGATCTCGGTGCTCTGGACATATCTCCGGAGCCCTGGGGTGCTGATCTGCCGAAGGCCCACAATGACCGGCTTCCGGTCCTGATACTTGAGGGCGATCTTGAGGGTCTTGATCGGCCCGCCCTCGACGCCGACGTCGGACAGGTAGCCTTCGCGTTTCAAGATCTGGGCGATGGACTCCTTCATCTTGGAGTGCGGCATCGTGAGGGTCGGGTGCTTGGCCATACCCGCGTTGCGGATCCGGGTGAGCAGGTCGGAAATGGGATCGTGCATGGTGGGGTCGGTTACCAGCTGGCCTTGATGACCCCCGGGATCATCCCCGACAGGGCGAGTTCACGGAAGGTGAGTCGCGACACGCAATACTTGCGGATATAGGCATGGCGCCGTCCGGTCAGCTTGCACCGGTTCACCATGCGGACCGGGCTGGCGTTCCGCGGAAGTTTCGTCAACCCGACGAAATCGCCCTTTGCCTTCATCTCGGCACGGACCGCGGCAAACTTCTTCACCGTGTCCGCCTTCTTCTTGTCTCGCGCGATCCAGGATTTCTTGGCCATAAGTGTGGAAAACGAGGTCGGTTACTTGGAGAACGGCATGCCCATGAGCTTGAGCAGGTCGTACGCCTCCTC
>JANYCC010000467.1 GCA_025360495.1 Verrucomicrobiota bacterium | reverse complement strand
ATCAGCCAAAACCAAACTAATTCAGCCGAGGATTCGCCCGCCGCTCAACATTTCAGGATTTCACTTTGGGAAGACCCCGCCAATTCCATCGAGAATCGATGGGAAACGGGAAGGGATTTGCCTGCTATGGGACGGCTCTGGTTGGAAACCTATGTCGACGGCGGCGCGTTCCCGATTTTTTTCCTCTGGCGCTCCGACCTGATCACGACGGTGACGCGCAATCTCCCGCGGATCGCCGAGGAACTCATATTCCGTCGCCTGGCCAAGGACATCCTGCGCCTGGTGGCCGGGAAGCTCGGCCCGGGCGGCACCCGCGGGGTCACGCTGCAACCCCCGCCGCCGGAGAGTGTGTCGGACAACCTCGCGCAACAGCGGGCCGAAGCCGAACCCATCGAAACACAATTGCGGACCCTTGGACCGTTGGATCTCACGTCCCTCGACGAACTGGTGGCCGAGGAGGAATTCAATGCGGATGACGTGCTTCAGAATGAGGCGAACGCCATTGCGCTGGCCCGCAACCCCACCGGTGCCGGCCGCGCCCGCGGGGGCGGCGCCCTGCCGTTGACATCGCGGCCGTCCCTGATGTCACCCGGGGTCATCGACGAATTCGCCCAGGAACAGGGGGTCGGGACGCGGTCCGTCTTTGGCGCGCTCGCCGCGGTGGCGCAGCATGGAATCGCGATCCTGCGTCGCGTGTTGAGGCGTTTCACGGAACGGCATGATCACGGGCTGCACACGACCATCGTGGAGGAAATCCTGCGCGAACTTTATGTCGAGGCCCTGGGTGGGACGATCTGGGGCGAGATGAAACAGGATACGCGGCACGCCTTTGGCGGCAATCCGCTGCGGCATGGCGGCACGGCCTTCGTCGCCCAGCTCCAACAATGGTGGAAGCCCGGACGACGCCTGACGCTCGTGGGCCACAGCACCGGTGCGATTTACATCGGCCACATGCTGGATCAGATCGATCAGGCGCTCCCCAAGGACCGGCTCGTGGACGTGGTGTTCCTGGCACCGGCCTGCACCTTTGGCTTTGTGCACGGTCAACTCGCGGTGTGGAAAAGGCGCGTCCGCAATTTCCGCATGTTCGCACTGCGCGACACTGTCGAGCGGGGTTATTATGAGGTGCCGGTGGTTTATCCCGCCTCGCTCTTATACCTGGTGTCCGGTCTGTTTGAGGAAAGCGACGGCGACACACCCCTGCTCGGCATGGAACGGTATCACTCCGGCGCCGCCCCTTATGACGGGAAGGAAATGCGGGAGGTGGTGCAATGGATCGATTCGCGATCCAACTGGTCCAAGCCCGCCGGAACAGCCGGCTGGGAAAGTGCGGCGCTGAAACATGGCGGCTTCGGTGAGGACCCGTCCACACGGGCGAGCCTGCGCCATCTGCTTGCGAAGGGATTCTGACCATGGCTGCGGATGACTTTGCGATCATCGTCGGGATCGACGATTACGGGAGTGCGACCTTTCCCCAGTTGGAGGGGGCGATCGCGGATGCCAAAGCCTTTGCGGCATGGGTGAAGGATTCCCACGGTGGCAATGTTCCCGCGGCCAACGTGGATCCCTATACGTTGCTCTCGGTCGCCGACCATTCGCGACCCCTGCTCAGCCATGTGAAGCTGTCGATGGCCCAGGTCCTCCAGCGCCGCCCGCCGGGCCAGCATCGCGCCGGGCGACGGCTCTACCTGTTTCTCGCGGGGCATGGCGTGAGCGGCGACGACGCGGATGAGGCCTGCCTGGTCACGGTGGAATCCAATGACGCGTTGATCGAATCACTGCCGGGTCGCGGTTCAGCGAATCTTTTTTTCAAGGGCGCCGCCTTCGATGAGATCGTGCTCCTCATGGACTGCTGCCGCTCGATCGTTCCCAACCTGGAGGCGGCGGTGCCCGGGTTGATCCTGCGCAAACATCAGAATGCCCATCAGGTGCGGCGCTTTTATGCCTTCGCGACCGGTTTCGGCCGCACCGCGCGCGAGGCCGCCAAGGTCGGACAGCAGGTCCGGGGGGTCTTCACCAGCGAGCTGATCACCGGCCTGACCGGAGGGGCCGCGAATGCCCAGGGCGAGATCACCACGATGCGGCTCAAGGAATGGCTGCTGCGACCGGACGGACCGCTGGGCGCGCAGAAGCCGAAATTCCCCTCCAGCGACGACGATTTCGTGATTTGTGCCGCGCCCAAGGTGGACATCGCCATCACCGTCACGCTCGCGGCGCCGGCCGAGCAACTGCTGGTTTTTTCCGGCTCCGACCTGATGGTGCCTCTCCCACTCGGAGTCCTGCCGGGCGCCGGTGCGAAACCGCTGATGCTGCCCCGCGACAGCATCTTTTTTCTGCGGGCATTGAATGCCCAGGGAGTCCAGGTGGGCCAACGCATCCTCGATACCAGGACCCAGACCGATGCCCACCTCTAATCCATCGAAAACCTGCTCGCTTGCGATCCACTGCGAGGAACTGGGCACCCGGATCGAGGTTCTCGATGCCGAGTTCCGGCCCGTGAAGTTGCCCAACAATCTCGGGGACGTGGAAATTGGAGGCCTGGCACCCGGGGTCTATGTCGTGCGCTTTTCGCAGGGCGGACAATCGACGGAGCGTCTGGTGGCGCTGACCCCGGACAATCCGTCCCAGACGGTGAGCCTTGGCTCCCTGGAGGCGCCGAAATTCGCCTCCGCGGCACCCGTCAAGCGCACCTCGACCACCCGCGAATACCAACGTTATCCCGCCGGCGATTTCAGCCGATCGACCCCGATCCCACTCCCGTCGGGGACCTCCGGCGGCAGTCGCCTGATGATCCTTTTGCGCGATCCTTACCACAAGGATGGCCCGGCGCGTCAACTCGAGCGGGTGACCCTTCATAATCTCGCGGGTGAACTCCTCGGGGACGTGACCCGTGATGGCAAAGTCGATCAGTACGATGGCTGGAGTGGGCTTCACCTGGATCTGGCCCCGGGCGCCTACCGACTGCGGCGCGCACCGTTTCGGGGGATGGAATTCGAGCAGATTGTCCAGACCGCCCCCGGTTGGCAGACCCAGGTCTTCATGGCCGCCGCGCCCCGCGACCGCGAAAAGCTGGAGACCGAGGCCGCCTTCGCGCAGGTTTCCATCCTGATGTCGCCGGTGGGTGTAGGATTTGATGGGGACCGGTTCGACCTCCGCTGGACTGAGGCGGCCCTGCGCGCGATGGAAAACCGGAGCGCCATTCCGGGCCGCACCCTTTCGCAGATGTTCCGGGAGAAATTCGCGAATCCGATGCTCGGCATCTATGCGGCGCTCCTGCATTTGCGGCGCGAGGAAATCGATCCCAAATGCCTGGGCGTGGTCGTCCGCAATCTGTTGGAACTCGTCGGTCCCCTGCCCGATGTGCTCGCCATCGGGCACGCGTTGGTCCGACGCGGAGGGTCCGTGCCGGATCGCGAATGGATGGCGGTCGCCAGCCTCCCCATCGGACCACCGCCGATGCTCCGCGAAAGCTGGGAGCATCTGGTCCGCGCGACGGTCCATGAACCGGCATTGATCCCCGCCGATTCCTTTGCGGCGCGGGCTTCGGCGTCCTTGCTTTCCGGGTCGGTGTGGCTCCGTTGGCCCGCGAAAGTCCCGATGCAGGGGGCCGGGGATCTGGCAGCGGAGGAAAGCCGTAAGGAATCCCCGATTGAGATCCCGGAAATTCTGAGGATCTTCGGGCTGCGACCCTCCCATCTTCACACGCTCTCGCGTGCTGTCCTTGATTTCGCCGGCTTGCGCATCCTGGCCGCGGCCCTTCGCAAGAACCCCCATGCGGCCCTCGAAATCGCGGCCCCCCGCATCGCCCCGCTGGAGCGCCGCCTCGCCTTTCTTCTGCATCCCGCTCTCGACCCATCCGTGGCCGCCTTCCTCGAGGCCGCACCGGACGAGATCACGGATCCCGACAGCGAGGTGGCCGACGCCGACCTGATCGTGGCCACCTTGAAAGCCCCGGCCACCGCCGTGCTGGGCGCTGCCTGGAGCCTGATCCTCAAGCTGGCCCGTCCCACCCTGCCGACACCGCAGAACATCGAAACCTTCATCACGGAGGAATCCCGTGGACAACCTGCTTATCGAAAACTGTTCCAGGGGTTGCGACGCGGATCGGGCGGGATCGCACATCGGGATGGGACTCACAGCCTGAACCCGGTGGAACTGCTCTATCTGTCCTATCGCGGGAGTCCGGCCAGTCTGACCAAGTCCGACTTGGATGACACTGCATCGCGCCTGACTGAACTGGGCTTTGTTTGCAACGGGCAGCCCATTGGATCGGAGGAACTCCGCAAGCTGCACGCCCAGGTGCAGCAGCGTGCGGTCGGGATTCTTCGCGAGCAGGTCCTCCGGGGAGAGTTGGTCTTTTCGGATGAGGAATCGTCCCCCGGGGAAAGGCTTCGCAAGGTCCGATCCGGTGAAAACGAACCGGAGATGACGTGGGAACGGGCGGTGTTTCCGGTGCCGTCCGTGGCCGAACGCCGGGCGCTCCTGCCGTTGTTGCCCTCCGAAGCACGGGCCGCCGCCGAAACGGCCGTCACGGGGGTCGCACCGATTTCCGGGAGGAAGCGCAAGACGAAGGCCGACACGGCGACCGGTGGTCCGACCGTCCCCCCAAACGCCGATCCAGCACCAAGAGCCGGGGGAAAAGCCGGGGGGGACCCTGATCCCCCGGACGACGCCGTAGGAGCGGACGGCAGGACGCTCTGATCTCGAGCTTTCCGGCCACCACGCGGAGAATCCCCCGGTCATGAACCGTCCCGAAGGCTATAGCTTGAGTTGTGAGGCATCGGCGCAACAGGTCGAACGGATCCATGCCTACCTGACGCGTTCCTATTGGGCGGAGGGGATCCCCCTGGAGCGGGTGCGACGTTGCTTGGAACACTCGTTTTGTGTGGGGGTGTTTCACCAGGGTGAACAGGTCGCCTTCGCCCGGGTGATCACCGACCACGCCACGTTTGCCTATCTTTGCGATGTTTATGTCCTGGAGGAACATCGTGGCCGGGGGCTTTCGTCGTGGATGATGGCGACAATCCTTCATCATCCGGAATTGCAGGGTTTGCGCCGATTCATGCTGGCCACGCGGGATGCCCATTGGCTGTACCGCCGCTTTGGATTCAGCCCGCCGGCCAAGCCCGACTCGCTGATGGAAATCGTGAAGCCGGGGATTTATAAGACAGTCGCCACCGGAACGAGTGATCCTTGGCCGTAGGATCCTCCCTGATCTTGGCGGCGCAACTTGGCACGGCCCCCATGGATGCCATCAGGGCGGCTCGGGCGGAGCCTCGCCCCACCGATTCGAAGTGCCCACCGGCGTGGTCTGTTCTGGGGCGAGGTTCCACCCGAGCCGCCTGAGAGTGCGGGGCGGGGGCAGGGTCAAGATGCGCCCGATCCTGGCGCGCTTGGCGTTCTTTGCGTGAAATCTCCGGGTTCTTGCCGGATTGCCACGGCTTAGAAACCGAGGGACCGATCGGGGGCGCTCATGTTGATCCGGTGACCCGCCAACCGGCCGGCTTCCCGGGCCGACGGATCGGACCGGTAATAGCGTCGTTTGCCGGCCGTCAGTTTCAGGTGATCCTGCATCCACGTGTCCACCTGTTCCAATTGGGAGTCCCGAACCGCCAGCGAACGTTCCATCCGCACCAGGCCCAGGTTTCCGCCGGAGACCCGCGCCTCCTCCATCAGGGTCGTGGCAGTCTTTTTCCTCTGGTCAGCCAACCGTTGGGACACGGTCTCCACACAACCGATGCGCCAATTGTTCCAATGCGTGCGGCCGGTTCCCGCACATTCCCGGGCCGCCATCTCATTCACCTGACTCTTCAGCCAGCCGTAGAGAAGTCGGACAATGACCGCATCGCGGGCGCGGCCGACGATGGAGAAGCCGCGGACCGGGCGCCCGGACAGATAGATTTTGCACTCGTTGCAGGCCGCGACGGCGGATGCCAGACGGCAACGCCAGGTGTCCAGTTGGGAACTCTCGGCATCCATGAGGTCAGCCTTGAAGTCGTCGATGGGCTCCTGGGTGTTTTGGCCCGAATCAAAGTCGGCGGTGATCCCCTCCAACTTGAACCGGTCCATGATCTCCTGCGCCCGGGAGGCGGCCAGCGCGGCCTCATTGGGATTGGATGAGGTGGCCAACCGCAGGAGCTTGGAGACTTTGGCGACTGCTTCGGCGTGCGTCATATGACATTCTGGTTCCCGTGTCGGCCAGAGTGGCCAAGGCGTGGCTGCCACGGGACGATTGTGGCCATCGACCCCATCCAGCCCGCCCCCCGCCGCCGACCCGGGTTTTAAAACCAGATCCCCCTCCCGCTGTCCAGACTTGGATTCCGACCTTGACGCCCCGGAACCGGTGGCAAACTGTCTTCAACCGTCATCCTTGGGGGAGTCACCCAGCACCCTGTTGGCGGAGCATCAGTGACCCCTTCCCATCCACCTCCATTCCCGTAACAAAAGGCATTCCATGGCCGACCAGCTTCTCATCATTCACGGCTATTCCGATGGCGCGACCAGCTTCACCGCCCTGCGCGATTTCTTCGTCTCCAGCGGCGCCTATCAACCACAGAACGTCTATCTGCTCAATTACGACAGCATGGACGATGAGGCCACCTTCGAAGACTTCGCCGACAAGCTGGACGAGGACTGTGCCAGGCTCTTTGAAGGCGAGCGGATCGATGTCGCCTGCCACAGCACCGGCTCGCTCGTGGCGCGCGCGTGGTTGCGGATGCATTACCAACGGCAGGTCGGGGAGGGCATCGCATCCCCGACCTCGCCCGTCGAGCATCTGCTGATGTTCGCACCCGCCAACTTCGGGTCGGATCTCGCGCGACTGGGCGAATCCTTCCTCGGCAAGTTCCGCTGCACCTTTTTCAATTCCCATCATCAGGGTCGCGATTTCCTCGAGTCGGGCCGCGTGGTGCTGCAGGGACTCGAACCGGCCAGCCCGTTCCAGTGGTCCCTCTCGGCCGATGACCTGCATGGCGACAGTTATTTCAACCCCGCCTTGGGCGAGGCCCGGGTCTGTTACCCGTTCGTGTTCGCCGCGGGCAAGGGATATGACGGCATTGAAGGGCGGCTCATCCCGGCCCGCAGCAAGCCCGGCACCGACGGCACCGTGCGCATTTGCGGCACCTCGCTGGGCACGCGCAAATGCGTCGTGGATTTCGCGGAGAAGGTGGTGGCACCGGCCTGGGTCCCGGAACGCAAATTCGAACTTGTTCCGTTCGCAATCTTCGACGCTTTCAATCACGGGTCCATCATCGGCGTGGAAGCCTCGTTCAACGCCGGCCCCCACAGTGCCGGGGCGCTGGCCTTGGACGCGATCAAGGTGCGGGGTTTTGGCGATTACGCGGCCATGGGGAAGCGGTTCCTGGAGGCTTTCCATGCGAATCACCAAGGCGACAACTACCAGCAGTTCTTCTTCAAGGTGGTGGACGACGTGGGCCTTTCCATCCTGGATTTCTTCGTCGATTTCTTTGTCCTTCAACCGTCCGGCGAAGTGAACCAAGCGCTGACCACGGAGTTCGACGAGGCCTTCAAGTCCGACTTCACCACCCATTCCGCGGACAAATCCTGCCGGGTGCTGCTGCTCAATGTCACCCGACTGGAGTCCTATTTGGGGAAATTGCGGCAGGCCGGCGCGCGCCTGGTGTTCGACATCACCGCCAAGTCGCCTCTGGCCGAGGTCCGGTATCTGCCCGGGCACGCCGTGTTGTTCGACGGGTCCGCACCGGCCGCCCAAGGGGATCCCTCGTTCCTGTTTCCCAACACGACAACGTTGGTGGAAATCATTCTCAACCGCATCGAGAGCGACAAGATCCTCGCCCTGCTTGATCACAACCTGGTGGCGGCTTCCCCGGCGCCGAAAGCCCCCGTCAATGCCCCCGCCAACGCCCCCGCCGAGCTGACGGGGCGGGCCACCCTGTTGGGATGAGGTCCGGTACCATGAGGGGACCGGCCCGGCCATCGGCCCTGACCTTGGAACCTGCGAACCGTCCGGATTGATGAAAACCAGCCCAGCCCAAGGACCCACCGAGGCGACGCCACGCGCCCGGTGCGCCCGCTTTGGAAGGCATGGGCGTGCCGATCGGTGGGCCGGACGAGGCTTCACGCTGATCGAGTTGTTGGTCGTCATCGCCATCATTGCGATTCTTGCCGGGATGTTGCTCCCCGCGCTGGCCCGGGCGAAGGAAACGGCCCGGCGCACCCAGTGCATCAACAACAACCATCAACTGGGATTGGCCTGGTCGTTGTACGCGGACGACAACCGGGACACCTATCCCATCACGACCGGCTGGGGGGATTTCGGGGGAACGAAGGGCAAACCGACCGCCATCACCCTGTGGTTGGTCCCGTATTTCGGGATCAATTCCGATTACACGAACCGCCCTCTCAACAAGTACGCCTCCACCCTGCAAAGCTGGCGCTGCCCCTCGGACAAAGGGGATCCGAATTATGGCGCGAAGTCCTGTTTCTTGGAATACGGCAACAGCTATTGCACGCAATGGGCCAGCGATCCGTGGGGAGTCCGACACGTCACCGACCAACCCGGTGGCACCCCCATCAAAGGCTCGGAGGTCGCGGTGCGGCCGGTCACCAAGATCATCCAGGGCGACTGGATTTGGGAAAACGCGGGGTTCGATCCCACCAAGAATCCACCATGGCACAGTTTCAAAAACCAACGGCGTTACGTGATGTTGTTCGGGGACAACCACGTGGAGTTCTTTGGATTCCCGCTCAAGATCAGTGACTCCGCACCGGTCAACCTTTCCAACCCCTATTGGTGATCCCGACCCGGTGCGGCGACAGGCCGGCCGCCGGGACGACAACTCCCGGAAAATCCCGGATGGCGTCGTGACACGGGATCGCGATGCTTTCACACCCGAGATGTTGATCGCGTTCCACAAACCATTCGGTGTGCTGAGCCAATTCACCTCGGATGGCTCCAAGCACCGCACCCTCGCGGCCTTCGGACTGCCGCCGCGGGTTTATCCGATGGGGCGTTTGGACGCGGATTCGGAAGGCTTGCTGCTGCTCAGTGATGAACCCGGGTTGAGCAGCCGCCTGCTGGATCCGGAGCACGGACATCCGCGCACCTATTGGGCCCAACTGGATCGGATCCCCCGGCCGGAGGACCTGCAACGGTTGGAAAATGGCGTGGATCTGCAGGGCTACCGGACGCTTCCGTGCCGGGCATGGGTGTTGGATCCCCCGCCCTCGCCGCCGCCGCGAGATCCGCCGCTGGGATCCCCGAGGATCGGGCCGGAGTTGTGGATCGGCTTGGAATTACATGAGGGGAAGAACCGGCAGGTGCGGCGCATGACCGCCGCCATCCAGCACCCGACCCTGCGGCTCATCCGCGTTCAGATCGGGGGGTTCCAACTCGGTGAAATGGTGTCGGGAGATTGGCACGAGCTGACCCCTGACGAAAGAAACCGGGTGTTCCAGGGACCGGTTGACCCGACAAAGTGACAGGTCTGTTGAAGGCCGCTCTGATTCTGCGGGCGCATCTGGGCATCGTGGGAAGGCGGGTAGGAAAACCCGCCCCCCCCGGCGCTGTCGCGGCCGCCCTGGGAAGGCGGGTTTTCC
>JANYCC010000392.1 GCA_025360495.1 Verrucomicrobiota bacterium | reverse complement strand
CCGACGGCTGCGAAGGCCGGCTCGGGTGGAACCTCGCCCTACCCAAGACATCCACCCGCCCGAACTTCGCCCCGCCCATCTACCGCGCCACAACCCGGAGCCTATAGAAGCGCTGCGTCGTCGGGACCGGCAGGGTCATCGTCGGCAGTGGATCGGTGTCCGCCACTCCCGTCAGGGGCACCGCATTCCAAGCCACCAGATCCCCCGAATCCTCCACCAAAACCCGCGCCTCGGACGCCACCACGTTGCGCTGAAACGTCAGTGTCAATCCGCCGGGCGCCCGATGGATGATCAGGATCGGCCGGTCGGATTGGGAGGGATTGGTCCCAAAACCGTACTCGGCGAACAGTTCAATCCCGTCGCCATCCGGGTCGGCGTCCGCATTTCCGGTGGCCGGGGCGGTGATGAAGGAGTGCGAAAAACGGGCCGAACGCCACGCATCAAAGGTCAGGGTCGCCGCCGCCCCGAACCGCGCGGACATCGGCTGCGGTTCGCCTTCCCGGGTGTCGATGGTGAGGGCCACTGCCGCGGTGAAGGGGTCGGCCGGGGCCACCAACCCGAAATAATCCCCGATCATATAACCACGGCTGGTCGGCGGCGCCAGACGCACATCGGTCGACACCGAAGTGATGCGCAAGTTCGGTTGCCAGTTGGTGCCACCGTCATAGGAAGCCGCAACCCAGGTGTCGAGCTGGTAAGCCGTGGCCCCGGCCCGGTTGTCCCAGAATGCCACCATCACCGTCCTGCCATCCGCGGACACGGCGAGGGCCGGGTTGAAGACGGATTTGCCCACCGGATTGTCACTCACCACCCGCGGCGCACCCCAAGTCTTTCCACCATCCGCCGAGCCGACCACCAGGATCCGCGCGACCCCAAAGAAGTTCGCCTGATAACTCGCCCATATTTTGCCACCCGTCGGATCCGCGGCGGCCGAGGGCAGGTTCACGCCGTCGCGGATGAGTGGATCGTCATAGCTTGTGATGTTGGAGACCACGACGCTGGAAGGATTCCAGGTCGATCCACCGTCCGGGGAATACGCCACCCGCAAGGCCTGGCTGGATCCGCTGTTAGACGCAAAATCCCAGTAAATCATCGCCAATCGGCCGTCGGGCAGGAACACCGGCTGCGAGCCCTGGCATTCGGCGTCTGCCGGGGTCGCCAGCACGGGAACGCTCCAGGTGCGCCCGTCATCGTCGCTGTGCAGGACGGCAATCGGCGAGGAATTGCCGCTGAACCGCGTGAAGCTGACCACGATCCGGCCGTGGGTCGGCGTCCCGGCATAAGGATTCACCGTCATCCAATTCTTGTCCGGAAACACCGAACTGTCCGGCGACCGATATAATTCCACCGGTGGCAGGAAACTAAGTCCCTGGTTGGTCGAACGGGAGAGATAGAGGACGCCGATGTCCAGGTTGACGCCGAGAATCCCGAGCGTGTTGAGGTACCAGGTCGATCCATCCGGGGAAAATGCGGCCACGGGATCCGTCGCCCGGTCCACCGTCCCGCCTTCGAGTTTGGTAAGTTTGGGAATCGTCGAACGGTTCCAGGTGATCCCACCGTCGCGCGACACGGCATAGCCACAGGTCACCGCGCCGCCATCGACATAGCGTCCGTCCTGGAAATCGGCCAACAATACGTCGGGATTGAGCGGGTGCCTCGCAATATGCGGTTCGGCTTGCGAACGCAGATTGGTGGGGAGAACGACGGGATCGGGCCCGCACACCACGTTGACCCCGACGCGGGGGTCGAGCGCCACCGGCACCGGCGAACCTTGCGGCGCCGCCGGCCGTTCGCGGAAGGGTGCCACGATGGCTTCCCAAGGTGCGATCACCCCGCTGGAGACCCGTTCCGGATGACCTCCTTCCAACCAAGCGGGCGTTGCGGCGGACGCGGGACCCGTCGCGAGCCAGACGGCGATGAGTCCACCGACCATTGCCCTGAATCTGAGGAGGATCTCCATAGCTTGACGGGAGACTCCCAAGGGAACGGGTTGGCCGCGACGAGATTCTCCGGCCAAGGGGAATGGAACAACATCCGGTCACGCTCCAGGCCCACAATCGAAGGCCGCGCCCGGCTTGCCCCATGGCCCCGGTGCCGCCATTATCCCGGGGTTCATGCGCCTTCCCTGTTCCGCCCGATACCTGCTGATCGGGACCCTGCTGGCCGCAGCCTTGTGCGGGCAGGGCGCCGCGCCGAACCGGATTCCGTCACCCGCCGCGGTCCCGGTCGCGCCCGAATTGCCGCGCGAATTCCGCGGGGTCTGGATCGCCACCAAGGGGAACATCGACTGGCCATCACGACCCGGCCTTCCGGTCCCGCAACAACAGTCCGAACTCATCGCCCTCCTGGAAGGCGCCCGACTCCTCAACCTGAACGCCGTGATCCTCCAGGTCCGGCCGCAGGGGGATGCGCTCTACGAATCCACGCTGGAACCCTGGTCGGAATACCTTTCCGGACGCGAGGGGACGGCGCCGGTGCCCGCATGGGATCCGCTGGCCTTCGCCATCCGCGAGGCCCATGCGCGGGGCTTGGAACTTCATGCGTGGATCAATCCGTTCCGGGCAAAATCCGAGACTTCCAATTCACCGTTCGGTCCCGGCAATTTCGCCCACCGCCATCCCGACCTCTCCGTCCATTACGGAAACCAGATCTGGCTCGATCCCGGCGAACCGGATGTCCGGGAACACACTCTTCGCGTCATCACCGACCTGGTCCGTCGCTATGACTTCGATGCCCTGCATGTGGACGATTATTTCTATCCCTACCCGGTGAAGGGTGTATCGGGCCAGAATCTCGCCTTCCCCGATGACCGGAGCTGGCAGCGGTTCGGCCGCAAGACCGGATTGGAACGGGTCGCGTGGCGACGGCAGAATGTCGATGACGTCGTTCGCCGCGCCGCCGAAGTGGTCCATCGGGAGAAGCCTTGGGTCCAATTCGGGGTCAGCCCATTCGGGATCTGGCGTCCCGGTCATCCGGCAGCCATCCGCGGGCTGGATTCCTATGAATTGCTCGGTGCGGATTCCCGACGCTGGCTGGCGGAGGGTTGGGTGGATTACGCGGCCCCGCAATTATATTGGCCGATCGGATCCCGCGAACAAAGTTTCCCCGCGCTCTTGGATTGGTGGTCGGGACAAAACCCGTTCGGCCGCCACTTATACGCGGGCATGTCACCGGCGCGCATCGGCGAGGACCGGACCGCCGCCGAGATCGTCAACCAGATCTCGGTCACGCGGCGTCAGGCCGGGACCGATGGCGTGGTCCTTTGGAATGCGTCGTGCCTCCGGGATAACAAGGGCGGGATCGCGCAACTGCTGCGACAAACCGCCCTGGCCCATCCGGCACTGCCACCCGCCAGCCCATGGCGCGCCACCAATGCGCCGGCTCTGACGGATTTCGATGCGCACGCCGCCGGTCCCCACAAGTTCACCGTGAATTGGGGCGTCGCGGAAACCAACGTCGTGCGGGGATTCGCCCTGCAAATCCGGCGCGGCTCCGCCTGGTCCCTGGAATTGCTGACCCCCGAACGCCGCGACACCTCCTTCCAATTGACGCGTTGGCTTCCCAGCCCGGATGAACTCCGGCTCACCCCGCTGGGTCGGGCTGGTGCCACCGGGACGCCTGGCACATGGCATCGCCCATGATTCCGCGCCGCCGGCCCCGGGCATGAAGCGCATCCTGGTCATCTCCCTCGCGGGCATCGGCGACACGCTGATGGCCACGCCCCTGATCCACGAACTGCGGGTACAGTTCCCCCAGGCGGAATTGGACGCCTTTGTCGTCTGGCCCGGGAGTTCCCAAATCCTCGCCGGCAATCCGCACCTCTCCGCCGTCCGGCAACACCACCTCATCGACGCCCCCAAGCTCTCGTCGCTGCGTTTCCTTCTCGACCTCCGCCGACGCCACTACGACGCCAGCTTCACCTGCCATCCCCAGGGACGCCGCGAATACCGGATCGTCACCCGGATCATCGGGGCGCACCGACGCCTCAGCCACAGGTATGAGAACAATTCCTGGATCGACCGGTTGCTGGTCACCGACACCCTGCCCCAGGATTATACGGCGGCCTGTGCGATCAACAATCTGCGCCTGCTCAGCCTGCTGGGACGCGATCCGATCATCGCCAACCCCGCTTACGAACTCTTCCTGTCGCCCGATGAATTGGCGTGGGCCGAACGTTGGGTGTCCGATCATCACCTGGTCGGCCGCCGCTGGCTCGGGGTCCACGTCGGATCGGGTGGCACCAAGAACCTCGCCCTGCGCCGCTGGCCCGAAACCCATTGGGCCGGACTCTTCGCCCGGCTCCGTGAATCCCACCCGGACCTGTCGATCGCCGCGTTCGGCGGACCGGGAGAAATCGGGGCCCATCAACGTCTCCGAAATCAGGCCCCGAACGTCCTCTTCCCCGTCTTCCCGGACTTGCGCCATGCCGCGGCCCTGATCGGCCATGCGACAACCTTCCTCAGCGTTGACACGGTGTTCATGCATCTGGCGGCGGCCCGCCGGGTCCCGCGTCAGTTCGTGATCGGCACTCCCACCCTCAATCCACCGGTCCACCCGTTCCGACCCGATTGGACCTTGATCCCGAATCCGGCGGTCGGAGGGCGGGCCTTGGATTACTATCGGTATGATGGCCGGCCAATCGCAGGGACGCCGGATGAACTGGTCCGGATCATGGGATCGGTGACCGTGGAGGCGGTCTGTGCCGGGCTGCGGGACACGGCGGAGGGACGAGCTCCGAGAGTCCCCAATTGAACCCACCGCTCGGAGGGACGATCATTCATTCCATGGCCGCCCCCACCCTTGTCCGCATCGGTTCACTTCGCACCGTCGGCGCCTTTCGCGACCGACTCGCCGAACTCGGCATCGAGCTTCCCTGCGACGACGGCATTCTCGCGGGCCCGGCATCGCCCCTGGCCCAATCCCTGCCCGGACTCGTCATCAACGGGCGCTCGCCGGGCAACCGGTTCGCCATCCATCCCATGGAAGGCTGGGATGCGACGACGACGGGTGCGCCGACCGACGATGTCCGAAGGCGATGGCAACGCTTCGGAATGAGCGGTGCCAAACTCATCTGCGGCGGCGAGGCCATGGCAGTGCGACCCGACGGACGCGCCAATCCGAACCAACTCATCCTTTCGGAAGAGAACCTGCCGGCCCTCCGGGAACTTGCCGGGCTCCTGAAATCCGCACATGAAGAACGGCATGGCCGCACCGATGACCTGTTGATCGGATTCCAACTGACCCACAGCGGGCGTTTCTGTCGGCCGAACGACAAGAAGCGCTGGGAACCGCGCGTGGCGTACCGGCATCCGTTGCTCGACGCCCGGTTCGGCGTCACCAGCGACGCCCAGGTTTTCAAAGACGAGGACCTGGTCGGGCTGACCCGGGATTTCGTCCACGCTGCCCGGGTGGCCCTCGAGGCGGGCGCGGACTTCATCGATCTCAAGCATTGTCACGGGTACCTGCTGCACGAATTCCTCGGCGCACACACCCGCCCGGGTCCGTATGGTGGTTCCTTCGAGAATCGCACCCGTCTGTTGCGGGACATCATCGCCGGGATCCGGTCGGACGGGAATCCCATCGCGATCGGGGTGCGGTTGAGCGTGTTCGACCTGGTGCCGCACCGCCCCGATCCGGAACGGAGTTCGCCGGGACGCCCCGGACCGGGAATCCCGGAGGATTTTGCGGCATGGTTGCCCTACCGGTACGGGTTCGGGATGAACCCGGACAACCCGGTCGAGACAGACCTGACCGAATCGCTGAGGTTCGTAACCATGGCGGCGGGACTGGGTGTCCAGGTCCTCAATGTGAGCGGAGGTTCACCTTATTATACGCCACACCTGCTCCGTCCCGCGGCCTTTCCACCGAGTGATGGTTACCAACCTGCGCACGACCCGTTGCTGGACGTGGCACGCCACATTCACGCCGCGCGGACGGTGAAATCCCACGCCCCGCCGGGGTTGGTGATCGTGGGTTCCGGTTACACCTATCTCCAAGAGTATCTGCCGCACGTTGCGCAGGCGGTGCTGCGGGCTGGTTGGGTGGACATCGTGGGCTTCGGGCGCATGGTGTTGAGCTATCCGGGATTCCTGGCTGATGCGGTGGCGCGGGGCGCGGTCGATGTCCGACCGATCTGCCGCACGTTCAGCGACTGCACGACGGCCCCCCGCAACGGACTGCCCAGCGGATGCTATCCGCTCGACCGCCATTATACCGAGCGCCCCGACAACGCCGTCCTGAAGCAGTTGAAGCAACAGCGCACGACCTGAACATCCGCTGTGTGGAGCGCCGGATCTGCCGTCTCCCTCTCATCCGGAGGAACGAAGGAAGAGGGTCGGGGAGAGGAGGTCGGGTTTCCGTGAGGTCCTCGTACTCGTGCCTCTCGGTCTGGCCGGAGGTTCGACGAGACACGAGGACGAGGGTTGCAGGGTTGGCCGACCCCTCTCCCCGGCCCTCTCCCCGCTCGTTCCTCGCGGGGCGAGGGGGACCGGACTGAGGTCGTGGGGGACGAGACACGAGACACGAGACACGAGACACGAGACACGAGACACGAGACACGAGACACGAGACACCGGGACGACCACTGATCACCGACCACTGCCATCTCCGCCCCCCGATCTCCGATCCCCGATCTCCGATCTCCGATCCTCGCCCCCCTTGTCCGGCATCAGGATGGTCTGGGTCGGGAAGGCGAACTCGATCTTCTCGGCATCGAACCGTTCCTTGATCGCCAGGTTCAGTTCCTGCAGCGCCCGGGTATAACCCCGTTGATCGGTGTTCTGGCACATCCAGACCACATTCAGGTTGAGATAGAAGTCGCCGAATTTGTCGAAATGCACGAAGTGATCCACGGTTTTCGGTTGCGCCTTGCAGATCTCCTCCAGCAACGCCACGGCACGCCGCACCCGGTCCGCCGTGGTGTCATAGGTGATCCCGATATTGAGCACGGTGCG
>JANYCC010000388.1 GCA_025360495.1 Verrucomicrobiota bacterium | reverse complement strand
GAGGCCCTGCTGCCAAAGCATAAGATGATCGCGGTCTATGCGGATCGGATCGAGGCGATGGAGTGAAGTCCATCGGGGCTGCGTCTGTGCTGGGTTTGAGAATGGAGTGTGTAATGAACAATGTTATCGTCTCCTGGTTCGGCGATCTGGCTCCGACTGGAGGCCACAACCAATGAAGGTGCTCATCATCAATACCCACCTGACTTATCCCGGCTGGTCCGAGGGCAGGCTGAACCGCACCTTCCTGGATGCCGCAACGGCGTTTTTCGCGGAGCGGAGCCATCCGGTCTCGGTGACTTTTGTCGAGCGGGGCTACCAACCCGAGGAGGAGGTGGACGTACAGGCCTGTCCGGGGGCCGGGGGGAACAGGCGGCGAAGGATCGGGATCACAAGATGGCCTTGTGGAAGGTGGGGTGCAGTCGGGTGTACCGGGCCACGTCCAGCGGCAGGTTCTCCGGATCGGCGAGGGTGTTGACCCATTCAAGGGCTTCCTCCGCCATGACGGCCAGTTCCGCCGGCGTGTAGGCCCGCTCGAACGTGAACGTGACCGATCCTCCGGTCTCTGAAGTCGACAGGACGGTCTGGCCGTTGACCACGTTGGCGGCCCACTTCTGAGGCACCAAGGAACCGTATACTCAAGGGACGTCCTTCCTTATTTGAGCAGCTTGCGGGCAGATCGCAGTCGATAACCGCGATCAAGCGTCGATGTCGGCGTCCGATCGCGACGCAGCAGCTCGAGTGGCCGCAGTGCGCGGCTAGCCACGCCGCGGGGCCGAGACCCCTGCAAGTCTCCGCATGGCGGCCGATCCGGGATTGGAATGTTCCCGAGCCGTCAAAGCGCACAAGTGGGCCGTGACGCCAGGATTCGCTTCCCGGCCCGCAGCGACACTTTCCAGCTTTCCGCAGCCCCGTCCCCCGACCACCCTGATCCCATGCGGATCATTGGCGGTCATGCGGCCGGACGCCTCCTCGAAGTGCCCCCAGGCTTCGATATCCGACCCATGCCCGACAAGGTCAAGCTCGCCGTCTTCAACAGCCTCGGCGCCCGTCCCATCGATTCCTCCGTCCTCGACCTGTTCGCCGGCACCGGCGCTCTCGGCCTCGAAATGCTGAGCCGCGGCGCCCGCCACGTGGTGTCGGTGGAACGGACCGAACGTCACGCCCGCTGTTATCGTCGCAATCTGGTGTCCTCCGGCCTGGATGTCGCCCAGGCCGAGTTGCGCGTGCAGGACGTCTTCACCGTCCTTCCCCAGTTCCGCGCCCAGGGCCGGCGTTTCGATCTCGTCATCGCCGACCCGCCGTACGGGGAGAAAAACACCGTCCGACGATCTGTCTCCATGGCCCAACAATTGGTCGATCATCCCGATCTCCCGGCCCTTTTGGCACCCGGCGGACGGTTGATCCTGGGACATGCACGCCGCGATCGGATCGAGATTCCGACGCCGTGGATCGACGTGAAACAACTGAACCATGGCGACACCGTGATCCGATTCCTGGAATTGCCGGAGCCGGCCCCGGAACCCGGCAGCGATGTCGTCACACCTGTTGTTGATGAAAGCCTTTGAACAGTTCCTCCCACTCGCCGCGTTGACGTGGATGCTCGCTTTTGTTCCCAGCACTCCGGCCCAAAGCCTGGCCGGTCTGTCCGACAGCGCTCCGGATCCCAGAGTGCAACGGTTGGTGGACGCCGGGGTGCGCGAAGCCGCCGTCCAACCCGGCACGAACCGGATCGATCCGGCCCAGATCGCCGTGACCGTGGTGGACCTGGCGGATCCGGCGGCATTGAAATGGGGCGCGCATCGCGGATCGGAGACCGTTTACCCGGCGTCGGTGGTTAAATTGTTTTATCTGGCCGCCGCGCACCGCTGGTTGGAGGACGGACGGATCGCGGAATCCGCCGAGTTGCGCCGGGCGTTGCACGACATGATTGTCGATTCCTCCAACGAGGCGACGCATTACGTGGTCGATGTGCTGACCGGGACGACGAGCGGGCCGGAGTTGACGCCGGACGCCTTGCGATCGTGGCAGGAACAGCGCAACGCCGTGAACCGTCACTTCCTCGGGCTCGGTTACGCCGGCATCAACTGTAACAAGAAGCCTTGGTGCGAGGGACCTTATGGTCGGGAAATGCAGGCCACCCAAGCCTTCGACCCGAAGCGCAACTTCCTGACCACCGACGCCACGGCACGGCTCTTGGCGGAGATCGCGCTCGATCGCCGGGTGACCCCCGCCCGCTGTGCGCAGATGCGTGGGCTGCTCTCCCGGGATCCGACCGCCCCCGTGACGCCCGAGGATCAGGTCCATGGATTCGTCGGGTCGGGACTGGGACCGGGAATGAAACTTTGGTCGAAGGCGGGTTGGACGAGTGAGGTGCGGCATGATGCGGCACTGGTGGAACTTCCCGGCGGACGCCGTCTGATCCTGGTGGTCTTCACCGAAGGTCACGCGGGCGATGAGCAACTGATCCCGCGGTTGGCCCGTTCGGTGTTGGCCGGGTGGTGAGGGCAGGGGTGGGTACGGGCACATCTTGCCATCGTGGGAAGGCGGGTAGGAAAACCCGCCGCCCCGGGAGGGCGGGTTTTCTTACCCGCCCCGCTTCTCCTATGGCCCGGCTTCCCTCGATGCCAGGATGCGCCCGGTGA
The DNA here is from genome assembly GCA_025360495.1 of Verrucomicrobiota bacterium. Taxonomy (GTDB): domain Bacteria; phylum Verrucomicrobiota; class Verrucomicrobiia; order Limisphaerales; family UBA9464; genus UBA6176. Next base: position 2,681 of record JANYCC010000388.1, on the reverse strand, counting down.
GTTCATGGGTAGAACACCCCGGTTGGAAGAAGTTCCAAAACGGGTTATGTTCGGGGCGTGATGAAACCCCGGCCATTGTACGGGCGACTGGCTCTTCTCTCCGCCGTCGTCCTGCCTTTCCTATCCCACGCTGCCGATTCCGTACGACTTTCCCGATCGGCACCGGCATCCCTCGGCCGATACCAGGCGCGGGTGGTCGACATTCCCATGAGCCGACTTTTGGACGTTCCCTGGCCCGGCGGGGAGGTGGCGTCGGTCACCTTGGACGGTTCGCCGAAGCGCTTTGTCAAATGGTGGGAATTGGACAAAAGCGGACGATCCCTGCAGGTGGCGGTGGATTGGGTGGACGGCGGCCAACCACCGGCGGTGCTGACGGTCGACACCCTGACCGGGACCGAACAGTTGCCGGACGGTCGCTGGACCTTCGGGATTTCTGATGCGGCATCCCGGGGCGGCCGGTCGGCGGGCATCCGGACTTATGAATGGAAGTTCGACGCTTCGAGGGCCGGCAATTACTCCGTTGAGATCACGGGCATGGCCTGGCAGGAGCGACCCGAAGCGGTGGAGGTGGAACTCAGCGGGGCGACCCGGTCGGGGCAATTGGATTTCACCGGTGGGCGTCGCCGTTTCGCCAGCAAATCCATCGGCCAGATGCGGATTCCCGGGCCCGGTCCCCAAGTTTTGCGGGTGCACCTGGGCGAAGCGAACCGCGATCGGTTGGGCACGCTGACGGCCGTGGTCCTGAGGCCGGCACCGGAAGGGGCGCGGGCACGCCCGGGAGCCGACGGGAGCTATGAGCTTCGGGTGGCGGATGGGGCGCTTGCCGGGACGTCGTTGAGCGTGATCGGTTGGGGGGAGGCGGCCGTGGTGCCGGGTTGGACCGACGCGGCGGCCGGGGTGGAATGGCTTTGTGAGGAAGTGACCCCCGGGCATTACACCGTCGAATTGGCTTTTACTGCTGCCGACGATGCCACGGGGGAAATAGCGGTTCAGGCTTTCGGGCGGACGCTATCGGTGCCGTTGGTTCCGACCGGCCATGGGTCAACGCCGGCGCGACGGGCGGTCGGTGAAATTGAAGTCACGCGTCCGGGGGATCAGTCGGTCAGTATCCGGAATTGGACGGCCCAAGGGGGCTGGAGCGTGAGTGGGTTGCGGTTGGTCCGTCGTGTTCCCTAAGCCGTATCCACGCAGGCGGAATGTCACGCAAAGGTCGCCAAGATCGCAAAGAATGAGGCGGAAGTCCTCATCCATGGACCGGGTCACCCCTCACGGGTTGGTGAGTGGTTTTTCGCCGTCAAACGCTCCCTGATCTTGGCGTACTTGGCGTGAAACCCATGAGGCGTTCGCGTCCGCGGCGCACCCGGGCCAGCGCGTCGGCCGGGGTCGGGCCGACGGCGTTGAGGTGGCCCATTTTCCGACCGGCGCGGGGATCGGCCTTGCCGTAGAGGTGGAGTTTGAGTCCGGGGTCGAGCAGGGCTTCGGCCCAATGGGGTGTTCCTCCGGCGGCGATCCAGACATCACCGAGCAGGTTGGCCATGGCGGCGGGTTGGCGCAGTTCGGTGGAGCCGAGCGGGAGCCCGCAGACGGCCCGGACCTGCTGCTCGAACTGGCTGGTCACACACGCGTCCAGGGTGAGATGCCCCGAATTATGGGTCCGTGGCGCCAGTTCGTTCACCACCAACCGTCCGTCGCGCGTCACGAAAAGCTCCACCGTCAGAAGCCCGACCACTCCGAGGGAACTGAGGATGCCCTGGGCCAATTCGATGGCTCCATCGGCGAGGGCCGGTGGGAGGACGGCGGGCGCGAAGGTGACGTCGAGGATATGGTCGGCGTGGGCGTTCTCGAACACGGGAAAGGCCTCGAAACCGCCGTCCCGGGTGCGGGCCGCGATGACGCTGATTTCTTTCTCGAAATCCACGAACGCCTCGAAAATGCCTTCGTTTCCCCCCAGCGCGTCGAAGGTGTCCGACAGGGAGGTGGTGGCGTCGAGTTTCTGCTGGCCCTTGCCGTCGTAGCCGAAACTGGCGGTCTTGAGAATGGCAGGCAACCCGAGTTCCTGCGCCGCCGTCCGGAGATCGTCCAAGGTCGTGATCCGACGGAACGGGGTGACGGGGAAACCGTGGTCGCGGAGGAAGGTTTTTTCCCGGAGCCGATGTTGGGTGACGTGCAGCACGTTGCCATTGGGCCGCACGGGAGCGACCTCGGCGGCGGCCCGGCTGGTGGCGCTGGGGACGTTCTCGAACTCAAAGGTCACCACATCGACCCGTCGGGCAAACTCGCGGACGCGGTCGAGGTCGGCATAATCCCCGGTCACCTCGACGTCGGCGACCTGGCCGGCCGGGCTGTCGGTGTCGGGCGAATAGACATGGATGCGATAGCCCAGGCTGCGTGCGGCGAGGGCGAGCATGCGGCCGAGTTGGCCACTGCCGAGGATGCCAAGGGTGGCGCCGGGAAGAAGGGGTGCGTGAAGATCCGCCATGAGAGCATTGTAAGTGGGGGCGACTTTGGGGCGGGCGGTTGCCGGGTCAAGGATGCGTCTGTCGTGGGGGAGCTGGCCGCGGGGAATTTGGCCGCAAAGGAGTGTGATCAGGAGGATCGGGTCCCGTTTTTTTGTGCCCTTTGGGTTCTTTTGCGGCAACTCATTCCGACGTTTCCGTGTGGATCGTCGGTCCTCCCAGGCG
>JANYCC010000367.1 GCA_025360495.1 Verrucomicrobiota bacterium | reverse complement strand
GGTTTGCCGATGACGATCGGGTTCGCGACCGCGGACGGCGTTGGTCATCCTGCGGGAACGGATGCGAAAACACCGTGTAGAAGTTGAGTTCCTTGAGCGGCGCACCGGTCGCGGGATTGATCGCCGCACCCAAGAGCGGTTTGTTCTGCAGGTTGATCTCCCCCTTGGCCGCGATGCAGATCTGTTTCGTGGTCATCGCGACGCTCATCTGGAACGTGTGGATGCCACCGGTCTTCGCCGCGTTGATGAACGGGAAGAAGCTCGGCGTCAGGGCCGTGACGGTCATGGTGTCCCCGTTGAGCGCCAGCACCCGGGCCGCCACCTGGTTCGCCTCATACCCGTCGGGGCTCGACACCCACGAGACGGTGATGCGGTTCAGAGCGTCCACCGCCAGGGTGGCACGGTCATTGTTACCCACGAACGCCGGTTCGCTCACGTCGAAGGTCGCGACGCGCTGCGGGTCCCGGGTGTCCCAGACCGCAAGTTTCACCACCTGCGCATCGGTCACCTTGCCGACCAGGTAGATGTACGGCGAGTTGATGTGGCCCGCGATCCGGGTGCCATCGCCACGGCCGGTGTCAAAGCTGGCCCCGGACGACGACTGGGCGATGGTGCTCTTCAGGTTGCCCGCGTTGTCATACAGATAAATGACCCGCGTGTTCGAACCGTCCTGGGGCTTGCAACGCACTGCGAAGCCGCCCTTGTAAGCCGTCACGTTCGACCAGATGTCGCCATTCGCCACCACCCAGGTGTCCTTCACGATCGAGCCATCCGGGGCGAAGATCGTGGCCAACTCGGCATCGACCGGCGCGATCACGTGGGAACGATCCTCGACCACGGAAACGAAGTTCCCGTTGTCCAAGCCCGCGACCTCGCCGCCGAAGCGCGATATCTGGCTCCCCGCAGCAACACCCGAAGTCAGACGGCCGTTGGAGGAATCCGCCGCCTTCATCAGGGGCGTCGGCGTCAGCGTCGTCGTGTCGAGGCTGAAGGTCTGCACCGTGCCGTAGCGTCCGTCGGCCAACCGGTCGAAACCGAGGTTCCAACGATTGTCCGATCCGAATGCGGCGATCGTGTGTGGCGAGGCCTCCCCGCCGACGATATAATGGATGGCACCCGGCCGCGTGTCACCGGCGACACGGCCCGGATTGCCGTTCTGGCGCGAGGCGTTGATGGGCGCCTTGAACGGTGCCTTGGCGTCGTCGTAGAAGCCTTCCACCGTCTTGCCGACCTTGCCGTCCACCGGTTGGACCGCCACGACAAAACGCTGCATGCCGTCGGGCGCATCCAGGTCGAAGCCGTCAGCGAAGGTGTTGCCCTCGATCAGGAACGTCGAGTTGCCCAGCACGCTGCTGTAAGGCTCCCAGTTTCCGAGCGCATCGTGCTGCGGGACGATGAGCGGTTTGTCCGGGACAATGCGGGTCAGGCCGACCGATTCCACACTGCCCGGGATGAGCACCGGCAGGTTGGCGACGACCGCGGCCGAGAGCGGACCCGTGACCGAGTTGGTCCCCGGAGTCCCCGCTGTGGCCGAGGTGTAAGTGACGGCAATGGCAATCGAATCGCCGGGCACGATCGGCAGGCCGCGCAGGTCCACCTTGAATTGGTTGGCGGTCGCATCCTGGTCACCCGCTCCGCCCTCCACAAACGAACCCGCATAGGTCCCGGGCAGATTCAATCCCCCCAGGGCGGCCTTCGGGTCCACCACATAGATATCCACCACGTGTTTGGCAAAGTTGGCCGTGTTCGGAGCCGGCACCTTGCCCGTCATTATTCCGGCCACCACGGTGTCGATGGTCGGCACCACCCCGTCGGCCGGCGTCAGGATCGCGTTCGCATAGTAGTCCGCATAGGATCCATTGTCGCCGTCCGCGAAGGGGAACGCCGTGAACGCATTGTCCACCATCTTGTTCCTGCGGGCCGTGATCGGAACCGTCACCCCCGACTCCACGAAGTGGCCTCCCAGGACGCCGTAAATCAGGTTACCCTCGATCGCATCGCTCACGCCATCGCCATTGGAGCCCACCCGGATCGACGCATTGCCGCCCGGCAGCGAGATCAGGTCGGGCGCCTTTTGGGTCAGCGCCGGTTGGACCGTCGTGCCGTCCACGGCCACGCCGAAGTAATTGCCCGCGACCACGGCGTTGTTGGCGCTGCTATAGAACTCGATGTCGTGATCATAGAAGGGGTGCGCGATGATGTTGCGCTCGTTGCCATCGCTCTTGCCGTCGCCGTTGGTGCCGATGATCGTGTTGTCCGTGACCCGGCCGTTCTCCATGAACTCGACGCTGGCGTCATTGCCGCCCCGACCCGCCGCCACCAGTCCGGCACTGATCGCCTCGACATCCACGAAGGTCATGCCGTCCGGGAACACGTTGACGTAATTGCCCGACACCCGCAGGTCCGGCGCCTCGATCGCCAGCGCGATGTGGCAACCGAGCATCACGTTGAATTCCTGGACATCGTTCACCCCGTCGCCATCCGTGCCGACCGTCAGTCCGCCCGAATAGACATCGCCACCGGTCCGGTATCGGAACGCCGCCACCGCGTCGGTCACCGGCTTGATATTGTCCATCGTGAAGGCGTCGCCCGGTGTGAGGCCGAACCAGCAGCCCTGCACCTTGGCGTTCTTCGCCTCCTGGACCAACCCGATGGCATAGATCGCCGGATCCTGGGTGCTGCCTTCGGTCGGACGGCCGAGGAAGCTCAGGCCACGCACCTTGAACCCATCGGCGCCGACGACCCCGAGGATGGCGTTCTCGCTGTCGCCATAGCCGGAGTAAAGCAGGCGCGTCGAACGCCGCACCAACTGGTCGGGCGAACCGGGATCCGGGCTCGGCAGCGAATCGTCACCGGTGGAGTCCAGCACCACCTGGATCACCGCATTGTTGCCACCCAGGATGCCGTTGCTGTTCGGCTTCGATCCGGGTTGCGTGTAGCCGTCGATGGTCACGTTGTTCGCCAGGATCAGCGGATAGCCGCCCAACGGTGTCACGATCAGGTGGGGCCCGGCGCCCGGCAGGTTGAACTGGATGACATCGCCATCGGCCAACTGGGAGATCGCCTGGCTGAGCGAGGTCTCCCCCGCGCCCGGCGAGACGTTGTTGGCGGTGGTGACGACGATGTTCTTGGCTTCGAGGGCATAGCCCGAAGAAATCAGGACCATCGCCGCGAGACTGTGTTTGTAGGATGGGGTTTTGCGACGTTTCATGGCATTTGGAGGTGCGGCTTGACGGGGTGAACGTCGGGAGATTTGCCCGATCCCCCCAGCGATGCAAGCCTGTGTCTTTTCGGACCTGTGTCTTTTCGGACCCGAAGAAGTTTCCCCACAGTCCCATGAGGAGACCGCCGCCCCGCCCGGGTTCAGGCTGCCCGACGCATCTTCTGCAGCAGATTGGTGGTGATCCGCTGCACCCGCGGATCCGGGCCGCGCGGGGTCGTATAAACGGAAGGCCTCATATAGCCCGGGGGTGCGCTCAGGCCATCCCCCCACCAGATGGTCGCCGCATTGAACACGAAATTGCCACGAGGCCCGGGATAGATCGTCGAGGTGAACCGTCCGCCATTCGGCTGCCCGGGGGCGCTCTGGGTCGGGCCCTCCGCCATCACCTCCAAGCCCGGGATGGGTGCGGGATCCCCGTGCCATTCCCAACCCACCAAGCCGGGGATCGAATCGCCCCGGCGCATGCCCGCGCCCTCAAACAGCCAGTGGTCCGGGGCGGCGCACGCCCAATCCGCCCCCCCGGTCACCGGCCCGGTGCTATGGGCCCCGACCAGTTCGTTTGCGTACGGCCTTTCGTGAGGCAGGGAATCCATCGCGATGAATTCGCGGGTGCCGTGGGGCGGGCCGTACACTCCCGTGCGCTCGAACACCCGCTCCGCCACCCCGCGATCATCCGCGGAGAACCCGATCTTCCCGCACACCGCATTTCCCGACAGGAACGCCACGTTCACACCGCTCCGGATCGCGGCCTCGACGTTGCGGTACATCTCCATTGTCCAGTACTCGTCATGGCCCACGGACAACAACCCCCGCACACGGCGCAATCCCGCCGGATCACGATGGGTGTCGAGATTCGAACCATACGTGACATCGTGACCCCGCTGTTCGAGCCAGAACACGGTGGGGAATTCCCAAAGCAGGAATTCGCCTGAACCTTGGGAAAGCGGCTGGTCGAAGATCTGGCAATAACGGCCGTAAGGACGGTTGAAACCCACCTGCACCCCGCCGCCCCACCACCATTCGTGCTCGCCATTGTCATAGAGCGCGAAGTTTTTCGGCCACCGATTATACGCCTGCCAGGTGTTGTCGCTGCATTGGAACAGGAAATCCGCCGGCCGATCGTCGCGTACGATGAACACGACATAGCTTTGCCAACCCTCGCGTTCCGTCGTGAGACGGCCGACGTAGACCCCGCTCACCCAATCCGCAGGCACCGTGAATTCTACCGCCGGTTCCCAGGCACAATCCCGGCGGCGCATCGGACCCACCGCCGGTTCGGGCTGCGGACGACCTCTCAGGGGACCGTGTTCCGCGACCTTCCGGCCACCGTCGCCGCCGTACCAACCCAACCGGAAGATCTCGAGATGGAATGTCGACGCCGGATTCACGCTCACCATCACCTGCAAGCGTTCGCCGGCCCGCAGGCTCGTGCGCGAACAGTATCCCTCGATCCACGGACAGCGCCATTTGGTCGCCGGATCCACCCGGGTCTTCGTGAGCATCCAATCCCGGGTTCCCGGGCGTGCATTCTCGCGGCGGATCCGATCCGGGTCCCTCGCCATCCGGTCCGCGTCCAATCCCGCGCACCCCGTCCATGCCGCCGTCGTTCCCAAGGCCGCAATCGATTTGAGGGCATCGCGCCGGGTCCAACCGGGGGCTGCATCGAGGGGATCCATTACGGGGACCCATACGCCGGTACGGCCCGACTGGCAAGATGAGGATCAGAGGGGTCGGCGGGAGTTCAAAAAGAGACGGGCTGAGGACGGGCATGTCACACAAAGGGACAGGTCCATAGTCGAATGGACGTGACGGTGATTGGGCGGGGTGGCAGGGTCGGTCCATGCGACAGCCACGCCTCAAGGTCTCCCCGGAGCGGCCGGTGGGCTTCTACCATTGCCTCTCCCGCGTCGTGGACCGCCGCTTCATCTTCGGCTTCCCCGAAAAGGAGCACTTCACCGCCCTGCTCCACGAATACGCCGAGTTCTGCGAAC
>JANYCC010000346.1 GCA_025360495.1 Verrucomicrobiota bacterium | reverse complement strand
ATTGAGAATTGGAAGCGGACGCAGGAACTGCTGCGGGAAATGCAGATTCTCTCCCGGCGGGTGTTGTTCTCAACCCTTCCGGAACCCAATCGTCGCAAACGTCTCAGCAAGAAAGCTATGGGTCTTATCTAAGTGCCATTCCGTTGGGATCCCTTCGGTCATCGGCACCGATATCAGAGTCGGCTCTGCATTCCACCCCGCAAGACGTTGCTCCGTTCAATGGGAACAGGCCCTACCTGGGCAAGCCCAACCCTTTTTTGCAGGCAACCAAATTGCAGTTTGTATCAAATGTGCTGGATACAACGACGTGGTCAGATGGGCCAACGTGCAGAATCGTGCACACAATATTGCTGGACGCCTCTGAACGGTAGACGTTCACCAGCATCGGCCAATCTTCAATGTGAAGATTATATCTTCGATTTGCCTCAGTTCTCGACTTCGCGCACAACAGGTCCAAGGCACAGGACTTTGCATCAAGCGGCAGGCCATCGGCGCTAAGCCCCTGCGGCGTCAATATGATGCTGACCGCGCCCGTATTGACATGCTCCACGAATTGTCTGCTTGATTCCGCAGTTGTCAGCAATAGCAGACATAGGCCACACATTATCGGAGCTAGGGATTTGTTGTATTGCATATTGAGATGGCACGTTGACGTCTTGCCGGATTAGCACCGGATGTCCCGGCTGTGTCAATGATGTGGATCCATCCCGATTGCCCCCGGGTGCATCTTGGCGCTTCCCCCATGGATGCCATCGATGCGGCTCGGGCGGAGCCTCGCCCTACCGAATCGAAGTGCTCACCGGCGGGGTCAGTTTTGGTAGGGCGAGGTTCCACCCGAGCCGCCTGGGTGTCCGTGGCGGGGACATTGGCAAGCTACGCCCATTCTCCCCATTCCGCTGAAATCTGCCCGGAATTGGCGCCGTCCCCGGATCGCCGATGAAACGGGGCTGTAACCTTCCACGAATTCCGATGTAGCAAGGGGCGACACGATGAAAACATTCCCCCCATGTATCGAACAACAATGACAAGTGACGCCGTGCCCAAGCCGCGTCCGGCCATGGCCATCGTGGTTTGCCTGCTGATTCCGGTGCTGCTGGGAGTGGTCCTCAGATGGCCCCGCCCCAGCCCGCCTCCCCTGCTGGGGACCCTGTTGGAAACCGGGCGATTGAATCCCCAGCAGCCCTCACCCACATCGACGGCCTCTAGCTCCCCGGTGGGGGCGCCGAGGACCGGGGTGCCCGGCACCGGACCCGGTCCGGAACAACCGTGGTGGGCATCGCTGACGCCGTCGGAAGCGGCGCTGCGCCAGGAAGACTTCGAATACATGTACAACCTGCCGGGGGCCTATCCGGAATTCAGCGAGATAATCCGCCAACTGACCGATGCCGGCGTGCCCATCCAGATCGTGCGCTTCGAGTCGCGGGAGATCTTTGGCGCACTATACACCCGGCACCAGAACCTGACCATGTCGGGTGAACTCCATGGGATGGCCAACCAGGATGAGTCGGAGACAATGGGTGAAGTGACCCGGGTGGCGGCCCGCTTTTTCGGGGACAAGGCAGCCGTCGCCGAGACGGAGGTGAAGGCCCGTCTGATCCGCAATGGGGTCGCACTGGACTCCACGGCGGCCCAGCGGATCTTGCAATTGGCGCCGGAAAACCCCATCCGGCACCTGGGGCCCCGCGCGGATTCGGTGGTGAAGCCCGAGGACGAACCCGCCTTGGAATCACCCACGGAATCCGACCCGGATCTGATGACCGCCCCAGACCACCGATGAAGCTCTCTGTAACCTTCATCGAATTCCGATGTAGCAGCCCGATGACACGATGAAAACATTCCCCCCATTGATCCGAAACCTCGCGGCCGCGGCTGCGGTCCTCCACCGTTGCGGATCGGCATTTGCCGCCGATCTCCCCACCCAACCCATCCTGACCGTCCCGGTCGTCAGCGTTTTCCACCGACCGTATCTGCCGTACACCGGCGGGTTGAAGGCCGCGCTAATCGCTTCCAAGGGTGACCGGGAGGAAAGCCAGTTGACACTGGTGGTGAGCGACTTTTCACACTGGACACAGGTCAAATACTTCAGTCTCTACACAGCGAGCCAGTCGGACGCCTACTACGACCGCCGTACTGGGGAATTCAGCTACGTCAGCACCACCACCTCGGTGGACGGCGACCACCCGCCGAAGAAATCAACCACCTTTGCCCCATTCGGGTACACGGCGGAAAGCAGGGCCTTCCGGTGTCGTGCGCTCGAGGGCAATTGGGATCAGGCCGACGAAGTGAAATCCAAATGCATGATCGTCCATAAGGTGACCCACCGCGCAGTCTCACCCTTGGTGCATATGTGGAATCCGATCAACATCATGACGGTCTTTGCGACCACTCCCTTGCCCAACGACTGCACCCCGGTGACGCGAAAACGTCGGACGCTATCGCATCCGGAAACTTTCTTATCGGGCGACTGGCGGGAATTCGATGTCCAGACGGTCGGCTTTTCCAATGAGTTTTGCGAATCGCTGGGTGATTGGTCCCTGTTCGTCAACCAATCTTCCAATGACAAGTGATTCCATCTCCGCGCCAGGCCGGCGCATCCCGGTCCTGGTGGTGCTCCTGATGCTGCCAGTCCTCGTGACGGTGGCCCTGCGCTGGCCCCGAACCCACGGTTACCAACCGAATCCCGCGGATGCGGCGGTGGTCGAATCATCCCGTTCACCCATCGTCACAGGCATTGTGGCCCCAAGATCGGCCCACTCTGGCGCCAAGGTGCCGTCCGTTGCCACGAGGGAACAACCCTGGTGGGCACTCTTGTCACCGGAGGAACTGGAGTATCGCCGGGCGGATTTTGACGATATGTACGAAAGCCCGGGAGCTTTCCCGGAATTCAGTGAACTGGTCCGCCAATTGACCGACGCGGGTGTTCCCCTGGACATCGTCCGTCTTGAATCACGGGAGATTCTCGGGACGCTGCTCCAACGGAGGCAATTTGGAATGGCCGCCGCTCAGTTCGATGCGGAGGCGCAGTTTGTAAGCCATCCCGCCGGGAAGCTTGTAAAACGTGAAATGGCCCGGATCTTCGGCGAGAAGGCGGCCGTCGCGGAGGCGGAGTTGTTCTCCCGCCTGACCAACAACGGGGTCGCACTGGATTCCGTGGCGGCCCGGCGGATCCTGCAGTTGGCGCCGACGAATCCTCTGCGATCCCTGGGTCCCGTGCCGGCATCGGTGGTGAGGCCGGAAGACGAACCAGCGCCCGATGGGGGTCTGTCACCGATGCCGGATGCCACCGACAATCCCCAGATCCCCCCGCAGGCGCAGGGAAACCCACCGCTGACGGCGGCCCGAATTCCGGTGCCCGATCGCGAACCGGGTGACGAACCTCCGCCCGAGTCGGCACCAACCCCATGAGCCGAGGCCGGGCTCCGCGGCAGGCATTTTTCGCCGAGTCGCGGAGCCCGGCACCCATCATGGGCAACTATCACTGATGCGACACAGGACAGAAATCTGACCCGTACAACGACAGAAACATAAACGACAGAAACATGGGTTTGAAAGCCAAGCCAGCGGCCGCATTGCTTGCTCATCCCACAACCCCTTCACCATTTGCCTGAACCCCATCGTGCGGATGTCGGGCCCGGTCTTTCCCTCGTCGTTCCCTCCATTTTTCTGTCGCCCATTTTTCTGTCGTCCAACCCGTTTGGGACCCTTGGCACCCTTTGTTGTTCAACCTTCCCCAACCGGGTTTCCACGTCTTCCCAAGATGCGCCGATCGCGATCGCCGGGCGATGCGGCTTGCCGCGGGCACCGGCGCAGGATAGATGGACCGCAGACCTATGACCGTTGACAAGCTTCGCTGGGGAATCCTCGGCACCGCTCAGATCGCCCGCAAAAATTGGAAGGCCATCCGCAACACCGGCAACGGCACCGTGGTCGCCGTCGCCAGCCGGGATCTGGAACGGAGTCGACGCTTCATCGCGGAATGCCAGGCCGGCACGCCCATGGAGACCGCGCCGCGCCCCTACGGAAGCTATGAGGAACTGCTGGCGTCGCCGGAGATCGAAGCCGTTTATATCCCGTTGCCCACCGGGATCCGCAAGGAATGGGTGCTCCGCGCCGCGGCCGCGGGCAAACATATCGTGTGCGAAAAGCCCTGTGCCACGAGCGTCGACGACCTGCGCGAGATGATCGAGGCCTGTCGCCGTCACCGCGTCCAGTTCCTCGACGGAGTCATGTTCCTCCACAGCCTCCGCCTGGGGAAACTTCGCGAGGTGCTCGATGACAATGTCAGCGTGGGACCGGTCAAACGCATCACCTCCGCCTTCACGTTCCGGGCGCCGGCGGATTTCTTCCAGGGCAACATCCGGGCCCGGTCCGGTCTCGAACCGCACGGCTGCCTGGGGGATCTCGGCTGGTATAATATCGCGTTCGCGTTGTGGGTGATGAACGGTCAATTGCCCCGGAGCGTGACGGGTCGCATCCTGAGCGAGTTCGGCGCGACCCAGGACCCGACCCGGGTTCCGACGGAGTTTTCCGGTGAACTCCTTTTTGCGGACGGGGTCACCTCGGGTTTCTATTGCTCGTTCCTGACCCACGACAGCCAATGGGCCAACGTCAGCGGGACGCAGGGATATCTGAACGTCCCCGATTTCGTGCTCCCTTTCTTCGGGAATGAGGCGGCCTTTGAAGTCAACCAGTCGGCCTTCGCGGTGAATGGCTGCGATTTCAACATGGAATCCCATTGGCGGCGGTTTTCCGTCCCGGAATATAGCAACAGCCACGTCACCTCCCAGGAGACGAACCTGTTCCGCAATTTCGCCCATCAAGCCCGTTCCGGGCGCCTGAACGAGGCCTGGCCGGAATTCGTTCTCAAGGTCCAGCAGGTGATGAACGCCTGCCTGGATTCCGCCCGCGCCGACGGCCGGTCGGTCGGACTTTGATACCGGCTCACTTCGCCGGCAGCACCGCCTGGACCGGCATGGAATTGCCGAAGTTTTTGAAGTCCTTGAAGGTCCAGACGACCTTTTTGTCGTGGGTCACCTCGATGAATTGGGGATTCTCCGGGCCGGCATGGCAATTGCCCAGCAGCGTGTTTCCGTTGGCCAACCGCTCGACCCGCGTCACCCAGGCGAGCGTGATGCCGGGGAGATCATTCTGCTCCAGTTTCCAGACGATTTCCTTGCGCGGGGTCACTTCCAGGACGCAATGCCCGTTGCCTCCGCCGATCAGGGTGTTGCCATTGGGCAGACGGCTCGCGCTGAAGACCGAATTGCCGAAGGCCTCGGGACCATGGCCGCCCTTGCGCTCCTTCCCGAACAGCGGCACTTCAAATTCCCAGACGATGCGCCCGGTGCGATCATACTCGCGGACGACGCCATCGGACTCGTGGGCGACCAGATAATTGCCATTCTTGATCTTCCGCACCAGGCGGGTGTCACTATGGGCGCTGGGGTGATCGACCTTGAGTTTGATCTCCTGCCGGATCTTCCCGTCCCGGTCGACCTCGATGATCCGCGCCGGGCCGGATTCCACAATCATCGTGGTGTTCGGTCCGGTCCGCTGGAAGGCATGGACCTCGACCGGCTTGCCCGCGTTGCCGTTGGATTTGGCGGCGTCATATTCCCACACGGTCTTCTTGTCCGGCGTCACCTCCACGATCCTGGTCCATCCCTGCTGAAACAGGACATTGCCGTCGGGCAACACCCAGGCGTCATGGATCGCCCCGACCTTCATCTCCCATTCCAAGGAACCATCCGGCGCGACGATGGCGAGGCGCCCGGTGGAGTCGTCCGCCGCCAACACGCGCCGGGCCGGGCCGGTCTGCTCGGCACGGAGTCCGAACACGGGAACGGTGACGCACAACGCCATGAGCGCGAGGAATTGCCGGGAAGGGATTTGCATGGCCGGATGTTAGAGAGACTGGCACCGGGAATACATCCGATTTTTCATCCTGCCAGGCGACCGGGCACAGCTTAACACGGCCTCATGGATGCCATCGGAGCGGCTCGGGTGGAACTTCGCCCTGCCGATTCGACAGGCCCACCATCGTAGTCCCTTTTGGTAGGGCGAGGTTCCACCCGAGCCGCCTGAGAGACTGTGTCGGGGGCCTGGCCAGGATGCGCCCCAGGCGACCCCGGAGCCATCAGTTGTTAAATCCAATGTGCTCGGTGAAGACGTAGGGGAGGTGCCGTCGACCACCTCGCGCGTGGTTTGAGGTCACAGTTTGTGACCTCAAAGCTGAAGGGATCACAAATTGTGATGGCGCATTCTCCGCTCCAGAGGAGTTGGTGATGCGATGAACACCCCATTGACGAACACGCTTCCCCCGACCGCACCCCGTCCCCTAGCCTCCCGGCCCGTGCAATTTGGCAAAGTCGCACTCGTCGGCGTGGGTCTGCTGGGTGGCTCGCTGGGTCTGGCCCTGCGGGAACGAAGACTCGCGCACCCGGTGACCGGCTATGCCCGGCGCGACCAGACCCTGCTGGAATGCCTCGCCCGCGGCGCCGTGGATCACGCCACCCGGAATCTGGCCGAGACCGTGGCGGACGCCGACTTCGTCGTGCTGTGCACCCCGGTCAGCCAGATGGCCGCCTTGGTCCGCGCCGCCCTGCCCCACCTCAAGTCCGGGGCCGTGATCACCGACGTCGGCAGCGTCAAAGGCAGCGTGGTGGCGGAATTGGAACCGTTGTGTGCGCAGTCGGAGGCGGTGTTTGTCGGAAGCCATCCGATGGCCGGTTCGGAAAAGACCGGGGTCAGCGCGGCCCGGGCGGATCTCTTTGAGCGGGCCCGGTGCGTGATCACCCCGACCCCGCGCACGCCCCCCTCCGCCGTGGCCGCACTCCGGTCGCTCTGGGAGGCGGTGGGGGCCCGGGTCTTGGAACTCACCCCCGCCCGGCACGACGACCTCGTGGGTCGGTCGAGTCATCTGCCCCATGTCGCGGCGGCCACCCTGGCCCGTTATGTCCTGAGTCCCTCACACGCCCGGGAGCAGGCGGAGTTGTGCGCCACGGGATTCCGCGACACCACCCGGATCGCCTCCGGTTCCCCGGCAATGTGGCGGGACATCGCCCTGGCGAACCGGGTCGCGCTGGGCCGGGCCTTGGAGGTTTATATCGAGGACCTGGCGGAATTCCGGACGCTTTTGGAATCCGGGGAACCGGCGGCCGTCGAGGATTTCTTCCGCGAAGCCAAGGCCCGCCGGGACGCTTGGTGCCAGGATCCCGGGAGCACGGCCGCCGACTGATTGATCGATTCATCGCCATGGGACTCCCCGACCTGATCGAGATCGAACCCCTCGCCGAAGTGAGGCCCGCCGTCATCACGGTGCCCGGTTCCAAGAGCATCACCAACCGGGCCCTGGTCCTGGCGGCACTCGGACACGGCACGACAGAACTGTGCGGCGCGCTGTGGAGCGAGGACACGCAGGTGATGGTCGAAGGCCTGCGGCAACTGGGGTTTGCGGTCACCGTGGATCCCGACCCCTCGGAACCGGCCAATCGCACCATCACCGTGGTGGGAGGACGGGGCCGGATTCCGCGGGCGGGCACGGCGGAGGCGCCCCTGGACCTTCATGTGGGCAATGCGGGGACGGCGGCACGGTTTCTGGCGGCGTTGGTCTGCCTGGGGCCGGGAGTCTATCGTCTTCAGGGTGTGCCGCGCATGCATGAGCGCCCCCAAGCCGAACTTTTCACGGCCCTGCGCGAACTCGGATATCGCGTCGATTCCCCCACGGATCGGCTTCCGGCCGTGTTCCATGGCTCCGCCAACCGATCCCCCCGCTCCTGCCGGGTCAGCGTGGCTGCCAGTTCCCAATTTGCCTCCGCGCTCCTGTTGGCGGCCGGCACCGCGGGTTGGGAGGTGCAACTGGCCGGGGACGGGGATCTGGACGACGCCCCCTATGTCGCCATGACCCAACGTCTGGTCGGGGTGTTCCCCAAGACCGGCGGGCGGTTCCTGATCGAGCCGGATGCCTCGAGCGGAAGCTATTTCTGGGCGGCCGATTGGTTGTTGGGGCGCAGTGCGAGCGGGCCGGCAAGGCACCCGGTGCAGGTGAATCACTGGCCGGATTCCGGTTGGCAGATTGATGCCCAATTCCCCCGTTTTCTGCCTTTGCCGGCCCTGATCTCACGGGAGCGGGACCTGGGGGACAGCATCCTGACCGCAATCGTGCTGGCGCCGTTTGCGTCGGGACCGGTCACCTTCACGGAACTGGGCCGGTTGCGCGTGCAGGAATGCGAACGGGTGATGGCCCTGCGCACCGAACTCACCCGGTGCGGGGCGCGGGTCGGGGAGGTGGGGGACACGTTGACGGTGCAACCCGGCCCGCTCCATGGGGCCGAGGTCGAGACTTATGACGACCACCGGATGGCGATGTGTTTTGCGACTCTGGGCTTGCAAGTGCCGGGGCTGAAAATCAGAAACCCCACGTGCGTGAAAAAGACCTTCCCAAACTTCTTCCAGAAGCTCGCAGCCCCGCCTCCGGCCGGACTGGGCGCGCGCATCCGGGATATCCGCTCGGGGGCGTGGCTCACCGGGGATCGTCTCCTCGCAACATGACCGAGCTCAATTCCGCCGCCAGCGCACCGCTGCACCTCCCCCTGGTCATCGCCGTCGACGGTCCCAGCGCCTCGGGCAAGGGCACGCTGTCACGGCGGCTGGCGACCGAGTTGAACTACACCTACATCGACACCGGCGCGATGTACCGGACGCTGGCGTGGTGGGCCCTGCAGAAGGGATTGCATTGTGCGAAACCCATGACGGACGCCGATGAACGGGCGATCGTCAACCTGATGCGACGTTGGAAGGCGGAGATGCGGATCGTGGACGGCCAGGGCTGGCTCCATATCAGCGGTTATTTTCCGGCCCGCGAAATCCGCACCGACACGGTCGAGCGGGCGGTGCCGGTCATCGCCCAGATCAGCAAGGTTCGGGACTGGATGGTGGCCCGACAGCGGGAATGTGTGCAATTCGGACCCCTCGTCATGGAAGGCCGCGACATCGGCACCGAGGTATTCCCATTGGCCCCCGTGAAGTTCTTCCTCGAAGCTGATGAAGGAGTCCGTCAGGCCCGGTTGGCCGAACGTGGCAATGCCGGCAGTGACGGTGCGCTCCGCGATTCCATGGACACTTCCCGCAAGAAGGGCGCCCTCTATGCCGCCCTCGACGCCATCCGCGTCAACAACACCGGCCAGACGCCGGACGAGACTTTCGCGATCCTGATGGACCATGTCCGGTCGCGGTTGGGCCGATCGTGAAACTTTCCCCTCCCATTACGTTGTTGTGGCTCGCCCTCGGGTGGGTCGGGTCGCCCGCCGTCCCCTCGGCCCGTGCCGGGGGCGAGGAAGTCGTCGTCGTCTATAGCAGCCAATCGACGGATTCCCGGGCCGTGGCCGAATACTACGGCCTTCAAAGGGGTGTCCCGCCCGCCCAGATCATCCCCTTGGACACGCCGGCCCCGGCCGTGTTGATCAGCCGCCCGGATTACGTCCACCGGATCCAGGAACCCCTGATCCACGAACTGGAGCACCGGGGCCTGATGGAGTTCCGATACCGGACCATTCCCGCCACCAACGGGCTTCCCGAGCACCTGGCCTATCGCTGCATCGGGTCCAAGGTCCGCTATCTGCTCCTCTGCTGGGGTCTCCCGTACATCATTTCAGAAGACCCGAAATCGATCCCTTCCACGGTGACCAACGTTGCACCGCAGATGCGCCGCACGGACGCGTCGGTGGACAGCGAACTCGTCCTCCTGCCGGTCGCGGGATCCTATGAGCTGATGTCCGCGGTGAACAACCCGGTGTACAGTTCGACCAACCTGCCCTTGTTTCATCCCACCAATGGCGTCTTCCTCGTGACCCGACTCGATGGGCCGACCCCGGCGCTGGCCCGCGGCCTCATCGACAAGGCGATCGCGGCCGAGACCCACGGACTTTCCGGCAATGCCTACATCGATCTCCGGGACATCCATGGGGGAGGCTACAAAACCGGGGACGACTGGATCACCAATGCCGGCGCCTCTTCCAAAAGGCTGGGATATCCGACCTTCTTCGACCATCGGCCCGAAACCCTGCCGGCGACCTTCCCGATGTCCCACGTGGGCCTCTATTTCGGGTGGTACTCGTGGAATGCCGATGGTCCGTTCACGCGTCCCGATTTCGAGTTCCAGACCGGGGCCATCGCCTATCACCTGCACTCGTTCAGCGCCGCGGACCTCCGTTCCCCGGTGAACAACTGGGTGGGACCGTTCATTGCCAAAGGCGTGACGGCGACGATGGGTTGTGTGGCCGAACCCTATCTGGATCTCACGCCGAATCCACACGTCCTCATTGAATTGCTCGGCATCCTGCAAGCCACGCTCGGGGAGGCCGGCGTCGGGTGCCAGCACTACCTGTCCTGGCAGAATGTGATCATCGGTGACCCGCTGTACCGTCCGTTCGGGCGCAATTGGTTTCAGTGGGAACCGATCCAGACGGCCTCCAATGATCCCAACTTGGAGTGGACCCTCCTTTATAAGGTCAATTTCCACCTCCTGCATGGCCGCGATCCCACGGTCCTGCGAACTTATCTGATCGAACAACCCCTGACCCTGCGCAGCGCCATCCTCTCCGAAAAGGTCGCGTTGATGTTCGCGGACGACTCACGCCTCCGGCAGGCCATTGAATGGGGTGTCCGGGCCGCCGGGCTGAGCCAGAGTCTGCAACAACGGACCCGGATCCGGCTCAACCTGGCGGAATGGCAGGAGATGTTCGATCTTCCGGCCGATGCCTTCGCCACCCTGCTGGAAGTGGAACACGAGCGGCCCGATTATCGTGACCTGACCAGTTTCCGGCAGCGCCAGCTCACCCTGGCCCGCAGCGGGGCGGATCGTTCGGAAGTCGATCGCCTGAAGCAGGAATTGAAACGTCTCGCGACCCCGTCCCCGGAAAAGTCGGGCAAACCCTGATGCGGGGCATTTCTCCGAGGCGGGCCGGGCGAAGTCCTGAATCAGTAGGACGCCAACCCGAGTAGATTCTGAAGAGCGGGAAGCGCGGCCCAGGTCTGGCCGCGTTTCGCCACCAATCGGCAGCAGGGATGGGTCCGCCATTCGGTTTCATTGACCGACAGGATGGCGACCTGGCCGACGGCGGTGATCTCGGCGGCCGACCGGGGGATGATGCGGAGCGGGGCGCCGTTGAAGGCCAGATGAAGTTCATAGCCGGCGATTCCGGCCCGATCCGCCGCCGGG
>JANYCC010000330.1 GCA_025360495.1 Verrucomicrobiota bacterium | reverse complement strand
GTGTCCGTGGAGAAGAGGTTGAATTTGAGCACGACCACCGGACCCTCGGCGTAGGCGGTTCCCAAGCTGAGGAACGACGTCCCGAATCCGGCCGAGTTGTTCAAGGTCCAGACCTGGAAGACCTCGCCTTCACCGAGCGGGTTGTCATTCGACAGGGCGATGCTGCCGATGCCGAGGTCGGGGGCGACGAACCCCAATGCGGAGGCGCCCCCGAGGGTCAGGCTGCCGGGATTGGCGACGAAAGATGCCGATCCCGGATAGGGTGCGGGCGAAAGGGCTCCGGGTGGCGGCGGGTTGGGAGTGGGGTTCGGCGGGGGCGTCGCCGGGGTGTTTTGCGCGATGGCTGGCGACGGGGTTGGCGACGGGGTTTGCGACGGGGTTTGCGCGGTGGTCGGGGTGGGGGCCGGGGTGGGGGCCTGGCCGGTGGCGGGGGTCAGCACGGTGACCGTCGGGGTGGGCAGGGTCACCGGGGAAATCGGGTTCTGGCCGCTTCCTGAAGTTTGGCCTCCGGGGATTGCGCCGGCTGCCTGGGACAACTGGGTGGCGGCGAGTTGGGCCAGCAAATCCGGCAGTGTGTCGGAGGTGGCGCGGCCCGTGCCCGGGTCGGCGAGGTGATTGGTGCCGACGAGTTGGAACACATGGAGGCGGGTGACCCCCTGCGGCAATTCCAATTCCTGCTGTTGCTGGAGCACTTGGTTCAGGGCCGACACCTGCGCGGCGAGGACCTGAATCCGACCCTGCAACCGGGCGTTTTCGGCGGACGTGGCGGCATCTGCCGGCTTGGACCCCGGAGTACCGGCGGTGGGGGAGGGAGAGAGGGGCGCGAGGGCGATGAAATTGGTCACCGTCACCACGGTGACGGACGGGGCGGGGAAGAGATTGGGGATCTCGGGCTGGGCATTGAGGACTTCGGCATTGCCAGGGGGCGTCAGGCCGGACCACCAGGCATGGCCGAGCGCGCCCAAAGCGAGGCAGGCTGCGGCGGCCAGCAACTGCCAGCAAGCGGTGCGCACCCACGCCGGAACGTTTGGAGCGCTGCCGGTCCGGATCTCGGCGGCAATGCGGCCCCACACCCGGAGTGGAGCCGGTCGTGGAGGTGCGGCCAGCACCAGCGCTTCAAGATTGCCTTGGAGGTCGCGGACCAATTCGCGCAAGGCGGGATCGGTGGCGAGGCGGCGTTCGAAGTCGCGCGCCTCATCGGTCGGGAGCAGGTCCAGCACGTGCAGGCTGGCCTGTTCCTCCACCGCCGGTTCGAAGGTTCGACGGGTGTCATTCATGGCGGTCCTTGAGCCTCTGCCGTAGCGTCATCATGCCGCGGCGGATGCGGGCTTTGATGGTTCCGAGTGGTTCGCCAGTGGCGCGGGCGATCTCGTCCTGGGTGCAACCGCGGTAGAACGCCATCTCGATGGCCTGACGTTGTTCGCCGGGCAGTTTTGCCAGCGCGTGATTCAGGCGTCCGGCCGTCTCATTCTCCGAAGCCCGTGCAAAACCGTCGTCGGTGTGGGATCCGAGCGGCCCGCCGGAGATGCGGTATTCGTTGAGGGCGGCGGCATGCCGGGCACGGCGACGGAGTCGGTCGAGGGCCAGGCCCCGGGCCAGGAGGACCATCCAGGTGAACGGACCGGCCTTGGCCGCGTCATAGTTCGCCGCACGCCGCCACAATTGGACGAACGTGTCCTGCAAGGCCTCCTCGGCTTCGGTTTCGTCGCCCAGGATCCGGGCGAGCAACCCGAGCAGGGCGCCGCCCCGACGCCGGTATAATTCGGCCAATGCACCGGCCTGGCCTGCGGCGATCTCCGCCAGCAGCCGGGCATCGGCCCCGGCGTCCGCCAAATCGGCCGCCGGGGGCGGGCGACCCTCTACCCCCGGGAAGGGAATGGGCTGTTCGGAGGGCGACATCAGCGGGTGGGCGGACGAAGGCACGGTTTCGGACACTTATCCGCCACCCGGAGGCATTTGGATGCATTTATTTGCGTCGTGTCACCCCGTCTTTCCAAGAAACCTCTCTTCCGGATGAGCCGTGCCCCGTCCGCTCCGCCGCGGGCGTTGCCTCAGAATCGCACGATCATATCGACGGTGAACCGGCTGTCGAACAGACCCTTGGGACTGGTGACCCCGCGTTCGTAGGCGAACCCGACATCCGCCCACTCGTTGAGACGGGAGCGGAATCCGCCGCCGACCACGACCTGGGTGAACCCGCCGGCGTCGGAGGTGCCGAAGTTGATGAGGTCGAAGCCCTCCACGCCGAAAGCCGGACCCTTGCCCTCGCTCAGGACCGTATGGCCGTTGACGACGGCGAAGGGGATGAACCAGTGGGAGAGGTGGCAGTCGATTTGCCAACTGTAATGCAGCGATGCGGTCTCTTTGTCGAAGTTCACCGGGATACGACCGCCGACGATGGCGGTGGTGTGGACATGGCCCCAGCCTTTCATGGCGGAGACGAACACGTTGAATTCGCCGTCGCCGTTGCCTTGGAACACGCGGGTGTTGCCGGACGGCAGTTCGAACTTAACGCCGGGGGTGAGGATGAAATCGTGTTCCACGTCGTCGATGACCGCGTATTTGATGCCGGCGCCGATGTCCGCCCAACCGTCGGCGCGCAGGGAGGTCACGCTGGGGCGCAACTGGATGAAACCGTCCTTGGTGGCGATGAGGGCCAGTCGGTCGGTGATGGCGTAGCGCAATTGCACGGCGTAGACGCGGGCGAACCCCCCGATGAAATCGTCGCTGATCTTGTGGTAGACGAACAGGGGTCGCACCTCGCTTTCGATGAGGGGCGACTCGAAGAAAAGGGGATTGGTCACCGGTGAGATGGCTTCGCCTTTCCAATTATCCGCCGCACCGGCAGGCGCAGCCGAGGCGGGCAAGCCATTGAAAAGTAATGCCACCGCGGCGAAGGCGGTGGGGAAGTGGCGGAGATGACGGGCGATGTTCTTTTCCATACCGCACCATGCAATGCGGCACCGGCCTTGGGGACTACCCGGCGATTGTCCGTCGTCGGCATTCTGTTGTCCCGGCCGTCGTGCCAATCCACCTGCGCGTCGAGGTGTTCGGGGGAGTGGTATGCTCAGGCCAAGGGATCGACACATACAAAGGGACAGGTCCATAGTCGAATGATCGTGACGGCGGGGCGGGCGGGTGGCAGGGTGCCCTGCATGCGACAGTCACGCCTCAAGGTCTCCCCGGAGCGGCCGGTGGGCTTCTACCATTGCCTCTCCCGCGTCGTGGACCGCCGCTTCATCTTCGGCTTCCCCGAAAAGGAGCACTTCACCGCCCTGCTCCACGAATACGCCGAGTTCTGCGAGCTCCGCATCCTCACCTTCTGCGTGCTCTCCAATCACTTCCATGTCCTGGTCGAAGTCCCCCAACGCCCCGCGACTCTCCCCTCCGCCGAGCTCATCCTCGCCAAGCTCTCCCGCCTCAGCGGCCAGCAGCATCTCGGGGCCGTGCGCCAGGAACTGGAATCCTGCCGTCACCGCAACGACGCCGCGGGGGAGGCCCGCCTGGTCGCCCGTTACTGCGCCCGCATGTGGGACGTGAGTGCCTTCATGAAGCTGGTCAAACAACGCTTCAGCCAATGGTACAACGCCCGCAACGGCCGCAAGGGCACCCTGTGGGAGGAACGCTTCAAGAGTGTGCTGGTCGACGGGGCCGGCCAGGCCCTGGTGACCATGGCCGCCTACATCGACCTGAACCCGGTGCGCGCGGGCCTGGTCCAGGATCCCAAGGACTACCGCTGGAGCGGCTACGGGGAGGCGGTGGCGGGCCGCAAACGGGCCCGCAACGGTCTGCAATCCCTGGTCCGGGCCCTGTTGCGGGGCCGGGAGGAATCCCCCGCCAAATCCCTGGAAACCTACCGGGTGCACCTGTACCTGGAGGGCAACGAACGGCGCGAGACCCTGCGGCCCGACGGGACGACCGCGCGGGGGTCCCTCTCGCGGGAGGAGGGATTGCGGGTGCTGGCGGCCAGGGGTCGGTTGCCCTTGCGGGATTACCTGCGGTGCCGGGTGCGGTATTTCAGCGATGGGTTCGTGTTCGGGGGCCGGGAGTTCGTGGAAGAGATCTTCCAGGCGGAACGGGCACGGTTCGGGGAGAAGAGGAAGGACGGGGCGCGCCGCCTGAAGGG
>JANYCC010000297.1 GCA_025360495.1 Verrucomicrobiota bacterium | reverse complement strand
TGAGCCGGTGATCGATGCGCTTGGTCTGGTGATGCAGCAGGGGCGGCAGGTCGGTCTCGGTCGGGGAATCGGTCTCGTGCAGGATTGTCTCGCACAGTTTTTGGAAAAGGTTCCAACGCGCCCACTCCAACACCGGCGCATGGCTCACCTGCCGCAACAGACTGCGCCACTCGATGATCACCCGGTCGATGTCGCCCGTGCCCAGCAGATCGGTGACGAACCGGTGTTTGCTGAACGGATCCCGGTGGACGCTGTGCACGACCACCTGGGCCCCGTCGCCATACTTCGGGGGCACGCCGTTCTCCAGATATCCTTCGAAGGTCTGCAATCCGTACCGCGCATGGCAGACCATCGCCAGGCGCCCACCCCAGCGGTTGTCGTCGCCGCAAAACCGGAACCCGGCGTCCAGGTTGGCGAGATCATAAATCAGTTCCGCCAACGGGTAGGTCTCATCCTCCAAGGCCGCGGCCAACGCGAGTCCGTCGCCCCCCTGAAAGAAGCTGACCACGCGCCCGCGCAACGTGGGCACGCCCCGGGGATCCACCAGCCCGAGTCGGCGCCAGATCGCGGCGGTCCCCGTGGCCGCCGTCAGGGTGCGGCAGGTCTCGACCAGGGTGCACCGGGCGCAATCCGCCGGGAACACCTCGCGCCGGCGCGGTTGCCAGAGCGCGACCCCATGTCGGTCCACCGGGACCCACAGGGTCTGTTGGGCCAGGCTGACGAGCGCGACGATGTGCTGCGGATGGACGTCGAGACGCACCACCGGGAGCTTCTGGGCCGCGAGGCGCTCCTCGAAAAGCGGCGCGATGGTGCCGTGCCACGCTTCGATCGAAGCCTCGCGCCCGTGCCAGCCGGTGAGACGACGCACCCATTTTGCAATCACCACCCGGTCGGTGCCCACCCGGTCCGCGACAATCATCGATCGCCCGAAGCGGCGTCCATCGGGTCCGTCGGCAACATGGGCCAGTCCGCCCGTCCCGAGCTTCTGCAGGGCCGCCGACTCAGTGAGGACGCTGCGGAGCCGGGGCAGGGCGAGGGAGCCGTCGACGGCGGGTTCGCCATAATCGATCGCAAACACCTCGCCGGCGGGATGGCCCGTGGGGGCGGGGAAAGGCTCCCATTCGCCGCGGGAATTGAGCAGTTCGGCGACGTGTTGGCGCACATGCCGCGCACGCTCGGAATCGGTCTGCAACCCGCACGGAGTCCCGGGATTCCGCATGGATTCCTCGACGCCCAGGAAGATGGGCTTGGTGGTGAAGAGGCGGCTTTGAACCCGCACGGCTTCGGCAAACGGCTCCTTGCCCTGCGCGGCCGCGGCGGACATCAGGGTCAGCAGCGTACCCCAATCCACCAAACCGCTCCGGGCCAGGATCGCGGCCTGGGCATCGCGCAAGCGCAGTTCATTGGCCGTCACCAACAGGTAGCCCGTCTCATCGATGCCCCGGCGTCCGGCCCGCCCGATCATCTGGAGGATCTCGTCCGATCGGATCGGGATTTCGATGCCGTCGCGCTTATAACTGTCGGCGGTGAGGGCGACGGAGCGGAGGCTGAAATTGATGCCGGCGGCAAGTCCCATGGTGGCGACGACCGCCCGGAGTTGTCCGGCCTTGGCCAGGGGTTCGATGACCCCGGCGCGCACGGCGTAACTAAGGCCGCTGTGATGGTAGGCGACGCGGGTCCGAAGCAGGCGGGCCAGGGATTCGCCGACCAGGTGGCGTTGGGGGTCGGAAAGTTGGAGCGGGTTGTCGTTGGGAAGTTCCCGGGCCAGTTCGGCGGCGAGGGTCTCCGCCTGCTGACGGCGCGGCGCGAACAGCAGGATCGGCCCGAGTCCCTCGGCCAGGGATTTGGCCACGCATCGCGCCCAATACCCGCGGATCTCCGGGGGCAGACGCCAGCTCAACTGGTTGGCATCGACCTCCTCCAACGGCACCGGACGGATCAGGTGTTTGATGACGATGGCGTCGCGTCCGAGCCGTCGCAACCAGGCGGCGACGTGCTCGGGATTGGCCACCGAACCACTGAGGAGAAGCAGTTGGGTCTTGGGCGGTGCCAAGGCGATCGCGAGCTCATAATTCAGGCCGCGATCCGGGTCGGCCAGCATCTGGTATTCATCGACGACGAGCAGGGTGGGGCCGTCGCCGTGGATCAGGCGGTTCTTCTGGGTTTCCAGCGTGGCGACAATGACCGGCGCGGCGAGGTTGTCGGAGAGGTCGCCGGTCGCGATGCCGACGTTCCAGCCGCGGGCGCGCCATTCGGCGAGTTTGTCATTGGCCAGGGCGCGGGTGGGGACGGTGTAGAGGGCCTGGCCGCGATTCTTCCCGAAATTGGACCATAATTCGAAGATGAGCGTCTTGCCGGCACCGGTGGGGGCATGGACGACGACATCCCGTCCGGCGCGGAGGGCGCTGACGGCTTCCTGTTGCCACAGATCGGGGACGGTGACGTTTTGGAGCGGCATCGCCACGGCCCTCGCCCGTTGGGAAGCGCCCGGATGTTCGCCCAAGGAGTGCACGGGCGAAAGGTTGGGGGAAACCCGGGAAAGCCAAGCGGCAAACGACAGCCGGGACGGAAAGGGGCGCATCTGGGCATCGTGGGAAGCCGGACAATGGGAGAAGCGGGGCGGGTAGGAAAACCCGCCCTCCCAGGGCGGCAGCTCCGGGGGTCCTTCGGCATGCGCGTGCTGATCTGGTCGCGTGAAAGCGGG
>JANYCC010000281.1 GCA_025360495.1 Verrucomicrobiota bacterium | reverse complement strand
CGCACCCGACCGTCACGGGCGAGGGTGACCCGCATGAAGTGGCGCCGGCCGTCGGGATTGGCGAGAGGCGCGGCGAGGATTCCTGGAACGGTCGGCGGAAGCGGGTCCCGGGCCCCGGCGAGTCGGCGCAGGGCGGGTTGGACCAGAAGGACGGTGGTGACGAATGCCGACACGGGATTCCCGGGGACGCCGAGGAGTTGCACCGCACCCCGGCGACCGCGGAAGAATGGTTTTCCTGGTTTCAGTGAGACCTTCCAGAAATCCAGGGTGAAACCGGCTTCGATTGCCACCGCTTTCACCAAATCATGCGTCCCCACGGAAGCGCCGCCAACGGTGAGGATCAAATCGGAATCCCGGGCCGCCTCGACAAGGGCTGACAAGGTGGCGGCGCGATCGTCGGGGACCATTTGGGCGCGAACCGGCACCCCGCCGGCACTGCGGACGAGGAGTTCGAGGGGCAGCAGGTTGCTTTCGTGGATGCGGCCCGCAGGCAGGACTCCACCGCCTCCGGCCAGTTCGGATCCGGTGGCCAGCAGGACCACGCGGGGCCGCTGGAAAACCGGGAGCTTGGCGATTCCCGTGGCGGCGATCAGGGCGAGTCTCCCGGGTGTCAGGGCGTCGCCGATCCGTGCGATCTGCGTGCCCGCCTTCACGTCCTCACCGGCGAACCGGACGTTCTCCCAGGGCTTCACCCCGTCCAAGATCCGCACTTTTCCGGGGTGGGCCGGATCGGTTTCCGTGTCTTCCTGCATGATGACCGCATCGGCTCCGGGAGGCAGCGGGGCGCCGGTGAAAATCCGGATGGCCTGGCCGGGACCGACCGGCATGCCGGGGACGCTGCCGGCAGCAATCTCGCCGACCACGTCCAGCAGGGTGGGAACGGATTGCGCGTCGGCGGAACGCAGGGCATAGCCGTCCATCGAGGAATTATCGACCGACGGAAGGGCACTGGGGCTGAAAAGGTCTGAGGCGAGAAAGTGGGGGCCACCGGACTGGGCGAATCCGGCCGTGGGGAGAAGCTGGGCGGGAGCGGGCGAAAGGTCGGCCAGCAAGCGCTCGCAGGCAGCTTCATACTCCAGCATGGCCCGAGCCTATCAAACGACGGGGGGGACGTCGTCTTTGTCTTCGTTGAAATGTTCGCGGAGATGGAGGCGCCAGACGACGTAAGAAGTGGCGGCCAATCCCGCCAGAATCACGCTGAAGACCAGCTGTTGTCCGTGTTCGAGCCGGGAAAGGAGGATGGCGGTGGAGCCGAGGCCGGCGGCGACCGCGTAAAGGGTCCACGCGGCCTGCCGGTGGTTCATGCCCATTTCCAGCAGGCGGTGGTGGACATGGCTGCGGTCCGCCTGGAACATCGATTGGCCGCGGGCGAGCCGCTTCACCATGACGCGGATCGTGTCAAAGAGCGGGAGCCCGAAGAGGATGAACGGGACGGAGAGCAGCGGATTGGCCGTCTGGCGACCCTCTTTGAAGAGCGACAGGATGGCGATGCCGGAGAGGACCATGCCAATGGTCAGGGACCCGGAGTCACCGAGAAAAATCCGGGCCGGGGAATGGTTGTAGGGCAGGAAACCCAGGCAGGCCCCGGCGAGGCACAGGGTGAGCAGCGCGATCAGGATGTTGCCCGAAAGGATGTTCAGGATGGCCAGGCACAGGGCGATCACGGTCGTCACGCCCGCCACGAGCCCGTCGATGCCGTCGAGCAGGTTGATGGCATTGGTGACCCCGACAATCCAGAGCACGGAGATTGGCAGGCTAAGCAGGCCCAGGTCGATGGGATGCCCCCACGGATTGGAGACTTCCTCGATGCGGACGCCGGCCGACCAGAGGCCGACGGCGGTGAGGGTCTGGACCAGGAATTTCTTGGGGGCATCGGCTCCCTTGATATCGTCGTAAATACCCAGCACCAGCATGGCGGCCGCCGCGAGGACGAGGGCGCCGAAGCGGGTTTCAAAGTCGAGGAAGGCGGCCGAGACCGGATTGTGGATGAAATACAGGCCCGCCCACGGGAGGCAAAAACCGAGGAAGACCGCCAGACCGCCGAGGCGCGGCATGGGCTTGTCGTGGACTTTTCGGGCATTGGGGAGATCCACGGCGCCCCATTGCAGGGCCAGACGGATGGCCACCGGCGTGAGGGCGAAGGCCCCCAACCCGGACACCAATAACATCACGAAGTAAGTTTTGTAGTGGGACATTCTGCGCGGCTCTTCCCTAGCAAACCCCTGAACAGCTCCAAATAACGATCCAGCATCCCTTCCACAGCAAACTCCGCAGCCGCCAAATGGCGGCCTGCCGTTCCCAATGTTGACCGCAGGCTCGGCGAAGCAATCAGTGTGCCCATCGCTTCCGCAAGGGCCTTGGACTCGGCCGGGGGCACCAACAACCCGTTGACGTTCGGGCGGCATACGTATGGCACTCCTGACCGCAAACGACAAGCAATCAGTGGCTTTCCGCAGGCCATCGCCTCCACCAATACCAACCCGAAAGCCTCGTTGGGCGTCACCGAGGGAAACAGGAAAACATCACAGGCATGGATCAGGGCCGGCAGGTCGGAATCCGCCACGTTGCCCCAGAATCGGACCCGGTCGGACACCCCCAGGCTGCCCGCAAGTTCACGAAGCTCTTCCTCCAAGGGCCCCGTCCCGGCCAGCCACAACTCCGCTTTGGGCGCCCCGGTCAGAGCCTCGATCGCATGACGCTGACCCTTATAGGGGACCAACCGTCCGACATTGAGAAAAATCACCCGGTCGCCGCACCCGGCCCGCAGTTCCGCAACCCGCCGTCCCAAAGCAGGCGTGGGGGCAAACCGGGCCAGGTCGAGGCCGAACGGGATCACCGTCACCTTGTCCCGGAAAGGACCCAGCCAGGCCGAATACTCCAGGTGCATCGGCGTCGCGACCACCACCTGGTCCGCCCGTCGCAACATTGCCAATTGGAGCGGGCGATACAGCGACATCAGCGCCCGCTGCCGAACGATGTCGCTGTGCCAATGAACGACGACCGGGGTCCGGCGTGGGGCCCGCAGGATCGCCAGATCCGCCAGCGGGTTCGGGAAATGCGCATGGATGATGTCGGTGGGGTGGCGGTGAATGGCTCCCGTATAGGAGGGGCAGAGCGAGAGGGAGAATAATTCCCCAAATTGGGCCACGCGTTCGAGTCGGACCTGGCCGACCTGTTCGGTGACGGTGCGGGGGTGGCGGTTCGCGACCACGCAGGTCACATCGTGACCGCGTGCGGCAAAACCTTCCGCCCAGAGTTGGAGCAAGGTCTCCATCCCACCCCGTTCGGGCGGATAGAATTTTCCAAGTTCCAAAATCCTCATGGGTTCGGTTTGCCCCCGGTGGCGTGATCCTCCCACGCCGTCTCGAAGGCCTCGACCGGTCGTTCCCATGGGAAGGATTCCCGGGCGTAGAGCGCGCAGCGTTCGCGCGATGGCAAGGCCAGATCTCCGCCGAGGATGGACCGAAGCCGTTGTTCCAGTCCCGATTTGTCGCCGGTCGGGTACACGAGGGCCGGATCGAGAGGGCCTACCAATTCCGGATTTGCCCCCGCGTCCGAGGCCAACACCGGGGTCCCGCAGGCCAGGGCCTCCACCGTGGCCAACCCGAACCCCTCGAGATCCAGGGACGGCATCAAGGTGCAGTCGGCGGCCCCGTACAAGCCCGGGAGATCCGGTTCCGGGACGAAGCCCAACAGCCGCACCCGGGCCGCAAGTCCGAGGCGCAGGATGTCCGCCTGCAATGCCTCGTGTTGGGGACCGCGGCCGGCGAGCCAGAGCCGGGCCCCCGGGTGATCGACAGTGGCGCGCGCGAAAGATTCGAGCAGACCGGACAAGCCCATCCGCGGGTCCAATCGCCGGACGGTCAGGAAGAGGAATTCGTCCGGGGCCAGACCCCAGTGACGGCGGACCTCGGCACGATCCGACGGCGGATGGAATTGGGCGAAATTGGCGCCTCCGGAAACGACGGTGACGGGCGAGCGGACGCGGGGATGCCAGAGTGGAAGGCATCGTCGGGTGTACTCACTGGCCACCAGGATCAGGGGGGCGGCCCGGAGCGCCCGGGCCTCGGTGCGGTGCAACTGGCGGGCGATCCACGGATCCGCCAACCGCCGGATCACCCCCCGGGGCTTGGCCTGTTGACTGAAGCGATACTCGAGCCCCCAAGCGCCTTGGTACATGAAAACCGTGGGCCAATTCCGGGCGGCGGGT
This sequence comes from Verrucomicrobiota bacterium, assembly GCA_025360495.1. Classification (GTDB taxonomy): domain Bacteria; phylum Verrucomicrobiota; class Verrucomicrobiia; order Limisphaerales; family UBA9464; genus UBA6176. The sequence goes on along the minus strand of JANYCC010000281.1, from coordinate 5,011 downwards.
TCGAAATACGCCTGATGCGTGGCCACGAGGGTCCGCGGGCATCCCGGTGCCAGCACCTCCTGCAAAACCTCCCGCGCCGCCGCGTTTTCGCTCCGCCAATTGGCAAAGAACGACCCCGTTCCGTCGGGCACGCGATGGAGCCGGACCCCGTGGCGGATTTCCAGTGAGGCGAGGCGGTTGCGCGGATTGGGGAACACGGCGTGGACCTCATGACCACGGTTGGCCAACCGTTCCGCGACCTCGGTGGCGTAGCGATAGCCGCCGCCGTCGAGGTCCGGATGATAACCGAGGGTGAGGAACACAAAACGCATGGACGCGGGCGCGGTTGCTAACAGGAGGCACCGTGCCGGGGCAACAGCGAAGGCGCAACGCGGTCACGCCTCGATCGTTTGGACCACCCCGAAAACGGCCCGCCGAAGGTCCCGGTCATCCCGCCGTCCCGGTCGTGAAATCAGGTGTGAAGATTCCTGACGACGCCTCCACCGAAGGCTTCCTTCCCGGCCGGAGATGCATCAGGCTCACGGAACTCATGGGTGCTCAATGGAAACAAGCTGGGCGCGAGGCCAACGCCCAAAAGAAGGGCCAGATCGTCGGCAAACTGGTCCGCGAAATCACGGTCGCAGCCAAGTTGGGTGGCGCCGATCCGGACACCAACCCCCGCCTGTTTGTCGCCTTGGAAAAGGCGCGCAAATCGAGCGTGAACCGCGACACCATCGAGCGGGCCGTGAAGAAAGGCGCCGGTTTGCTCGATGAAAAGGTCGAGTACGAGACCGTCTTTTACGAAGGATTCGGCCCGCACAAGGTCCCGGTGATCGTCGAATGCGTCACCGACAACCGCAATCGCACCGCACCTGAGATCCGGCGCCTGTTCCTCAACGGGCAACTCGGCCAACCGGGCAGCATGCATTTCTTCTTCGACCGCATGGGCGTCGTCGAGGCCACCCACAAGGACCGGTCCCGCGACCCGGAAACGGACGCGATCGAGGCGGGAGCGCAGAACGTGGAGGTGCTCGAGGGGGAGGAGATTCCCGAGGGCGGCCAGGGGTCGCGGTTTCTCACCGAGGTCAAGGATCTGGCGACCGTCAGCCACTGGCTCAAGGACGCGGGTTGGAACATCACCGCCAGCGAATTGCGGTATGTGGCCAAGAATCCCACCGAGGTGTCCGCCCACGACCGCGCCCAAGTCGAGGGATTCCTCAATGATCTCGACGATCATGATGACGTCCATCGGGTCTACGCGGCCCTGAAGTAGCCGCCGACGCGCGGAAAGATCGGTAGCCGCCGACGTGAGGACAGAACTGTAGCCGCCGGCGTGGGGAGGCGGAGCTCGGGTCCGCCCTGCGTCCGCCTCGGCACCCTGGCAGCCACGGTGGTTTGACACCCCCGCGGACCGGCTTTACTGAAAACGGGCATGTTCACGGCAAGGCAGATCAAGGAACGTTTGGATGAAAACCCGTTCCGCCCCTTCCGGATCAGGATGTCGAATGGGGAGACTTATGACATCCTCAACCATGATGCCGCATGGGTCCTCCAAACGGCGGTTGAAATCGGATTGGACCCGAACGCTGACGGAATTGCCTTGAACACCCGACGGTGCGCCATCTTGCACATTGCCAGCCTTGAGGACTTCCCGGCATCCGCGGCAGCCTGACCGAGGTGGGAGCGGACGGGAGGACGCTTCGCTTCAATCCCTTTCCCCCTTCCTTCTTTCCGTATCCCGGGTCATCGGCTATACAGCCCGGTCCGCGAATCATGAACGAATCACACGTCGCCCGGATCGCTTCCGAGCTCGGCCTCAATCCGCGCCAGGTCGCGACCACTTCCCGCCTCCTGGCTGAGGGCGGCACGGTTCCTTTCATCGCCCGCTACCGCAAGGAGGCCACTGGCAGCCTCGATGAGGTCGTCGTGGCCAATATCCGCGACCGGCTCATCCAGCTCTTGGAACTGGAGCAACGTCGGGTGTCCATCCTGCGCTCGCTCGCGGAACGCAACCTGGTCACCGAGGTCCTCAAGTACGCCATCGCGTCGGCCGAGACCCTGGCCGCACTGGAGGACATCTATGCGCCCTACCGTCCCAAACGCCGCACCCGGGCCACGATCGCCCGCGAGGCCGGACTGGAACCGCTCGCCGATCGTCTCTGGTCGGAACAGGCCACGCTGGACTCCCTTGACTGCGCCGACGCCTTCGTGGATCCGGCCAAAAATGTCGCCGATGCCGCCGCGGCACTCGCGGGTGCCCGGGACATTCTCGCCGAACGCATCAGTGATGACGCCGCCGCCCGCTCCCGGCTTCGCGATCTCTACCGTTCCGAGGCATCCGTCCGATCGCACGTCCTGACCGGCAAGGAAACCGAGGGCGCGAAATTCAAAGACTACTTCGATTGGAGCGAACCGTTGGCGACGATTCCCAGCCATCGCCTCCTGGCCATTCGGCGCGGCGAATCCGAGGGTTTCCTCATGGTCCGCGTCACGCCTTCGGAGGATGCGGCCTTGGTGTTGTTGGAGGGATTGTTTGTCAAAGCGCCCGGGCGGCCCGCCGGCGAACAGGTCCGGTTGGCGGCCCAAGACTGTTTCAAGCGTCTGCTGGGCTTCACCATTGAGGCGGAGGTCCGGATGGAGTCCAAGAAACTCGCCGACACCGAGGCGATCCGCGTTTTTGCGAGCAATCTGCGCGAACTGTTGCTGGCACCCGCCTTGGGACGACGTCCGGTGCTCGCCTTGGATCCCGGGTTCCGCACCGGCTGCAAAACCGTGGTCCTCGACCGCCAGGGCCGGCTCCTGCACCACGATGTCGTCCATGCCACCACCGGCTCGCCGGAAGTGCTGCGGGTGGCGGCGGCGACCCTCACGGCATTGGTCCAGAAACATGAGGTCGAAGCCATCGCCATCGGCAATGGCACCGGGAGCCGCGAGACGGAACAATTTGTCCGTGGCATCGGATTGCCCGCCACCATCCCGGTCGTCCTCGTCAATGAAAGTGGCGCATCGATCTATTCGGCCAGTGAGGCCGCCCGCGAAGAATTCCCCGATCAGGATCTCACCGTCCGCGGCGCCGTGAGCATCGGACGGCGCTTGATGGATCCCCTCGCCGAATTGGTGAAGTTGGATCCCAAATCGATCGGCGTCGGCCAATACCAGCATGACGTCGACCAGAACGCCTTGAAGGATGGGTTGGACGACGTGGTGATGTCGTGCGTGAACCGGGTGGGCGTGGAATTGAACACGGCAAGCCGGCAATTGCTGGGGTATGTCTCGGGGCTCGGTCCGGCCCTGGCGGCGAACATTGTCGCGTATCGGGATCAAAAGGGACCGTTCAAATCGCGGCAGGATTTGCTGCAGGTTCCCCGGCTCGGTCCCAAGGCGTTTGAACAGTGTGCGGGCTTCCTGCGGATCCGGGATGGGGCCAACCCGCTCGACTCCAGCGCGGTGCATCCCGAGCGCTATCCGCTGTTGGACCGGATGGCCCGCGACCTCGGCTGCCAGGTGGCGGATCTGCTCCGCGACGGGGCGTTGCGCTCACGGATCCGTGCGGAGAAATACGTGGAGGACGGCGTGGGTTTGCCGACGCTGAAGGATATCCTCGAGGAATTGGCGCGGCCCGGTCGCGACCCGCGGCAGAAATTCGAGGCGTTCGCGTTCCAAGACGGGGTGGAGAAGCTCGAACATCTGCGTCCCGGTCAAAAACTTCCGGGCATCGTGACCAACGTGACCGCGTTCGGTGCGTTCGTGGACATCGGGGTCCATCAGGACGGGTTGGTCCATGTGAGCCAGATTTCCGACAAGTTCATCAAGGACCCGGCGGAGGTCGTGAAGGTGCACCAAAAGGTGATGGTGACCGTTCTTGAAGTGGACTTGGAACGGAAGCGGGTTTCGCTTTCGCTGAAAGCCAACCCGGTGCTCGGGACGGCCAAGGACGCCCGGACGGGACCGGCAGCGCGGCCCGTCGCCGGGCCTCGTCCGGGAGTGAAACCACCCTCCGGCTTCAACCAAGGCGGCGGTTTGAATGCGCTGGCCGATGCCTTCGACCGGGCGCTGGGCTGAGCCGGATTCCGAATTGAAACCGCGGATTCCACGAATCACGGATCACGGATCACGGATCACGCTTCACGCTTCACGGTTCACGGATCACGCTTCACGGCAAAGGAGGCTTGAGACGGGCTTCTGATCCACGTCCTCCGCGGTTCACCCCGTTGAACTGGCACCTCAGGCGTCGAGACGCGTCCAGGCCGTGTTGTTCGCCGACGACTTCACCACGGCCTCGATGAACGCCATGCCGCGGACGCCATCCTCGATGCGGGGATAATCGAGTGCGGGATCGTCCTTGGCGGGTTTGCGTTTCTCCAAGCGGGCGCGGATGTGGTTGGCGAAGTTCTTGTAGACGTTCGCGAAGGCCTCCAGGTAGCCCTCGGGATGCGACGGTGGGGTGCGGCTGGCACCCTTGGCCGCGGCCCCGAGATAGCCGTTGGCGGTCCGGTACACCTGCATGGGTTGGTCGAGCGATTTCACCAGGAGCGTGTTGGGCTCATTCTGGTGCCATTCCAAGCCGCCTTTCTCGCCGTACACGCGGATGTTCAGGTTGTTTTCCTCCCCCACGCTGATCTGGGAACAGTGCAACAGGCCCTTGGCCCCGCCCTTGAATCGCAACAACACATTGCCGTCGTCGTCCAGGCGCCGGCCCTTCACGAAGGAAGTGAGATCGGCCGCCAGTTCCTCAATCTTCAGGCCGGTGATGTATTCGGCGAGGTTCTCAGCATGGGTGCCAATGTCGCCCATCGAACCCGCCGCGCCGGATCGTTTGGGGTCGGTGCGCCAACCCGCCTGCTTCTGTCCCGAGGCCTCCAACCGCGTCGCCAACCATCCCTGCGGATACTCGGCCACCACCTTGCGGATCTTGCCGAGACTGCCGTTGGCGACCATTTCGCGGGCCTGCTTCACCAAGGGATAACCGGTGTAATTGTGGGTCAAACCGTAAAGCAGGCCCGTCTTCTTCACCAACGCCGCCAATTCCTTC
>JANYCC010000242.1 GCA_025360495.1 Verrucomicrobiota bacterium | reverse complement strand
CTCCAATACAGCACCCTGTTGGAATATCATGAAGGGTCGGGCATGGTTCTCTTTTGCCAGGCCGACGTGACCGGGCGCACGGAAGCGGATCCTGCGGCGGAACGGCTGGTCCAGAACATCCTAGGTCACATGGGGACTTGGAAGCCCGGGCCGCGGCGACGGGCGGTTTATGTCGGTGAACCTGCGGGAAAGAATCATCTGGAGGCCGCGGGGGTGAACGTTCAATCGTCTGTCGGGGATGGTTTGTCGTTATCATCGGATCAGGTTCTGATCGTGGGTCCGGGTGGCGGGAAAGCGTTGGCGGCGCAGGCTTCACAGATTGCCGGATGGCTGAAGTCGGGGGGCCATCTGTTGGCGATCGGACTTGATGAGCCTGATGCCGCGGCGGTGTTGCCCCACCAGGTCGGTATGAAAGCTGCCGAACATATCGCCGCCTGGTTTGAACCGCCGGGAATGGGGACACTCCTGGCGGGGATCAGTCCGGCGGATGTTCACAATCGCGACCCGCGTGTCCTGCCATTGATCACCACCGGGGCGCAGGTGCTGGGGGATGGGATCGTCGCCCGGATGACGGATGCCAACGTGGTGTTATGCCAGTTCGTCCCCTGGCGGTTCGAAGGCGATCAATCGAACCTTCGGCGAACCCGGCGGCATGCGTCCGTCCTGCTCTCGCGATTATTGGGCAATATGGGCGTCGCGTCGTCCACCCCGCTATTGGATCGGTTCCATCAGCCTGTGACGTCGGCGACCGCCCCACCGGAGCAGCGTTGGACGGCGGGCTTCTATGGGGATCCGCCGCAGGAATGGGATGATCCCTATCGATTCTTCCGGTGGTGAATTTAGGATTCTTTGACCGTGAATTCGGTCAGTTCGATCGCCGAATGCCCGGAGTTCTTGAACGGCCGGGGCAGGGGTTGCGCCGCCCCCTTCTCATCGATCGTCCGGCAGCGGAAGGTATAATGTCCGGCCGGTCGACCCGGCAGGAGAACCGCCCAATGGACCTTTGCCAAGCGCATCGGCCAGGTTCGCGGAGCACCCGTCACGTCGTCGAAACCCATTGTGCCGGGGGGAATCTTACCCTCCGGCAAATGGCCCCAATTCCGGGGTGGGGCAAGGATTTGGGCGTCGGTCCATTCATCGGGTGGATTCACGGCGGCGTCCGATTGGATGGAGACCTGGACCCTGGTCAAACCCGACAGGCCGACCTGGGCATAGCCGGTGACCGGGATGGATTCGCCGGGTTTGACCGATTTCGGGATGGAAAGGGTCGCGGCGAAGGTCTTGAGCCAGCTTTCCACGTTGTTGTTGTCATTGGCATAGGTGTCATTGGCGTGGAAGAGGTTGGTCAGCACGAGATGCGTGAGCCATTTGACCGATTTGAAGCCGTAAGCCTCCGGCACCACCATCCGGACCGGGCCGCCGCGTTCGCTGTCGAGCCAGGCCCCGTTCAATTTATAACACAGGATCACGGGCGGCAGGTCGAAGGGGTCTTCCAGAACACGGTCGATGGGCAGCGAACTGCGGAACATCTGGGCGGGGTCGTCATTATGATATCCATAATAAAACACCCGCCGGAGATTCTCGCGCGGTTGGGTGAGGGCGATCACCTCCCGGAGCGGCACGCCTTCCCAGAGTCCCATCCCGAGCGGACAGCCGATGTTCAGGCAGGTCATCATCTTCGCGAACCGGACGGAGTGTTTTTCACCCAGTTGCAGCAACCTGGGGAAATCCAGTGCCGTCCCGGTCTTATGGGTGAGCGGGTTGCGCAGTGACGCAGGGTTTTCGGGATCGGAAATCACCTCGAGTTTCCAAGTCTCGCGGGTGAGTCCGACGATCCGTTTTTTGTCCTCGGGCAAGGAGTGGGGCAGGGGTTTGCCGCGGGACACATCGCGGAACTTATCCGGGGGTGTGAAGAACGGTTCGAGGGATTCCACGGTCCGGGCCAGTTCCGGGGGCAGTGGCTCGGCCGCGCCGGTCGGCGGGAGGTTCAGAGCGGCGGCACCCACCGCGCCCAGCCGCAGGAAATGTCGGCGCGTCCATGCGTGATGTGCCGCGGAGGAGATTCGGCGTGCCCCATTCATGGGTTTATTGGTAGCCATTCGACCGGCCGTTGTCTTCCGGGAAACTGACCGTGGGGTCGGACGCAAGGCGCGTTGGGGCGTGAGTCTCCTCCCATCGTCTTCTACGGAGTCCAAGCCCGGCGGACCCGGCGCACAGCGGTCGGAAGCCGTCGTCGCAGGAGTGGTCGCCCTTCCAGGAGGATCCGGCGTTGAAGGCGTTGGAACCGTTGGGTGACCAGGGCGCTCAGTTCCGGCACCCCGGTGGCGGTCGGGGGTTGGTCGGAAACCGCCTGATGGAGCAAGTGCGCGAGCACGTCCAGGTCGTGCAACCGGCCCAGATCCTCCTGCAATGCGTGGAGCTTTCCGACCAGGGGTTTCAGGCGTTCCGATCCGCCTGACCAGCGCAGTTGGGCTTCCAAGCGTTTCTGCCAACGCCTCCAGGCATGAAAAGACTCCGGTTTTCCTGATCGCTCGGCGTGTTGATGATGGCGCCGCGCCTTGCACAGTGAATGATTCAAGGCCCCGCTGAGGCCCGATGGGGATGCGGCGCGCCGGAGGTGCCGCCTTAATCCGGGCCCCAAACCGGACAAGGCGGCGATCGTCGCATCCCGGGTGGTCGCGTCGGGTTCCACGGAAGGACCGACCCAGGACCGGAGCCAGGCGTGGGCGGCATTCCGTTCGGTCCGGCCCCCGTGTTTGCGGACCAATTCGCGCAAGGTGGCTTGGGCGACCTCCCGGTCGCGCACGGGCGAAAGTTGGCGTCCCAAGAGTTTCAACCGGTCGTCGAGTCCCCCGGGAGGGGTTCCGCTGCCGGGATTGGGGAACAGCCGTATCAAGGCCCTCAGCGCCTTGAGCACCAACCGCACCTGATGGACGCTTTCGGCCGGATTCCGGGACTTGGTTTGATCCTGGGAATGGGCCAGAAGTTGTTCGGCCAAGGTGACGGCCTGCAATCCGACGGGCCGATCCGGCAGGAAGGAGCGTTTCCGCAGGGCGACGGGCAGGCGCATGGGACCATCTCACCCCACACCGGAGGCAACGGGCAAGTTACGTTTGTTACGATTCTGCCGTCCGGGGTGAAGAAATCGGACCGGACCTGCCTCCCGGAGGGGATCTCCCAGGAGGAAGGCATCTTCCCCCGGGATGAAAGGGGCAGAAAAAAGACGTTGCCCCGATTTGCATCGGCTTGCGAGTTTGGGGGCTCGCGGATCGGGGGCCCGGTGGGGATCCTTCGGTGGCGACCTCTTTCGATATGGGCACAAAATCTTACAGCTACGTCTTGGATCTCTGGCGCGACAACGAGGTGGCCGGTCTCGATGCGGTCGGGCGCCTGGTCTATCGCTCCAACCGCCTCGGTGCCGACCAGCGGATCACCAACACCGGCGGGGGCAACACCTCGTCCAAATTGGAAGGCATCGACCCGCTGTCGGGGGCCACCGTGCCCGTGCTCTGGGTGAAGGGTTCCGGGGGCGATCTCCGGACCAGCACCCGCGAGAATTTCTCGTCGCTCTACCAGGAAAAGGTGGTCGGGTTGCAAGGGGTCTATGCGGCGCGGGCGAACCGGGGTCTCAAATCCCCGGCGGAGGATGACATGGTGGCGATGTACACGCACACCACGTTCAACCTGAATCCGCGGGCGACCTCGATCGACACCCCGCTCCACAGTTTCATCCCGGCCCGGCATGTCGACCACATGCACCCGAATGCGGTGATCGCCATCGCCGCCTCGGCCCGGTGCGAGGAACTGACCCGCGAGATCTTCGGATCCGCGATGGCTTATGTCCCGTGGATGCGCCCGGGCTTTGAACTGGGGCTGGCCATGCAGGAAATCTGCCGGACCCAACCGCAGGCCAGGGGCATCATGATGGGCCAGCACGGCTTCATCTCCTGGGATGACGACGACCACACGTGTTACCACCGCACCCTTGGTTTCATCGAGCAGGCGTCGGCGTTCATCGATTCGAAATACGAGGCGAAGGGCGGGGATGCGGCGGCTTTCGGCGGTGCCCGTCATGCGTCGCTGCCGCCGGAAGTCCGGAAACGGGTGCTGGCCCGGCTGCTGCCCTGGCTGCGCGGCCAGGTGAGCCGCCAGAAGCGGTTGATCGGCACCGTGCAGGACGACGACAAGATCCTGCGCTTTGTGAATTCCCAGGACGCCCCGCGGCTCGCGGAGTTGGGGACGTCGTGCCCGGACCATTTCCTGCGCACCAAGATCAAGCCCCTGTATGTGGCGCCGGACGCGGAACTGAC
>JANYCC010000231.1 GCA_025360495.1 Verrucomicrobiota bacterium | reverse complement strand
GCAGCTATTGCGTGCTGAAATGCCCCTATGATGTCCCGAAATATTCGGAGAAACGGGGCATCGTGCGCAAATGTGATCTCTGCCAGGGACGGTTGGCGGACGGAGAGGCACCGGCCTGCGTCCAGGCGTGTCCCAGTTCGGCCATCCGGGTCACAACCGTCGATGTCGCGACGGTGCGGGCCCTCCACCGCGGGGAGGTCACCGGTGCCAACACCTTCCTGGCGGCGTCTCCCGATCCCGCTTACACGCTGCCGACCAGCCGTTATATAACCCGTCGTGGACCGTCGGAACTTCACGCGGCGGATGAGGACCGGCTCCGGCCCGAGGCGGCTCATTGGCCGCTGGTGTGGATGTTGGTCCTGACCCAGGTCGGTATCGGGGTTTTGATGGGCGTGGCGTTGCACGGTTGGGCCGGGGCCCCGGTCGAAAACTTGCGCAGTGCGTCCGCCACTGGGATGCTTGCGTTGGTCGCCGGGTTGATCGCCTCCGTGTTTCACCTCGGTCGCCCGCTGAAGGCCTGGCGGGTGTGGATGGGTTGGCGGACGAGTTGGCTCAGCCGCGAGGCGATCGCCCTGAACGCGTTCGCCGGGGTCGCCACGATGTTCATCGCCACGCTCTGGTGCCCCGTGCCGTTGCCGAAAGTGTCCCTGCTCTTCGGGGCGGCGGTGATCCTGTCCGGGGTCGCCGCCGTCTTCGCCCAGGCCATGGTCTATGTCGACACCCGCCGCACCTACTGGTCCGGGCGGGAAACCGGCCCGCGTTTCGTGGCGACGGTGCTGCAAGGCATGGTTCTCGGGGCCGCCGTGTGGCCGGGATGGGTCGCGCTCGCCGTGGTGGGAACGGTGGCTTTCGAATGGCAGGTGCTGGCCCATCGGCGGGACCCGGATTGGACCCCCCTTCGACGGACCGCCGGCCTGTTGGTCGGGCCGTTGCACACCGGCCTGATGATCCGACTCCTGCTCGCCGTGATCACCGCGATCGCAGCGTGCGCCGATCTTCCCCTGCTGCCTTTCAGCCTGCTGATGGTGGGGACGATGGTGTCCGAACGTCGCCTTTTTTTCCGCGCCGTTTCCCCGGATCGGATGCCCGGGCAACCTTCCTGAACCGAGGCCCACCCATGATCGCGCCCCTCCCCCCGCCCCCCGTTGCCAAGACCCCGACCAACACCTGGTTGCGCGAATGGCACGGTCCCCTGACCGCGGACCTGGTCCAGACGCCCGGCAGGTTTGGCCTGGGGCGGATCCCGGAACGTCTCAAACCCGATGCGACGACCACGGTGGTCTGCGGGTTTTGTGCGACGGGCTGCGGGTTGACCGTGCATCTGAAAGACGGGGTGGCGGTGAACCTCAGTGCCGACCCGCTGTATCCGGTGAACCTCGGCATGGCGTGTCCCAAGGGTTGGGAGGCGCTCACGCCGCTGGCCGCCCCGGACCGGGCGACCACCCCGCTGCTGAGGAACGCATCGACCGGCGCGATGGAACCCGTGTCGTGGGTGCGGGCCATGCACGAGTTCACGACGAAGATGAAGGCGGTCCAGGCCGCGCACGGGCCGGAGAGCATCGCCTTCCTCAGCACGGGCCAGATCTGCACCGAGGAAATGGCATTCCTCGGCGGCCTGTTCCGGTCGGGGATGGGCGGCCGGCATTGCGATTCCAACACCCGGCAATGCATGGCCACGGCGCACGTCGCCTATAAACAGAGCCTCGGGTTCGATGCCCCGCCTTATACCTATGCGGACTTCGAGGAATCGGATTGCCTGGTGTTCGTCGGATCCAACCCGTGCATCGCCCACCCGATCATGTGGCAGCGGGTCCTGCGCAATCCCCATCATCCGTCGATCGTGGTGCTGGATCCGCGGCGCACCGAGACGGCGATGGCGGCCACGCTCCATGTCCCGCTCGCCCCGAAATCGGATCTCACGCTCTTATACGGACTCGCCGCCGCCTTGCTGGAGAAAGGCGTGGTGGACCGCCGTTTTGTCGATGCGCATACGGAGGGCTTCGCGGAATTCGCGGCGTTCGTCGCGGCCTTCACGCCCGAACGCGTCTGCGCCGCGTCCGGGTTGGCGCGGGAGACGTTCGACGAACTGGTGCGGGTGGTGGCCGCGGGCCGACGGGTGAGCTTTTGGTGGACCATGGGCGTGAACCAGGGACACGAATCCACCCGGACCGCACAGGCATTGATCAATCTCGCGTTGATGACCGGCAACATCGGGCGTCCCGGCACCGGTGCGAACTCGATCACCGGCCAGTGCAACGCGATGGGGTCGCGTCTTTTCGCCAATGCGACCGGGCTCGCCGGCGGACGTGATTTCCGCGACGCCGGCCACCGTCGCGAAGTGGCGTCGGTCCTGGGCTGGCCGGAGGAGTGCGTGCCGTCGGAACCCGGGTGGGCCTATGACCAGATCATTGACGGGATTGAATCCGGCGCGATCCGCGGGCTCTGGGTGGTGGCGACCAACACGGCGCATTCGTGGATTCACCAAGGCCGTTTCCGCGAGCTCGCCGCGAAACTGGATTTCCTCGTGGTGCAGGATTTGTACGCCGACACCGACACGGCGAGGATGGGCCATCTGTTCCTGCCCGCGGCGGGCTGGGGCGAGAAGGAAGGCACCTTCATCAACAGTGAACGGCGGATCGGTCTGGTGAAACGTGTCCGGCGCCCACCCGGTCAGGCGCTCAGCGATTTCCACATCTTCCAGCTCATCGCGGCGGCGTGGGGCTGCGGCGGGTTGTTCCGCGAATGGCGTTCACCCGAGGCCGTGTTCCAGATCCTCAAGCGGCTCAGCGCCGGACGTCCGTGTGATTTCAGCGGAATCGCCGACTACCGGCACCTCGACGCCTCCGGGGGCGTGCAATGGCCGTTCACCGTGGCGGACGCGACGGAATCGGGCGTGGGCGGCGGTCCGGAGGCCGGGGCGCTTCCCGGGAAATGGCGCGAGCGGAGGCTGTTCGAGGACGGCCGGTTCTTTCTCCCTGGCGGTCGTGCCCGTTTCATCTTTGATGAACCGCGCACCCCCGCCGAGGTGCCCGATGCCGAGTATCCGTTCGTCCTGCTCACCGGGCGGGGCACCAGCGCACAATGGCACACGAACACCCGCACCGGGCGGTCCGATGTGCTGCGCCAGCTCTACCCGGCGGAATGTTATGTCGAGGTGCATCCGGACGATGCGGCGCGCCTGGGTTTGACGGTGCCGGGGCGGGTGAGGTTGGAAACCCGGCGGGGAACCCTGGACGCCAACTTATATGTCACGCCCACGGTGCCGGCCGGAAGCGTGTTTCTGCCGATGCATTATGACGGCGTGAACCGTCTGACCGCATCCTCCTTCGATCCGCATTCACGCCAGCCGAGCTATAAGCATTGTGCGGTGCGGGTGACGCGGGGGAATTGAAGGGGCGGAAGACGCGTCCCGTTCAGTGCCCGTGCGCGACCCCGCAGGCGTGCTGCCACGCGTGGATCACGTGGTCCACGATTTCGGGCAGACCCACCCCGTTGCGCACCTGTGCGAACAGGAATGGGCCGTCACCCCGCATCCGTCGGGAATCCCGTTCCATCACGCCCAGGTCGGCCCCCACGGCGGCGGCGAGATCCGTCTTGTTGATCACCAGCAGGTCGCTTTGCGTGAGTCCCGGTCCGCCTTTGCGCGGGATCTTGTCGCCCGCCGCGACATCGATCACCTGGATGGTGTAATCCGCGAGTTCCCGGCTGTAACACGCCGCGAGGTTGTCGCCCCCGGATTCGATCAGCAGCAGGTCGGTGCGGAAAAGGTGCTGGAGTTCCTCCAGGGCCAGGAGGTTCGCCGAGATGTCGTCCCGGATCGCCGCGTGGGGGCAACCGCCGGTCTCGACGGCCCGGATCCGTTCCGCCGGCAGCGCCCCGTTCCGCACCAGGAACTCGCCGTCCTCGCGGGTGAAGATGTCATTGGTGACGACCGCCAGGTTCACCCGGTCGCGGAGGCGCCGGCATAATTCGAGGACGAGCGCGGTCTTGCCGCTGCCCACCGGGCCGCCGATCCCGACCGTGAAGGCACGCCGCGAATAATCACGGTCGAGCGGCGCATCCCGTTCGTGGAAACGGCCCGGGTGATCCAGGTGGGGGTGGTCATGGCCGTGCGGATGCGAATGGGAGTGGGAATGATGAGGGGTGTTCATTGCGTTCTTTAGCGGCCATTCGCCTTTCCGGATTTCGTGTGTTTCGTGGGCGATTCCAGTGATTCGGCTCCGGGTTGTGCTCGGTTCAACTCTGATAAAGACGGGAATAAAGCCGGTCTTGGGCTCCCTGCCACAGGTCGATCAACGGCGCCGTTTGTGACAGGTCGTCCAAGGTCAGCGAAGCCCCCAGTCGGGCCGCGGCATCGCATCGGGTCGCGAACCCCGCCTGCAGGGTCTGGGCGGCCATGGATCCGATGATGTTGAGGCGCACCGCGGCGGCCACGAAGGCCCGCAATTGAACAAATACAAACGCCCGCGCGGCCAACATCGGGGCGAATCCCAGACCCGGGCACACGGCCCCGAACACGGGCGCATAATGGGCGAACACCGGTCCGGGAAGGACGGCACCGGCGACAGTTGTGAACGTGCGCTCGACGGCGGACCAGAGGGCCCGGCCCTGAAGCCGGCTCGCCCGATTGGCCACATGGTTCAGGGTGAAAACCTCGCATAATTCGTCGAGTTCTCCCAGGCGCCCCGGTTCCTGGTGTGCGGCCATCACGAAGGGCAGCCCGCCACGGGCCGACTGGAGCAGGCTGGATTCGATCCAGGCTTCGAGCGAGATACGGCCGGTCACTTCACCGTGTTGCCATGCGGCTTCCAATCCGCCCGAATGCGCGAACCCGCCCGTGGGGAACGCCGAATCCAGAAACTGCCAGAGTGACCAGTCCGTCCCGTCGTTCATCAAAAGAGGCTATAGAGCTGGGCCAGCGGCAGGATCGAGGCCGGCTCGCAACGCAGCAATTCGCCATCGGCATGCACGGCATAAGTCTCCGGGTCCACCGTGATGCGGGGCAGGGCATCGTTCCATTTCAGGTCGCGTTTCCCGATCTTGCGGCAGTTCCGGACCGCCTCGATGCGCTTGGCCAGACCGTAACTGTCGGCGATCCCCTCGGTGCGGCACAATTGGCTGACAAAGGCGACGGAGGTGGATCCGGGAGCCCGGCCGAAAGCCCCGAACATGGGTCGCATGGAGACGGGTTGCGGCGTCGGGATCGAGGCATTGGGATCGCCCATCTGCGCCCAGGCGATAAACCCGCCCTTGACCACCATCTCCGGTTTGGCGCCGAAGAAAGCGGGCCGCCAGAAGACCAGGTCCGCAAGCTTGCCTCGTTCGATCGAACCGATCAGGTGGGAAAGGCCATGCGCGATGGCCGGGTTGATCGTGTATTTGGAGATATAACGTTTGATCCGGAGATTGTCGTTCGTGCCGGTCTCGCCCGCCAACCGGCCCCGTTGCCGTTTCATTTTGTCGGCGGTCTGCCAGGTCCGCGTGATCACCTCGCCGATCCGTCCCATCGCCTGGCTGTCGCTGCTCATCATGCTGATGGCGCCGAGGTCATGCAGGATATCCTCAGCCGCGATCGTCTCGCCGCGGATCCGGCTTTCAGCGAATGCCACGTCCTCCGGCAACCCGGGGTCGAGATGATGGCAAACCATCAGCATGTCGAGGTGCTCGTCGATCGTGTTCCGCGTATAGGGGCGGGTCGGATTGGTCGAACTCGGCAGCACATTGGGTTCGCCGCAGATCCGGATGATGTCCGGCGCATGTCCGCCGCCCGCACCCTCCGTGTGATAGGTGTGGATGGTCCGCCCTTTGAAGGCCGCGATGCTGCCCTCGACGAAGGCGGATTCGTTGAGCGTGTCGGTGTGGATCGTCACCTGGACATCGTGCTCATCGGCCACCCCCAGGCAGCAGTCGATCGCCGCCGGCGTGGTGCCCCAGTCCTCGTGCAACTTGAGCCCGATCGCCCCGGCCAGGATCTGGTCGGCCAATCCGCCGGGCAGCGAGGTGTTCCCCTTGCCCGTGAACCCGAAGTTCAGGGGCAGGGAATCCACCGCCTGGAGCATCGCCCGGAAATGGAACGGCGATGGCGTGCACGTGGTCGCGCAGGTGCCGGTCGCGGGTCCCGTCCCGCCCCCCACCATCGTCGTCAACCCCGAGGCGATCGCCTCGTGCGCCTGTTGCGGGCAGATGAAATGGATGTGGGTGTCCAGGCCGCCGGCGGTCACGATCAGGCCCTCGGCGGCGATCACCTCGGTGGTCACGCCCACCACCATCCCGCGCGTCACCCCGGCCATCACATCCGGGTTGCCGGCCTTTCCGATGGCCGCGATGAAACCGTCCTTGATCCCGATGTCGGCCTTATAAATGCCGGTGTGGTCGACCACCAATGCATTGGTGATCACACAGTCCAGCGCGTCCCGGGCCCCCACGCCGGCGGCCTGTCCCATGCCTTCGCGGATGACCTTGCCGCCCCCGAACTTGCACTCGTCCCCATACACGGTGAAGTCGCGTTCCACCTCCAGGACCAGGCAGGTGTCACCGAGTCGGACCCGGTCGCCGGTGGTCGGTCCGAACATCTCGGCGTAATGCCGGCGTTGAATTCGCTGGGCCATGTCATTCCTCCCCGTTCGCAAAACCGGCTTTCCGGACCCGTTTCATCGCGGCCTGCCTTCCCGCCTCCGTGACGCGTCCGCTCGCAAGCCCGTTGCCGCCGCGGATCACGCGGCGTCCGGCGATGTCCACCAACCGCACCGTGCGGGTCTCACCGGGCTCGAATCGGACCGCCGCACCCGCCGGGATATCGAGCCGTTTGCCATAGGATTTGGAGCGGTCGAAACGCAAGGCCGCGTTGGTCTCGATGAAATGATAATGGCTGCCCACCTGCACCGGACGGTCCCCGAGGTTGGTGACGGACAGTTCGACCACCGGACGCCCGGCGTTGAGTTCGATCTCACCCTCGGCCGCCTCCACCGCACCGGGCTCCATCCCGTCGTCGTCCAAAGTCGTCACCGTCGGGGTCGCGTTCGGGACCGGGATCGGGACCGGCAGAAAGGAACCATATAAGGACAGGGTATAATCCCCGTCCTCGGCCGCGATCGGATGATGGACGGTCACCAGTTTGGTGCCGTCCGGGAATGTTCCCTCGACCTGCACCTCGCTGATCAGGGCGGGGACCCCGGGCATCACCTGGCGACGGCCGAGCAGGCGTTTCCCCAAGTCCATCAACTCCGCCACGGTGCGGCCGTCGCGGATCAGCTCCAACAGGACGGTGGCGATGAGCGCGACCGACTCGGGGTGGTTGAGGCGGACGCCGCGGGCCAGGCGTTTCTGGGCGAGGAAACCGGCTTGGTGCAGGACCAGTTTGTCGAGCTCACGGGGATTGAGATGCATGGGGGATCACCACTTTCGGCGCCAAGGTTCATCCCCGAGCAATGGCCCGAGGGGTGTCAGCCAACGGTGCAACTCGCGGGCGACCGGTTCGGATCCGCCGCCGGCGAGGCGCACGACCGCGCCGTCGGCAAGGGGACTCGCGCTGACGATCAACGCGGCCCGGCGTTCCACCGGGCGGGCACCCACTTCCGCGAGGATCGCGAGCGCGATTTCGCGGACCGCCGGACCCAACACCACCAGCGTCGTCAGGCTGTCGTATCGGCCGCCCCGGAACGGCCCGGACAATCCGCCGTCGGCCGGGTCCAGCTGCAAGGCATCCCACATCACGGTGCGATCCCCGACCCGGATGATATTCCGGCTGGCATAATGATTGAAATCCCACCGTTCGCCGCGGGCCACGCGTCCGGAGCCGAAGCCATCGACCAGGACCAGGCTGGCCTCGGGCGCCAGATGGAATTCCTGGCGTTGGCGGTAGGTGGAATCGGCGAAAAGCTGCGCGGGATCGGGGGCCAGCACCAACAGGGAACCCGCGCCCACATGGGCTGTGGTCTGATGGCCGCACGGTTCCAGGTCGCGGTTATGATAAACTTTGGAGGAGGCCTGGGTCCCGACAAAGACCCGGGCGCCGGGTTCCACCACAATCTCCAGGGAGGTCTGGTCGCCGGCAACCAAGCCGCCGCCGAAGCTGCTGGTGTACGCCCACACGCTGATGCCGCGGGGCCGCGGGACCAGAAGCTTCATGGGGCTGGTGGCATAGGCGGTCGTGACGGCGCTGGATCCGGCCACCCGACGGATCCCGAGCCGCGAAGATCCGGGCCGGAACTCCGGGGCGGGGGGCGGCGGAGCACCCAGCCGATAGCCGGCGGCCGCAATCATACCGTGAGATGTTGGCGGACCATCTGGTCACTCAGTTCATTGATGGCCCCGTGCGCAACGACCGCGCCGCGATCCATGATGTGAAAGGTGTCCCCCACCTCGATGCAGAAATCAAGATACTGTTCCACCAGCAGGATCCCGATCTGTCCCTCGCGCCGGAGCGCCTGGATGGCCTGGCCGATCTCGGCGGCCCGCTCCGGACCGTCATCATGGAGCCCATAGGCACTCAGTCTTTTGATCGTCTCGCCGATCTGGTCGATGATGTTGGGCTGGATGCCTTCGGTCGGTTCGTCGAGCAGCAGGATCTTGGGATTGGTCAGCAGGGCGCGGCCGATGGCGAGTTGCTGTTGCTGGCCGCCGCTCAACACGCCGCCCTTTCGTTGAAGCATGTCCTTCAACACCGGAAACAGCGTGAACACCCGTTCCGCCTCGCCATTCAGTTTCCGGCCCTGCGCCACCGCCCCGATCCTCAGGTTCTCCCACACCGTCAACCCCGGAAAAATGTCGCGACCCTGCGGAACATAACCCAATCCCGAGCGTGCCCGGGCTTCCGGACGCATCCCGGACAGATCCTGATCGCCGAGACGCACGGTCCCCTGGTCCAGCCGTACCAGGCCGATGACCGCTTTCAAGGTCGTGGTCTTGCCCACGCCGTTGCGCCCCATCAGGCAGACCACCTCGCCCGGGGACACGGTCAGGCTGACATCGCGGAGGA
Organism: Verrucomicrobiota bacterium; assembly: GCA_025360495.1. Lineage (GTDB taxonomy): Bacteria > Verrucomicrobiota > Verrucomicrobiia > Limisphaerales > UBA9464 > UBA6176. The sequence continues at coordinate 44,563 of JANYCC010000231.1, read as the reverse complement.
TGCGCGAACCGTCATAACTCACGTGCAATCGGGAAAGCTCGAGCTTCATGGCGCGGTGGATTGGCCCTTCTTTTTCCGACCCAGGTAAACCTCCATCACCCGCTCGTCATTCTGGACCTGGTCGACGGTGCCCTCGCACAGGATGCTGCCCTGATGGAGCACGGTCACGGTGCGGGCGATCTGTCGGACGAAGACCATGTCGTGTTCGATGACCACGATGCTGTGGCGGCCGGCCAGGCTCAAGAGGAGCTCGCCCGTCCGCACGGTCTCGTCATCGGTCATCCCCGCCGCCGGTTCATCCACCAACAGAAGCCGCGGATTTTGGGCCAGCAACATGCCGATCTCCAACCATTGCTTCTGTCCATGGGACAGCGCGCCGGCCTTGGAAGCCGCCCGATCCGTCAACCCGATCGTTTCCAACACCTCGTGGATCCGGTCGCGGTCGGAGGGGCGGAGCCGGGAAAATAGGCAGGCCCAGACCCCGCGCCGGCCCTCGATGGAAAGCCAGATGTTTTCCTCGACGGTATGATCGATATAAACCGACGGCGTCTGGAACTTCCGCCCGATGCCCAGTCGGGCGATCTCATATTCGTTGAGGCGGGTGAGATCGGTGTCGCGGCCGAACTCCACCTTGCCGGCATCGGGACGGGTGCGGCCGGTGATGAGGTCGAGCATGGTGCTCTTGCCGGCACCATTCGGGCCGATGATCACGCGCAGTTCGCCCTCATCCATGTAGAAATTGAGGCCGTTGATTGCGCGGAATCCGTCGAACGTCTTGGTGACGCCCTCCATGGCGAGGATGAACTGGCGCGGGGGAGGGGTCATGGCGTGGGGGCGGACGGCGGTTTCAAACGGCGGCGGAGACGGGCGAATCGGGCGGGGAGTCCGACGAGTCCCTCGGGCAGGAAAAGCGTCACGAAGATGAAGAGGCCGCCGAGGAAATAGGGCCATTGTTCGGCGAAAGCGTGGGTGGCATAGCTTTTCAGGGCATTGCAACTGATCGCACCGAGGATGGGTCCGATGAGGCTGCCCCGGCCCCCGACGGCGCACCAGACCACGGCCTCGAGGGATTTGTCCGGACCCATCTCACTGGGGTTGATGATGCCCACCTGGGGGACATAAAGGGCGCCGCCGAGGCCGGAGATGATCGCGGCGAGGACGAAGATGAAAAGTTTGAAATCGGCCGTCGCGTAACCGGAGAAGAGCACGCGGTTTTCACTGTCCCGGATGGCGCGTTGGATGAGGCCGAACTTGGTCGAGGTGAGCCAGCGGCAGAGGGCATAGGTGCCGAGCAGGAGGAGGACCGAGGCGATGAAAAGGCTGCGTTTGGTGGACGGCGCATTGAGGTCCTGGCCGAGCAGGAACTTGAAGTCGGTGAGGCCATTGTTGCCGCCGAAGGTGAAATCATTGCGGAAGAAGAGAAGTGTGGCCGCATAGGTGAGGGCCTGGCTGAGGATGGAGAAATAGACCCCCTTGATCCGCGAGCGGAAGGCCAGCCAACCAAAGGCGGCGGCAACCGCTGCGGGAACGATGACGACGGCCCCGAGTGCGAAGGCCAGGTTCCGGAACGGGATCCAGTGGGACGGGAGGCCGCCGGTGGCCGGATAGCGTTTGGGGAATTCCAGGAACACCATGAAATCCGGGATATCGGCATGGTATTGGCCCAGTTTGCCGATCAGGAGCATGAGGTGCATCCCGAGGGCATAACCACCGAGGGCGAAGAAAAGGCATTGGCCGAGACTCAGGATCCCGGTCTGGCCCCAGAGGAGATTCACGCCCATCGCCAGCACGGCATAACACAGGTATTTGCCATAGACGCTCAGGGTGAACGTGCTGACATGCAGGGCCGATCCCACGGGTGCCAGCGTGTTCAGCAACGGCAGGACCACGAGGCCGGCCAGGGCGAAAATCCCCACCACCCAGAGTTCGCGTTTCAAGGAGCCTTTCATGTCAGCCCTCCAACCCCCGGCCGCGCGAGGCGAAGATGCCGGCCGGTCGCCATTGGAGGAACAGGATGATGGCGGCCAGCACGGTGATCTTGCCCATCACGGCCCCCAGCCACGGCTGCAGGATCTGGTCCGTCACCCCCACCCCGAGGGACGCCGACACGGTGCCGGGCAGGCTGCCCACCCCTCCGAGCACGACGATCATGAAGCAATCGACGACATAATTCTGTCCGAGGCCCGGTCCCACATTGCCGATTTGTGACAGGCAGGCGCCTGCCATCCCCGCCAGACCCGATCCGAAGGCGAACGTCATCATGTTGACCCGCTCGGTCCGGACGCCGACTGCGGAGGCCATGGCGCGGTTCTGCATCACCGCGCGGATCTGGAGGCCGAGGCTGGTGCGGGTCATGAGCAGCCAGGTGAGCACCACGATGAAGACCGCGAAGCCGATCACAAAAAGACGGTTGTAGGCGAGGAGCACATCGCTGACCTCGAAGCTCCCGCTGAGCCAGTGCGGGGAATTGACCTGGACATTGGCGGCACCGAACACATGCCGGAAGACCTGCTGCAACACCAGGCTCACACCCCAGGTCGCGAGCATCGATTCCAAGGGTCGCCGATAAAGAAACCGGATGATCCCCTGTTCCAGCAGCAGACCCACCAGTCCCGCCGTCGCAAAGGAGGCCGGGAGGGCCACCAGGAAATAAGTCTCGAATCCCGTCCCGGTGGCGCCGAAAGCATCCCGGAAAATGTTTTGGACGCCGTACGCCGTATAGGCCCCGATCATGATGATCTCGCCGTGGGCCATGTTGATCACCCCCATCAGGCCGAAGGTGATCGCCAATCCCAGCGCCGCGACCAACAGCACGGCCGCCAGGCTCAGGCCGCGAAAGGCCGTTCCATACAGGTTGGCCCGCGCTTGGTATTCCTCGATTTCCTTCACCGCCGCCTGAATCGCCCGGAGCAAATCCCCTTCATTTCCCCCCTGGAGCTTCCGGGACAATTGCCGTAACGGTTCCAACGAACTGATCGACCGGATCTCCACCAGGCGTCGCACCGCCCCGAGTCGCACCTTCGGATCGGCTTCGGACAATTGGGTGAGCGCGATGGCCTCCATGAGCACCCGGCGGATTCCCGGGACCGTCTCGACGGAGAGTCGCTGTTCAAAATGGGGCAGGTATTCGGACTCCTGTTCCTGTCCCAGCTTCACCACGGCATCGCGTCGCACCCGGGCTTCCGGATCTTCCACCGCGCGCAGGTCGAGCACGACTTTTATGGCCTTGCGGAGCTTGGACGAGGTGTCGGCCGCCGTGAGTTCCCCCGCGGAAAATCGGACTGCCGTCCCGGTGGCGTCCCGCACCGGTTCGCCATCCGCAATCCGGGTGGCGCCCGCCTTGCCAGCCGGGTCCACGGAACCATCCGAAAGGAAGGGTTGTCCCGCGGCGCCGTCGGGACCGGGATATAAGAAGAGGCTGCCACTGCGCCAGGCGGCCAGGCCCTGAACAACCAAAGGGTCGTCCGTCCCCGTCAACTCCCGGACCAGGGTCACCTGTTCGGTGACATCTTCCGAAAGGATCGCCCGGACCAGGCGGGCGCGGGCCGGGGCGTCGGCGCGGGCAAGGATGCCCGCGAAGGCTGCGAGGAAGGCGGCGGCGCGCAGGAACCGGAAAAGAGTTCGGGCCAGAGACCCGGGTGCATACCTGAGGCGGGAGGGCCCGGGAGTGGGGAATGGCTGCAAAAAACGCAAGGGGCCACAGGATTGGCACCCGATGAAGCTGAAGATATAAGTTCCCACTTTTGCGTCATTATGCATTGGGTGCGGCGATTCCCCGGCTGGAGGTGATGCAGGGATCGGTTCTTCAGGGCGCCGGATCACAAGCTGATCAGGGGGCGGGCGTCCGCGCCCGCCCCCGTCGGCACACTGTCAAACACACGGAAACCTTGGATGCGTCAGTCAGTTGGTCCCGAGGAATTTCGAGCTGAAGGGTTCACCGGCCACGCCTTTCATGGTCTTGATGATCTTGAACTGGCCGGTCGGAAGGGTCTCGCCGATGAAGGCATTGTTGATGAGGTGATGGTTCGCCTGCATGGTCACCTCCCCGGCGGGGCCCTTGAATTTCTGGCCGATGAGCGCCTCCCGGACCTTGTCGACATCGAAGGATCCGGCCTTTTCCACGGCCTGTTTCCACAGATGGACGCCGATCCGGGACAGGTTCATCGGGCTGCACGTGACCCGGCCCTTGGTGTCCACGCCGCTCACGGTGTAATCAATCCCGGTGACCTTCGGGGCCTTGAGCCAGGTCTGGAAATCCGCCACGAACTTCGCGTTCTCGGGGGTCTTGAGGGACATGAAATAGGTCCAGCAACCGAGGTGGCCGGCGAGTTCCTTGGCCGGCAGCCCGCGGAACTCGTCCTCGGAGATCGAGAATGAAACCACCGGGCAGTTCTCACTGGTCAGGCCGGCGTTGGCGAATTCCTTGAAGAACGGCACATTGGTGTCGCCGTTGAGCGTGCTGATCACGCACGACTTCCCACCGGCCGCGAAGCCCTTGATGGACGCCACGATCGTCTGGTAATCGGTGTGGCCGAACGGCGTGTAGATCTCCTCGATGTCCGAATCCGGGATGCCCTTGGATTTCAGATACTGTTTGAGGATCTTGTTCGTGGTCCGGGGATAGACGTAGTCCGAACCCAGCAGATAGAACTTCTTCTTGCCCTCCGCGAGCATGTAATCCACCGCCGGGATCGCCTGCTGGTTCACCGCCTCCGCGGTGTAGAAGATGTTCTTGGACAATTCCTCGCCCTCATACTGGACCGGGTAGAAAAGCAGGCCGTTGTTGCGTTCGAACACCGGCAGCACCGATTTGCGGCTGACGGAGGTCCAGCAGCCGAAGACGACCGAAACCTTGTCTTTCACGAGCAATTCCTCGGCTTTCTCGGCGAAGAGCGGCCAGTTGGATGCCGGATCCACGATGACCGGCTCGATCATGTAGTTCTTGCCGGCCACCTTGACGCCCCCGGATTTGTTCACCTCGTCAAAGGTGAACAGGAGGATGTCCTTGAGGGAGGTTTCGCTGATGGCCATCGTCCCACTGAGGGAATGCAGGACACCCACCTTGACGGTGTCGGCGGCCCGGGCCAGGCCCAGGCCCAAGGCGAGCAGGAGCGGACTGAGGGTTCTCAAATTGAATGATTTCATGGCGTTAATATGCGGATTGCAAAGATTCTGTCGGGTTGCTGCGATGAGGTTTGGGGCCCGGGTTAGAAGAGATAGTTCACACCGACCCCGGCGATGACCCGGCTCTTGTGGCCGTCGAATCCGCCGCTATAGGAGGTGTAATCATAGCGGAGCTCCGGCTGGATCTTGATGCGGGCCGACGGATGCCAGTTGAAGGTCAGCGTCAGGCTCCCGAGATCGCCGTCGGAATCGGAGGACATGATGGCGCTGTTGGGTCGGCCCGGAAGGTTGATCCCGCGCAGGCCGCCACCGTCCTTGTCGTCCAGATACTCGGCACGGACCGCCACGCCGAACTGGCTGTTGAAATCGTACCAGGCCCAGCCGCCGATCGAGATGAGGTCGGCCGATTTGCCCACGGACGGCTTGAAGTTGAAGTAATCGAATTCCAGCCCGGTGTGGAATTGGGAGGTGATGTCATAGCCGGCGAGCACGGAGCCGCCCTTGACGTCGAGGGTCTTGCTCTCCTGTCCGCCGAAGCCGAGGAGGTTGAACCAGATGTCCTTGGTGGGTTTGAAGTTCAGGCTGCCCATCAGGGTCTTGGCGTCATTGCCATCGACCGGTCCGGCATAAAGGCCGTTCTGGACGCGCACCTTCGCACTGAGCCAGTCGGTGAAGGTGTAGCCGAGTTGGACGCCGGTGGACGGGCCGTTGCCGGTGAAGAACCATTGGTAACCCTGGGAGAAGTTCGGATTGGCGGCGCCGCCATCGCCGGATTCCCAGTTGAGCAGCGAGATGAGCTGGCCGGCCCGGATGTTGAGCCCGTCCCCGATCGGGGCGTTGAGTTCCACATACGCCTCGCGGAGGGCCTCGAATCCCGCGGCGGGGGAGCCCGTGTTCAGGACCGGTGAATCCTCGCCCCAGATCATCGAGACCCGGAAGGCGGCATCCCACTTGTCACCGCTGGCTTCCACCGGCGGGCTGGCCAGGGTCAGCTTGACCTTGTTCAGCGAGAAGGAATTGTGGGTGGTGTTCCAGAGATAACCGTCGCTCTTGCCGTCGGCGGGACGGTTGAAGTTATAGAAATAGGAGGCCTGGACGAAGCCGCTGAGGGAGATGCTGGAGAGGGCGGAAACCGCCTTGGATCCGTCTTTGGCGGGCTGGAGACCCTCGCGCTGCGCCAGTGTTTCCAGTGCGTCGAGACGCTTTTTCAGGTCTTGGTTTTCCTGCTCGAGTTTCTCCATCCGGGGGGCGTCCTGCGCGACGGCCAGCGAAAAGCTGCCCGCCAACGCCACGCCCAATCCCAAGTGTCGGGTGAGGTTTCTGGTGATGTCCTGATTCATAGGGTTGTTTGCCGGGAGCCATGAGTCCGGAACGTGTGTCCCGCCGGTCTGAATGACCGGACGGACGCTTACGGCGTCCGCTTCCCCCCCTTGGGTGACCTTGGCTTCCGGCCGACCCTTATCTTGCGCCATGCCAAGCGGGCACGGCTTGGCATGGCAATTTCTTCATCACTTTGATTCGGATGTCTCATTCCTTCGTTCCCCCGCTCGACAGCCACCAACTCCAGGTGTTCGTCGCCCTCGCCAAAACGGGCAGTTTCACCCTCGCCGGCCGGGAGTTGCGTGTGAGCCAGTCCGCTGTGAGCCATTCAATCCGTGTCTTGGAAGAAGCAACGGGATGCAGGCTATTTGACAGGTTGGGCAAATCGGCCCAGCCAACCCCCGCCGGGGAACAGTTGCTCCACCATGCCCGTCGAATCCTCGATGAGAGTGATCGCGCCCGCACCGCCCTGAGCCATCGCCAGCGGTGGGGCAAAGCCCGACTGCGCCTGGCCATCAGCCCGTTTCTCGCCGGAGATGCTTTCATCCGGGCCCTGCGCGGATTCCCGCGTTCGATGCCCGGTTGCCCGGTCAAAATCGAACTTGCCGACGAAGGCCGTTCCGTCGATCTGCTGTTGACGGACCAGGTCGATGTCGCGTTCGGCGTGGCCCCCGTCGGGCTCGCCCAGATCGCGGTCACCCCGGTCTGGGTGGATGAACTCCGCTGGATCACCCCTGCGGATCACCCTTGGGCTGTGGCCGACCGCGTCCTCAGGGAACAGATCGTCGGGCAAACCCTGATCCTTCCCGGTCCGTCCGATGGGACCCGCAGGCTGATCGATGCGTACTTTCTCCGCGAGGGTCTGCCGCTCACGGCGCACATCGAGGTTTCCAGTCCTTCGGTGCAGCTCGAGCTGATCCGGAGCGGGGCGGGAATCGGAATCGGAGATGGGACGGGAGAGGGTCGGGGCGCGATCGGCGACGGGACTGGAGGCGGAGTGCGAACGTTCCCGCTGGGGCGGCGGAAGCTGCGACGCACCTGGGGCGCCCTCCGTCTCCAAGATCACCTCCCGCACTTGGCGGAGGAAACCTTCATCCGTGATCTCGCGGCGTGCTTGGTGGCCGCCCGGTGAAACCTGTCCGCTGAACCCGTCGTCCTGCCGGATCTTTATATCCCGGGGCGCAGGCGGCCAATTGGATGCGGGTGGCCGTCGATGCTTCTCACCGGCTCGTGACGAATGGGGGCCGTGGGTTGACAGCCGTTCCGGCGCGGAAGAGGCTACGTCATTATGCATTCACGGCTCAACAGGCCGCATTGCATCCGTAACTCCAACGCCGGCGGCCCCATTCCCGACCACGATGGCCGGCCGCCGATTCCTGGTGTTGCCGATCCCTTCAAAGACCCGATCCCCCGACCCGCAATATCCCAAAGTCACAAGCAATATGATAATGAAACATCGATCAATGAAATGGAGGGCGGGAGCCGCACTGGCTGCGTGCCTCCTGATGCCGGCAGTCACGGCCGCAGTCACGGCCTATTCCTGGATTCGCGGGGGCGAATTCGGGGTGATGGCGGATTCAAGTGGGAAGAACCACCCGTTCAACGCGGCGTTCTCCAGCCTCGGTGGCGGGTTGACCGCTGCCATCACGTCCCCGACCGCCGTGGGCGGGCCGCTGGATGGGACCGGGGCGATCAGCACGGTCTCGACCCGCTGGGGTTCCTATCCGAATGTCGCGAATTCCGGCATGTGGGTTCAGGGACCGAACAACACCGTGCCGCCGCCCGATCAATGGAGCCTTCCGCCCACGAACTGGGTGATGGAATGCTGGGTTCTTCCCGTCGGGACCGGCGGTGTGCTGGACCACGCCACGGCCCAGTTCATGAGCACGGGCAGCGGCCAGTTCGGGGGGACGCCGGGCGGCGCGGCATTCCGCACCGCTGACAATGGCGACGGTACCATCACGGTGACCGCGAACTCGCTGGGCGCGGCGGGTCACGTCATCGGCGATCCATTGATTGTCGACAAGTCGCGGTGGGTGCATGTGGCGGTGGTCAATGACAACGGAGTCACCACCTTTTATGCGGACGGGTTGGCCCATGGCGCGACCAGCACGGATGTGAGCGCGCCCAGTGGCGTCCCTTATATCGGTTCCGGCCAGGATACCGGAGCGGCCTTCAACGGTTACCTGGACGAACTCCGGTACTCCACCTTTGAACCGGGACAGTTCGTGGTGGGCGACCTGCTGCTGTTGCCGCCGGGACCGGGTTTCGTGAGCAAACCCCAATCGTCCTCGGTATGGGATGGCGGGGCGGCACCCTTTGATGTCGTGACGACCTTCAACGCCGCCACCACCTATCAGTGGAAACGGGACGGCACCGACATCGCGGGCGCCACCGGGCCGGAGTATCACCTCCCGACCGTGGGTGCAGCGGACAACAACAGTGTTTTCACCGTGGCAGTGACCGGCAACGGCCAGACGGTCGTCACCCCGGACGCCACGCTGACGGTGGTTCCCAAACAGACCGACAACAACATCTTCTACCGCTCCGCGATCCTGGCCGAGGCGAGCCTTGTGGCCTATTTCCCGGTGGATGGTGATTCGGCCACAACCCTGAGCAATGCCAAGGATCCGGCCCACACCGGTACGCTCCAAGGGGGCGCGTCGTTTGACGGGCGCACCAACCGTTCCTATGGCGAACGTGCGCTCCGGCTTGATGGCACGGGCGAGGTGACGGTTCCCGCCAACCCGGCCTTTGAGTTCTCCGACGGCAGCGGCACGATCGAGGCCCTCGTCTATCTGGACACCCCCGTTTCGGCCGATCCAAAGACCATCCTGTCGCTCGCGAGCGATACGTCCTCGGTCTATTATGCGCTCCAAGCCAGTGCGGACGGGACTTCACTCTTATATAACAACGATGCGTTCACGCCGGGCGCCTCGTGGAGTGTGTCGCCGCCCCTGTTGCAACGTTTCGCCCACGTCGCCCTGGTCTTCAATGCCGGCAAGGTCACCGCTTATGTGGATGGGGTGTCGCTCGGGACCAAGGACAACCCGGGCTTTGGCTCGGCCACCGGGCTCGCGGCCCACGTGGGATCGGTCGGTCCGAACGCGGACGGGGTGCCCGCCTCCACCTGGAATGGCACGATCGACGAACTGGCGATCTATGGGGATGCGCTCCCGGACAACACCATCGCCATTCATAATTCGCGGTTCATTTTTGGCACCGCGGTGACAGCCCCAACGATCACCAGCGCCCCGACCGGAGCATGGAACCTGCTCGCCGGAGGGGCCCCGATCTTCCGGGTCGCGGCCTCCGGGACGGCACCACTGACTTACCAATGGAAGCTCAACAACGCCGCCATCGTGGGCAACGCGACGGCCACCACGCCGACGCTGACGCTCCTGAATTCAACCGTGGCCAGTTCGGGCCAGTACACGGTGACAGTCTCCAATCCCCAAGGGGATGCCACCAGCGATCCGTTCACTGTGAATTTCACCGCACCGGCCGCCTCGGACAAGTATGCCCGGTTCGTCCTCGCCGACCAGCCGACGGCCTATTGGAGATTGGACGAGACGGGCGGCACCACGCTGAAGGATTATGCCGGTGGCCTGGACGGAACCTATAGCAGCACCGTGAATCTCGGTGTGGACGGACCGTTCGGCATCGCCCCGGACAAGGCGGCCCATTTCAGCGGCTCGGCCACGCCGGTGGCCAACGCCATCGTCCCGTATAATCCCAACATCAATCCCACGGGACCCTTCACCCTTGAATTCTGGGCCAAGCCCGACCAGTCCGGGCAGATCAGCCGGGCGGTCATCGGCAACCAGAACCGCAACGCGGGCCGCTCGGGCTATGCGGTCTACCAGGGGTTCAACGTAAACGGCTGGGAGGCCCATCTGGGCGTCGGCGAATCCGTCGATTTTGTCCAGGGTGTGACGCCGCCTGTCGCGGGCCGATGGGATCACGTCGTGGTGACCTGGGACGGCAACAGCATCGGCCGGATCTTTGTCAACGGAGTGGACGACACCAGTGGTGACAGCACCACGGGGGGCCCGTTCCGACCGAACCTCAGTGTGCCCCTTGAAATCGGGAGCCGATTCGGCAGTGCGATCCCTTATCCGGGCACGATCGACGAGGTGGCCTTCTATAACCACCTGCTCACCGCGGCGCAGATCCAGCACCATTTCAGTGTCGCCTATTTCGCCTCGTCCATTGTGACGGAGCCCCCCGCGACGGTCAGCGCCACCGAGCCGGCGACCCTCACGCTGACGGCCAATGTGACGGGATTTCCCAACACCTATATCTGGAACAAGAATGGGACACCCTTGGATCCGGCCGCAGTCAACTTTGACGGTTCCCTGCATTATCCCCTGGGGGTCACCGGGTCCACGCTCCAGATCTCATTGCCGACGCCCGCTGATTCCGGGAGTTACCGCCTGGTGGTCACCAACCCCCTCGGCAATTCGCAGACCACGGACTCGGTGGTGACGGTGACTGCCGACACCACGCCGCCGACGGTGGCGATCGTCAATGCCCAGGCCACGCCGACGCGTGTACGGGTCGTGTTCAGCCGCCCGGTGACCCCCGAGACGGCCGGCGTCGCGGGCAACTACACCCTCAGCGGGGGGATCACCGCCAGCGCGGTCGTCCTGACCACAGACTCCACGATCGTCGATGTCGTCGTCGCTCCGGCGCTGACCCCCGGCACCGCGTACACGCTGAGTGTTGCGGGGGTCCGGGATCAGCGCTCCACCCATAATCTGATCGGTGCCAACAGCACCGCCTTCACGTCCTATATCCTGACCCCGGGTGTCCTGGCCTGGGACTATTATGGCGGGATCAGTGGGACCAGCGTGGACGACAACCTGAGGGCGGACCCACAGTTCCCGGACGGGGTCATCACCAACAGCGTCCTCACCTCGTTCAGCACAATGGCCATCACCACCGGCGGCGACCTTAACAACAACCCTGATTTCGGTTCCCGGGGCGATAATTACGGTGCGCATGTCTATGGTTGGATCACCCCGACCGAATCCGCCGATTACCGGTTCTTCCTCCGCAGCGACGATGCCTCGGAGTTGTTGCTGAGCCCGGACAACAATCCGGCGGGAGCGTCCCAGATCGCCTTCGAGGCGGCCTGTTGCAACCCGTTCGTCGAGCCGGACAATGACCGGACGTCGGCACCGGTCAGCCTGGTGGCCGGCAAATCCTATTATATCGAGGCACTCTATAAGGAGGGTGGTGGGGGCGACTATGTGGAGGTCGCCTGGCGCAAGGAAGGGGACGCGACCCCGGCGGCGTCGCTGACTCCGATCCCCGGGACGTTCCTGTCGGCCTTCGCGGCGATCCCGCCCCCCCGCTTCAACGCGCCGACGCTCGCGAGTGGGAAGGTCACCCTCACCTGGACCGGAGCCGGGACTCTGGAGGAATCGACGGACCTCAAGACCTGGACAGCGGTCCCGGGGAATCCGGTAAGCGGGTTCTCGGTGACGCCCGGAGCCGTTGACGGGGAGACCAAGTTGTACCGGTTGCATTGACCGGGTGGATTCCGTGGGCTGGCGAACGGGACCGGGGGCGACCCCGGTCCCTTTCTTTGTGGAGTCCCCGGTACCTACATCCGCGGGTGGATCATGTCCTCGGGACGCACCCATTGGTCGAACTGTTCCGCGGTCATCAGCCCGAGTTGCACGGCCGCTTCCCGGAGCGTGATCCGGTCCTGATGGGCGGTCCTGGCAATCCGCGCGGCGTTGTCATATCCGACATGCGGATTGAGGACGGTGACCCACATCAGGGACTGGGTTTCGTAATGTTTCAGCCTCGGGATGTTCGGACTGAGCCCGGCGACACAATGATCGTTGAACATCCTGCAGGTGTCCGAGAGCAGACGGGTGCTTTGGAGGAAATTGTGGATGATGACGGGTTTGAAGACATTGAGTTCGAAGTTCCCGGAGGCGCCGGCGATGTTGACGGTCACATCATTACCCATGACTTGGGCCGACACCATCATCAGGGCTTCGCATTGGGTGGGATTCACTTTTCCCGGCATGATGGAGGAACCCGGTTCATTCTCCGGGATGAAGATCTCGCCCAGGCCGCAGCGGGGTCCGGAAGCCATCCAGCGGACATCATTGGCAATCTTGTTCAGGGAAGCCGCGAGTGTCTTGAGGGCGCCATGTGCAAAGACAAGGGCGTCGTGCGAGGCCAGGGCTTCGAACTTGTTCGGCGCGGTGACGAAGGGCAGCCCGGTCAGCCGGGCGATGGCGGCGGCGCTCCGGACGGCGAATTCAGGATGGGTGTTCAAGCCGGTGCCGACCGCGGTTCCACCCAGGGCCAGTTCATATAAGCCCGGCAACACGGCGTCCACCCGGAGGAGCGTCTGGTCCAACTGCCGCACATAGCCGGAGATTTCCTGCCCCAGCGTCAGGGGCGTGGCATCCATGAGATGCGTCCGCCCGGTCTTGATCAGGTCCCGGTATTCCACCGCCTTGGCCCCGAGCGTGTCCCGCAGGGTCTGAACCGCCGGGAGCAGGCCGCGGGTCAACCGGTCCGCGGCCGCAATGTGCATGGCCGCGGGGAAAGTGTCGTTGGAGCTCTGCGCCTTGTTGACGTCATCATTGGGATGGATCGGGGTTTTGCTTCCCAGAACCCCGCCGGAGATTTCAATCGCGCGGTTGGATATCACCTCATTCACGTTCATGTTCGTCTGGGTGCCCGATCCGGTCTGCCAGACGGAGAGCGGAAAATGGGAATCCAGCCGGCCTTCAATCACCTCATCGGCGGCCCGGGAAATGAGGTCGCTTTTCTCGGCGGCCAGCAGCCCCAAGTCGGCGTTCACCTGCGCCGCGGCTTTCTTGATGATCGCCAGCGCCCGGATCACTTCCCGTGGCATGGTCTCCGTACCGATGGCGAAATGGACCAGCGACCGGGCCGTCTGGGCCCCATAATAACGGTCGTCCGGAACGGCGATTTCACCCATCGAATCCTTCTCGATCCGTGTGCCCACATTCATAAGCGATAAGCTGACCCGCCCGCGGGTGCCTCACGGGTGGGGCTCCCATATCGGGGGGCCGGTCCGGATTGCCGTGGCTGCGGGGAGGTTTCCGGAACGTTGTCGTGATCCGGAGGTGGCAGCAACATCGGGGGCGCCCACTCGACCCAGGTCATCCCGTAAAGCTCGGCCCATGCCAAACCATCCTGCCCGGGGACAAGGTGTTCAGACGGAACCTCCTGCTGGTGTGAACCGAACGATCAGAGGCGGACCGATCCGGCGATGACGGTGCAAATTGCAGGATTGGACCGGGCTGGCGAATGCAGAATGCCCGGCCGGTGGCGCAGCGGGCACATCTGGGCATCGTGGGAAGGCGGGTAGGAAAACCCGCCTCCCCGGAGCTGCCGCGGCCGCCCTGGGAGGGCGGGTTTTCCCACCCGCCCCGCTTCTCCCGTGGCCCGGCTTCCCACGATGCCCAGATGCGCCCTGAGGGAACCGCTTCAGGTACGGAAGACCCTGAGCATCCGGTTACCGCCCCGTTGCAGTTCATAATCCACCCCGGCCACCTCGCTGTGCCAGCCCGCGGAGGCCACGGCGGAACGCACCGCATCCAGGTGCGGGGACGGCTCCCGGCGCAAGGTCAGGAGAGGGAATATCCGCACCTCACGGGCCACCCGGCATAATTCGAGCACCGACCGGATATGAAAGGTTTCGCCAAGGAGGTCCGAGTATAAGAACAGCAGATGGGAACAGACGCTGAGACCGAATTCGGCCGGTTGGAATGGAAGGGACGGCAGTTCACCCACGACATAGCGGTGCTCCCGCAACCCGGTGTCATAATCGGCCAGGAACCCTTCCAGGGCGGCACGGCGATTGGCAGCCAGATGGTCGGGATCCTTGTGAAACCCCCAGGTCCAGTCGTCGGGTGTGGCCCGGACCTGGGACAGCATCGGTTCCACGACGGCTTCGAAACGCGCCCGGATTTCGTGGCCGGGAACCGTGTACAAGGGATCCACGGCGACCGCCCGGACGCCCTCGCCGGCAAGTTCCGAGGTGAAGCTGGCGGGTCCTCCGCCACAGTCGAGGACGCCCTCGGCCCAGTCCGGGGGCCGGAGCCGGAACATCAATTCATATTCCGCCCGGGAACGGCCCCAAGGGACGATTCGGTCGAGAACAACGCCCATCGTTCCGATCAGGCCAGGATTTCTTGGATCACCCGGCCATGGTCCAGATCCAACCGCTTGCGGCCAGGCACCTCCAATGCCCGCGAATCCAGCCCGAGACAGTGCATCGTGGTGGCATGGATGTCGGTGACATAACGTCGGTCGACCTCGGCATGGAATCCGAGTTCATCGGTCGCCCCGTACTGGACGCCACCCCGCACGCCCCCGCCGGCGAGCCAGGCCGAGAACGCCTGGGGATGATGGTCCCGGCCGGTTCCCTCGGCACCCGGCGAACGCCCGAATTCAGTCCCGAAAACCACGAGCGTCTGGTCCAACAAACCCCGCTGCTTCAGGTCGCGCAACAATCCCGCCACCGGCAAATCGACCTGCTCGGCGAGGCGCGAGTGATTGGCTTGGATGGCGGAATGCGCGTCCCAATCGCCGCCCCCGCCGCCGCCATGGAAAATCTGGATGAACCGGACGCCCCGTTCGACCAGGCGGCGCGCCACCAGGCATTGGCGTCCGAATCCCTTGGTCGCATCGCGGTCGAGTCCATAAAGCCGCTGGATGTGTGGGGGCTCGGTCTCCAACTGGATCGTCTCCGGCACGCTCGACTGCATCTGGAACGCGAGTTCGTAGGACTTGATGCGCGCCCGGAGATTGGCGTCGTCGGGATAATCGATTCCCGCAAGGCGGTTCAACCGGCCGAGCAGGCTGAGATTGGATTCCTGTTCCGCAGCGCTGACCTGGCCGCCGGACGGATGGATGAAGGGGAGGGGTTCGGCCGGATCGGTGCCGAGACGGACGCCGCCGTGCTCGGGTCCGAGATAAGACGCCCCATAGGTGAAAGCGCCGCCGCAACAATCGCCGGTGGGGGTGCCCAAGACCACGTATTCGGGGAGGTTCTCATTCAGCGAACCCAGCCCATAAGTCGCCCAGGCACCGAGGGTGGGATGCTCCAATTCGCGCGGATGCCGCCCGGTCTGCCAGGTGAGTTGCGCCCCGTGGTCGTTGTGGATGGTCCAGAGTGAACGCACCACCGCGAGGTCATCGGCACACGCCCCGATGTTCCGGAACCAGTCCCCCACCACCAACCCGCACTGACCGTACGGACGGTGGCCGGTCTGCAGGGCCATCAGGGTCTTGCGGTTCCCGTGGGCCGGATTGGCGCCGATCACATCCTTGTGTTCGGTCGCCAACACCCCGGCAAACGGCGTGTCCGCAATGGATTTGCCCGCGTACCGGTTGAGCTCCGGCTTCACATCGAAGGATTCGACATGACTCACGCCGCCGCAGAGAAAGATCCAGATGACCGATTTGGCGCGGGCCGGCAGATGGGGCAGGCCGGAGGGCGGGGCCCATCCGACCGCGGGATCGGCCCCGGCGACCCGGTTGCGGGCCAGCATCGCACCCAAGGCCAGACCGGTGAACCCCATGCCGGTGTCGGCGAGAAAAGAGCGGCGGGTGATGCCAGGGCAGCGCATGGTGACGATCGGAGCCTAGCAGGACCGGATCGGGAACATCAAGGGGCCCGGGTCTCGGTCGCGCCCTCGGCGCCCTCGACCCGGATCATGACCGGCGGGGCCTTGACGGCACTGAGACGGGCGATGCGCGCCAGGGCCTGTCTGACCTTCGCATCGGGGGCGTCGTGGATCATCAGGATCACCGGCACGGAATCACCGTCGTGGCCCTCGGGTTGGATGATGGAGGAGATTCCGATGCGCGCCTGGGCCAGCACCGCGGCGATCTTGGCGAACACCCCCGGGCGATCCAGCACGGCGAGGCGGACATAATAACGGCAGGGAACCGCATCCATGGGAACCACATGTCCGCCGCCATGGTGCGGAACGAAGGCCGGCACACGGTCGTGGGAGCCGTGCTTGAGGTCGAGCGCCGCGTCCGCGAGGTCGCTGAGCACCGAACTGGCCGTCGGATCGCCGCCTGCACCGCGTCCGTAAAAAAGGGTTTCACCGACGATGTCGCCCTGCACCGAGATGGCGTTGAAGGCATGATTGACGCTGGCGAGGACGTGTGAATCCGGGACGAGCGCCGGGTAGACGGCGACCTGGATGCCGGGACCGACCGGACGGCGGCGGGAACCGGGCGGGGCCAACCGGGCGGGAGTGACGGTCTTGACCACACCGAGGAGTCGGAGGGTGTAACCGAGGCGGGCGGCAAACTGGATGTCGAGCCGGGTGATCTGGCGGATGCCCTCGGTGTGGACCTCGCCGGGTTGCACCCAGAAGCCGTGGGCGAGCGAGGCGAGGATCCCGGTCTTGTGCGCGGCGTCGTGGCCGTCGATGTCGAGCGAGGGGTCCGCCTCGGCATACCCGAGCCGTTGGGCTTCGGTGAGGGCCTCGGAGAAGTCGATGCCCTCCAGTTTCATCCGGGTGAGGATGTAATTGCAGGTGCCGTTGACGATGCCGCGAAGGCAGGTGATCCGGTTCCCGACGAGGGATTCGCGCAGGACCTTGATGATGGGGATGCCGCCCGCGACCGACGCCTCGTAATAGAGATTGGCATTATTGGCACGGGCGGCGGCGAACAATTCCTCACCGTGCGCGGACAACAACGCCTTGTTCGCCGTGACCACCGGTTTCCCATGCTGCAACGCCGCCAGGATGACCTCTTTCGCCGTGGTGATGCCGCCGATCAATTCCACCACCACGTGGACATCGGGATTATGGACCACGGATTTCCAGTCGCCGGTGAGCAGGTGGGCGGGGAGGTCGGTCTCGCGGGTCTTGCGGGGATCGCGGACGGCGATGCGGACGACTTCGAGGCGCACGCCGAGGCGGGAGGCCATGAGGTCGCCATTGCGGAGAAGTCCGCGATAGACGGCGTTGCCGACCGTGCCACCGCCGATGAGACCGAGTTTGACCTGCTGCATAACCGGGCGGGGAGGGTGCCGTCGGGTCGGGTTGGGGAGAAGCCTGAAGTGGGGACGGAAGTTCCGAGGCGCTGAAACTCCGACCACCCCGGCTCCGCGCCGGCCTACGGATGCGGCTGGCCCGCCTTGGGCTTCGCCGTCGTGGCATTGGCGTCGGGCCCGAAACGGATGTGCAAATTGTGGAACCCGACCGGGTGATCGCCGTAAAGCTCTCTCACCAGCGTCCACGGCAGGAGGGTCATCGCCAGGGCCAGACCCACCGCCCACAACCCGGCCCGGCGCAATTCGCGGGTCCAATCGAACGGGGTTGGCGTGGTCAACGCCGGGAAAGTGGCGCCGAGGATCAGGGCCGTGAGCAGCAGGGTGTTGAATTGGATCACGCCTTCGGTGACCAGTCGCTGGGCTTGGAATCCCGGCAGCGCGCGCATGAAATTCCCGGCGACCATGAAGGCCAGCAGCGCGATGAGCACCCATTGGCCGCGACCCGTCCACGTGGCGGGCGCGATGGCGAGGGGTTGGCGGAGGTGGCGGCATCCAAGGTATAATACCAGCCCGAGGAGCAAGGCCATCGCCGCATGGAACCACCCGGCCAATGGCAGTGCGTGAAGGGTGGCAGGCACGGCGCCCGATTTGATCCACTGCTCCGGGTTTTTCTGGAGGTTGAGCCACGGGATGCCGACGAGCAGGAATGCCGCCGCAGCCAGATGCCAATACCGCCCTGCTGGCCCGGTTTCGTCGGGTGGCGCGAGCCGATGGCGCAGGCGATGGATGGCCCACGCGACACCGAGGCCGTTGCCGAACCCATAGGTTTGTTCGAGGATGCTATGCCAGCTGGTTTGGGCGCCGGATTTCAATTCCATCAATTGCAGCAGGGTCGCGCCGGCGAACGCAGCGCCGCCGGCCGATCCGGTCAGGACGAGCGCGAGCCAGGAACCCCGCCAGCCCTGGGCCCGCAGCCAGAACCCGAGGGCGATGACCAAGCCCAGGCAACCCGCCCAATTGTCGCCCCGCGGGGGGGTCATCCGCATTCCCATCAGGTTGACCAGAACGAGGAAGCCGGCCCACCAGCCCAGCGCCGCACAGGCGACCATCGAACTGCCCGTGTCCCAACGTCGCAACCAAAGTCTACGACCGCACGCCACCAGCAGAGCCGTCACGGCCGCCAGCCAATCGGTGTCATACCAATATAATAAGTCCTCGTGCCGGAAATCCGGGTCATGACCCAGCCGGGCCTCGACGACGCTTTGGGCGGTCCAGACGATGCCCAGCAGGGCGAGCATGGGTGGAATCTCGAGGAGCTTGGAGCGGGGTGCCTCCAGGGCGATGCCGAGGCCGGCGCCGCCCGGAGCCGCCCACAGAAACCCGATCACGAACAGGCACGCGAAACCGTAGACGATGGTGCCGGAATGACCGCTGTGGGTATAGGCGATCACCTGCATATAGCTGATGCTGCCACCCCAGGACCATCCCACCGCCCCGAGAAACCCGGCCCACAACACCCGGGGTTGCCAGTCACGCCGACCCGAGGCGAGCACGGCGGTGAGTGACGCCAAGGCTCCTGGCAGAAGGGCCCCGAATTCATGCCCGAAATTGCCGCGGATGCCCCAACCAATCGATAGGGCGAGACCGGTGGCCACGAACAGAACCAGGGTCGGGGACATCGGCGCGAACCGTGATGGAATCCATCCGATCAGGCGAGCTCCCGGCCGGATGTTTCTTTGCGGAGACCGACGAGGAACCGGGATTCCGTACGGATGATCTTGTCCCTCATATGCAGGACAAAACACCCCGCGCGATTTGGGAAACGATTGATTTGTCCTTCAAAATGGGAATATCGCCCGAGCGTGGCCGGCCTAGGATGCCATTGCCATCCAAGCAACCTCATCTGTGGTGCCTCTACCAACACGCCACGGATATCAAGGCGCCCGTGCCCGGGCACGAACCGGTCATGATCCGGGCATGGGCGCCAGGCATGGTGGGAGGCAGGGGAACAACAACGGGCGCAAAGGGTGCGAAGGGTGCGAAGGGTGCGAAGGGCGCGAAAACGCCGGCTTTGATCTGGGCGATTGCGGCGTCCGCACCCGGCCGATAGAACTCCCCATCTTGAGTCGCCCGGGGAAATCATGGCGCTGGATGTTTCAGCTTGGGTTGGCGGGGAGGATCGTTTTTTGCGAGGTCGCCGGGGCCGACCCGGCCAAGGATTTCACCCTCCGGCATTGGACCACTGACTCCGGCCTTCCGCAGCATCGTATCACGGCGATGGCCCAGACGACGGAGGGTTATCTGTGGTTGGGCACGTGGGCCGGGGTGGTGCGTTTTGACGGCGTGCGGTTCACGCTTTTCAATCACTACAAAAGACCGGAATTGCCGAGCGATTCCATCAATGCGCTCGCCGCAACCCCCGATGGAACCCTGTGGATCGGGACACACGAAGGCCTGGTGAGGTTGCGTGATCAGAGGTGGGAACGATCCCCGATTCCCGGGCTGGAGACAGGTTTGCCCATTTGGGAACTTGCGGTCGATGGCCGGGGAGCCCTTTGGATCGATACGGGTGAACGATTCGGACGTTTTCCCGACGGTCCCTACGCGTTCATGGATCATTTCTCGCAGTGCGAACAAAAGCTGGTCCATCAGGCCGACGGCCGGGTGCTTCCCCTGATCACCGATGGTGTGTTTCAGTCCGTGGCGGCGGTGATGATTACGCCGCGCCCACCAGGGCCGGAGACGTATTGCATGAGTGCCATTGAGGACGGTGCCGGGGGTTGGTGGATGGGGACGGTCGGGGGGTTATATCATCGCCGGGCCGGAATGGAGTGGAAGCAGGTTCCGGCACCTTTCCAAAGCCAGGTGATCACCCATCTCTATCGCGATGCGCGGCAGACCATCTGGGTGGGCATCCGGGGGGCCGGCCTGGCCCGGGTCACCGGGGACGCCATGGAGGGGGTTCCTTTGGGGTCTGCGGATTCCCAGCCGGACGTGTCGGGGTTTCTCGAAGATCGCGAAGGCAGCCTTTGGATCGCGACGGATGCCGGCCTGTTTCAACTCCGTCCCCGGATTGTCCAAGCCTTCACCCGCAAAGAGTCGCTGCCGAGCGATGAGATCTGGTCGGTGAGCGAGGGGCCCGATGGCGCGAAGTGGCTGGCAACCGAGAAGGGATTGGCGGTGATCGGTCCCAAAGGTCTCCGTGCCCTGCCCGACGTTTCGACCTCACTGGCCCGGCGTTGCGTCCTGGCGGACCCGGCGAACGTCATTTGGATGGATTGTGTGACGGCGGACGGCGCCTTTTACCGATCCAGCCTGGCGGGGCTTCGCCCGGACGGCAGCCTGTTCCATGGACTGGAAGGGGTGGGAGTCCAGGCCCTCTATCTGGATCACGACCAACGGCTGTGGGTGGGCACCGAGCACGGGGTCATCTGCTGCCGTGATGGCCGGCGGATTGATTTGCCCGGTCTTCCCAAGTGCGACATCCGATTCTCGCTCCAGGGAAGGGATGGAGGAATGTGGTTTGGTTCCAAAGGGGCCGGTTTGTTCCATTGGAAGGATGGGGCGGTGGAGCAGTTCACCCACCGCGAGGGTTTGGCGGACGATTATGTCATCGCCCTGCACGAGGATTCGGAAGGGGTGCTGTGGATTGGAACGGCGAACGGATTGAGCCGGTTGGTTCCGTCCCCGGATTCATTGGGGTTGTCCACCTCCGGAACGACCGAGGGGAATCCGGCCTTCGCGCGGGGCAAAGGCCAATTCTTCACGTTCACCATTGCCAATGGCCTCCTCGACAATCTCATCAATCACATAGTCGAGGACGACGACGGGTTCCTTTGGCTCAGTTGCAACCGGGGGATTTTCCGGATCGCCCGCGCCGAGTTGAATGCGGTCGGGGCCGGACGGGAATCGGGACTGGCCTGTGCCGTGTTTGGAACCGCCGATGGCATGCCCAGCAGTGAAACCAATGGCGAGTACCAGCCCGCAGGCTGCAAGGACCACGCCGGCCGGCTCTGGTTTCCCACGACCGTCGGCGTGGTGACGATCGATCCCAAGAACACCCATTTCAATGAAGCGATCCCCCCGGTGGTCATCGAGCAGGTCCAGGCGGATGGCGAGGTGATCCTTGGGGATGAACAGATCGCCGGGATTGGAAATTTAAGCATCGCGGGCACCCGACCCAACGCCGGCCCCGTCCGGCTGCCGCCCGGCCGTGCCCGGGTGCTGGAGATCCGCTACACGGCCAATGGATTCGTCGCACCGGAGAAGATCCGTTTCAAATACCGCTTGGAGGGGCATGACCCGGACTGGCGTCTGGCGGAGTCCGGGGAACGCCGGTTGGTCTATGTAAACCTTCGTCCGGGCGACTACACCTTCCGGGTGAGTGCGTGCAACAATCACGGCATCTGGAATCCGAACGCCGCCCGTTTGGACTTCTCCGTCGCGCCACATTTCTATGAAACGTGGGCGTTTTACTTCGCCTGCGGTGCGGCGACCGTGGGTTTGGCCGGTGGGGTCCAATCGTATCGGCTCGCCGTCCAGCGTCGGATCTTCCAACTCCAACAGACCCAGGCCGTGGCGGAGGAGCGCGCCCGGATTGCGCGGGATCTGCATGATGACCTGGGTGCCAGCCTCACGGGCATCGCCCTGGAGATGGAGGCGGTGCATCGTCGCGGGCGGGCGGAAGGCAACCAGTTGGCCACGCTTGCGTCGGACACGCGGGTGCTGGCCAACGGGCTTCGCGAGTTGACGTGGACGACCAACCCCCGGTGCGACAACGTGGGCAACCTGGGCGCTTTCCTGGGCGAGTTGATGGAACGGTATTGCCAGGCCGCCGGCGTCGGGTGCCAGTTGGAGTTGCCCGGGGCCGACGATCCGAGGGGTGTCGCGGCCCGGGTCCGGCATGAATTGCTGGTCGTCTTGAAGGAGACCCTTGCCAATGCGGCCAAACATTCCGGAGCGCACAACATGGCGCTCGCCCTGACCGTCACGGAGGGCGAAGTCCGGGTCGTGGTGCGCGACGACGGCCGGGGATTCGATCCCGCGGTGACCGGTGCCGGCAGCGGTCTTCGCAACCTGCGTGAACGGGTCGAACTGGTGGGCGGATCGTTTGAAGTGGAGAGTTCGGGCGAAGCCGGCACGATGATTTGCGTGCGGATGCCCGTTGAATGGTGAACCCGAAAGAAATCCGATGTCATCCCCCCCGGTCCCATCCATCCGCGTCGCCGTCGTCGAGGACAGGCTGACCTTTCGCCGGGGCCTGCGGGCGATCCTGGATCTCACCCCTTGGATCGAATGTGTCGGGATGTTCGGCACGGCGGAGGAGGCGCTGCGTGATGCCCCCCGGGTCCTGCCGGACGTGGTGCTCATGGACCTGAACCTGCCGGGGCTCTCGGGGATCGAGTGCACGCGCGAGCTGAAACGGCTCCATCCGGTGGCGCAGGTGGTGATGCTGACCATCGAGGAGAACAACGAGCGGGTCTTCGCCGCCCTGCGCGCGGGAGCGGCCGGGTATCTGCTGAAATCCTCGACGCCGGCGGAGATCCTCGACGCGATCCAGGTGGTCGCGCGGGGGGGATCCCCGATGTCGGCGATCGTCGCGCGGCGGATTGTTGAGTCATTCCACGGCGCTCCCGAACCGTCGGCGCTGCGGGAAAACCTGAGTCCCCGCGAGGTCGAGGTCTTGGAACGGATCGCCCGCGGGCGACGGGTCAAGGAAGCCGCCGCCGAACTCGGGGTGAGTGTGACCACGGTCCAGACCTACCTGCGCCGCATTTACGAGAAACTGCAGGTGAATTCTCAGGCGGAGGCCGTGGCGAAGTATCTCCGGTAGGGATTCGGAATCCCCGGCCCGCACCGCGAGGAATGCCCGGGAGCAAACGGCCGGGAGTCCGCTTGATCTCGGTCGGCCTCCCGGGCACGTTCCCTGCCGGATGCAAGGGGACGGGCACTCTTACCCCCCCCGACCCGATCGCGAACTTGCACCTTGTCATCGGGTGGCAGTCTGTTTAATCCGTTCAACGCGACTTGAACGAACTGGATCATCCGGTTCCGCCATGGAGATTCGCTTCTGCGAATTGACGGGCACGAAGTGTCGGAACGCGGATTCTTGGAAGCCTTTCCCCCGGGCCGGTTTCGCACCGTTTCCGCCCATTTCCGACCTTTTTCCCGGACCGCAGCCCAACCCCTGCGCCCTGATCCCATGCCTCTTTCACCGATACGGATCGAGATGGTCGAGGTGGCGGCCCGCCTCTGTCAGATGATGGGTCTGCCACGGTCGGTCGGCCAGATCTACGGGTTGCTCTACCTGGCCCCCCGGCCGCTGGGATTGGATGACATCGCGGAGTCGCTCGGGATCAGCAAGGCCAGTGTCAGCACGGGGACCCGTCATCTGCTCTCCTGGCACGCGGTCCGGCAGGTGTGGAAACCGGGCGATCGGAAGGATTATTTCGAGGTGCAGGCCGACCTGGCCGAGGTGCTCCGCGCGAACTATTCCGGGACTTTCCGGCCGCAGTTGGAAAAGTCCCGCCGCAAAGTGACCCTGCTCCTGGCCAGCCTCGAATCCAACCGCAAGGCCGGCACCGTCGACCGCGAGGAGTACCAGGTGTGCCGGGACCGTCTCGATTCCCTCGCCCGATTGCAGGGTCAAATCCAGAAACTGCTGCCCTTTGCCGAAAAACTTCTCTGACCCGGTCCGATTCCCCTCCCCATCATGAAAGGCATCCTCCTCGCCGGCGGCGCCGGATCGCGTCTGTACCCCCTGACGCTGGTCGCCTCGAAACAACTCCAACCGGTCTATGACAAGCCGATGGTCTACTACCCGTTGACCACGCTGATCGAGGGCGGGGTCCGGGAATTCTGCCTGATTTCCACTCCCCAGGACCTGCCCCGCTTCCGCCAGTTGTTCGGGGATGGATCCCAGTGGGGCCTGTCGATCGAGTACCGCGAACAGGCCCATCCCCAGGGCATCGCCCAAGCCCTCCGCATCGCCGACACGTTCATCGGGTCCGATCCGGTGACCCTGATCCTGGGGGACAACATCTTCTACGGGGGCGACTCCTTTCACCGGGCGTTCGCCGACTTCCGGTCCGGGGCCACGATCTTCGGGTATCATGTGAACGATCCGGAACGGTACGGGGTGGTGGAATTTGATGCGGAGGGACGCGCGATATCCATCGAGGAGAAGCCGGCGCGGCCACGGAGCAACCACGCCGTCCCGGGACTCTATTTATATGACAACGAAGTGGTGGAGATCGCGCGCAACCTGCAACCGAGCGCGCGGGGCGAACTGGAGATCACCGATGTCAACCTCGAGTACCTGCGCCGGGGGGCGCTCCGGGTGTGCCGTCTGACCCGCGGGTTCGCCTGGCTGGATGCCGGCACCAGTTCCAGCCTGCACGAGGCCAGCGCCTATGTGCAGACGATTGAAAAACGGCAGGGGATCAAGGTCGGTTGCCCGGAGGAGGCGGCTTTCCGGCGCGGTTTCATCAGCCTGCCTGAATTCGAGAAACTCATCGGACGCCTCCCGCGCTGTGAGTACCGGACCTATCTGGAGGCCGTCGCCGCCGAGGCCCATGGCGCTTGAGGTCGTTGAACGGGGCCGGAACCTCGGAGCCTCAGAACCGCCGAACTACAGAACCTCAGAGCTTCAGAAATCCAGAATTGCAGGAGCCCGACGCTGCGCCGTAGGCGAAACGCCTCGGCCGACTCCCCTCTGTCCGCGATTTATTCTTTGACTGACTCCCTGAAGTTCAGCAGTTCTGAAGCTCTGAAGCTCTGAAGCTCTGAAGCTCTGAAGCTCTGAAGGTCCGAGGCTCCGTGGTTCTGAGCCCTGTACTCCCCGGGTCCGTCTTCCGCTCCACTCTTTTTCCAACCATGATCCTTCTCATTGGAGCCAACGGTTACGTCGGCCAACGCTTTGTCCGGGAACTGCGGGCCCGCTCCCGGGAATTCGTCGCGCCATCGAGCGCCGAGTTGGACGCGACCCGGTTTGTGCCTTTGCTCGCCTGGCTGAGGACACATCGGCCCGCCTTCGTGCTCAATTGCGCCGGCCACACCGGCAAGCCGAACGTCGATGCCTGTGAACTCGACCGGGCCGGCACCCTTGCCGGAAATGTGCTGTTGCCCCAGACCATCGCCCACGCCTGCGCGAGCGTCGGCATCCCCTGGGGGCAGGTCTCCTCCGGTTGCATCTACACCGGGGCCCGGGTCCGTCAACCGGACGGTTCGCTCCGCACCGAGAAGGATCTGCTGGCGCCCGGGGTCCGGGGGTTGCTCGACACGGATCGGGACCGTTTCGTGGGATTCACCGAGGAGGATGCGCCGAATTTCAGCTTCCGCGACGGTCCCTGCAGTTTTTATAGCGGGAGCAAGGCCCTCGGTGAGGAGGCCATCGCCGGGGTGGGTGACGCCTATGTCTGGCGACTGCGCATCCCGTTCGACCATGAGGACGGCCCGCGCAATTATCTCAGCAAGATCCAGCGATACGACCGGGTCTATGACAACGTGAATTCCATCTCGCACCTCGGGGATTTCGTGCGGGCGTGCCTGGACACTTGGGAGCAGCGGGTGCCGTTCGGGATTTATAACATCACCAATCCGGGATTTGTGACCACGCGCGAGGTGGTGGAACTGATTCGGAAATGGCTGCGGCCGGACCGGGAGTTTGAATTCTGGACGGACGACGCGGAGTTCTACCGGGTGGCGGCGAAGACCCCGCGTTCGAACTGCATTTTGGACAGCGGAAAACTGTTGCGGGCGGGGGTGCGGATGCGTCCGGTGGCGGAAGCCTTGGAGGAGTCGCTGGCCCGGTGGCGGAAGGGCGAGTGAACTTCAGAGCGGCAGAGCGCCCGGTGATCCCTGAGGCTCCGAAGCTCCGACCCCTGAGGCTCCGTCGCTCCCGGCCCCCCATTCTCCCTCCCTTTCAATATGAATCTCCTCGTAACCGGTGGCGCCGGATTCATCGGCTCCAACCTGATCCGCCATGTCATCGACCACCCGGGCCTGACCCGGCTCGTCAACCTGGATTGCCTCACCTACGCCGGTCACCCGGTCAATCTCCGCGCCGTTGAGAACCATCCCCGTTATGCCTTTGAGCGGGTCGATCTCCGCGACGCAGCCAGGGTGTTGCGCGTCGTCCGGGATCACGCCATCACCCACGTCCTCCACCTGGCCGCGGAATCCCATGTCGACCGTTCCATCAGCGGACCCGCGGATTTCATCACCACCAACGTGGTCGGGACGTTCAACCTCCTGGAGGCGTGCCGCGCCTGCTGGCTGGGCCCCGGCAAACGGGTCGCGCCACACCGCTTCCACCACGTCTCCACCGACGAGGTGTACGGCTCCCTCGGTCCGGAGGGTTATTTCACGGAATCCACGTCCTATGCCCCCAACTCGCCTTACTCCGCCAGCAAGGCGTCGAGCGATCTCCTGGTGCGCGCCTATCAGCACACCTATGGCATGGCGACGGTGGTCACGAACTGCTCCAATAATTATGGGCCGTATCAGTTTCCCGAGAAGCTGATCCCCGTGGTGATCCAGAGTGTCCGGGAACGCCGGCCGATCCCGGTCTATGGGGACGGCATGAACGTGCGGGACTGGTTGTACGTGGAGGATCATTGCGGGGCGTTGTGGGAGGTGCTGACCCGGGGTCGCGACGGCGAGACTTATAACATCGGCGGCCACAACGAGTGGGCGAACCTGCGGATCGTCGAGCTGATCTGTGATCTGGTCGATGAGTTTGCCCCCGAATTGGGCGGGGGCTCACGCGGCCTGATCACGTTTGTGAAGGATCGGCCGGGGCACGACCGACGGTATGCCATCGACGCGGGCAAGATAGCGGCGGAGTTGGGCTGGCGTCCGGCACATCGCTTTGAGGATGGCATCCGCAAGACGGTCCGGTGGTATCTCGACAACCAGGAGTGGGCCCGCACCGTCCGCACACCGGTCGCGTGAGGGGGAATGTTCCTTCACAACAAAGGGTGCAACGGGTGAGGCAAGACCGCGAAGTTCCCGGCACTCCAGCGACACTTGCAGGGAATGAACCACTGCTTCCAAGGATAACGCGGATTCAAAATGGCACCCTTCGCACCCTTTGTTGTTGATTCCCTTCCTGTCAATTGTGTGCGGGTGACCGGGAACGTTGCCACATGATCGCGCTCATCACCGGAATCACCGGACAGGACGGATCCTATCTCTCGGAGCACTTGTTGGGACTTGGATACGAGGTCCACGGGCTGGTTCGGGATGAGGCCTCGGCAAGGTCCTGCCCGAACCTGAGTGCAATCTCCCCGCGGTTGAAATTATATCCGGCTGGCTGGTCCGACCCCGCGGTGTTGGGCGGGCTGTTGGGTTCGATTGCTCCGGACGAGATCTACCATCTGGCGGCGCAGACCCATGTGCCGCAGAGTTACAGCGATCCGGTCGGGACTTGTGATTTCAATGCGCTCGGGACCCTGCGCCTGTTGGAGGGCATCCGGCACCATCGTCCGGCGGCCCGGTTTTTCCATGCCGCCTCGAGCCAGGTTTTCGGGCTTGCCGACCATTCGCCCCAGACAGAGGAGACCCCGTTCCGGCCGAACAATCCGTACGGCGCTTCCAAGGCGATGGCGGCGAACCTGGTCCGGATCTATCGCGAGGTCCACGGCCTGTTCGCTGTGAACGGGATCTGCTTCAACCACGAGTCGCCGAGGCGTGGGTCGGATTTCGTCACCGGAAAGATCTGCCGGGCGGCGGCAGCGATCCATCAGGGAAAACGGGATCCGTTGCCACTGGGGGATCTGACCGCGAGACGGGACTGGGGTGATGCACGGGAGTTTGTTCTGGGTTTCCATCTCAGTCTTCAGAATGCGGTGGCGGATGATTATGTCTTTGCGACCGGGCGTTTGCACTCGGTGCAGGACGTCCTGGAAGCCTCATTCGGGGCGGTCGGGCTCGATTGGCGGGAGTGGGTGCGGCATGATCCGTCGCTCCTGCGGCCGGTGGAGCCCCCGCCCGCCTGCGGGGATCCGGCACGGGCCAAAACCCGTCTGGGTTGGGTGCACCGTGGCATCCTCCGCGACCTGATCCGTGAGATGACCCTCGCCCAGCTTGCCTAGCCGGGCACGCAGACCCTTTCCATGAGCCAGCCAACACCCTTCGAAGAGTTCTCCGCGGGAAGAGCCACCATCTGCCTGGTGGGCCTGGGCTATGTCGGCCTTCCCCTGGCCGTCGCGTTCGCCTCCCGGTTCCAAGTCGTGGGCTTCGATGTCAACAAGGCCCGCATCCAGGAACTGAACGAGGGCCATGACCGGACCCGGGAGCTCACGCCGGCACAACTGCGACAGCATCCCATCCGGTTCACCACCGATCCCGCCGTGCTGTCGGAGGCCCGGATCATCATCGTCACGGTCCCGACGCCCATCGACGAACATAAGCGCCCGGATCTGACGCCGTTGGTGAAGGCGTCGCAGATGATCGGCCGGCACATCAGGCCGGGCACGACGGTGGTGTATGAATCGACCGTTTATCCGGGCTGCACCGAGGAGGATTGCCTGCCGTTGATCGAGAAGGAGAGCGGTCTCGTGTGGAAGCAGGACTTCTTTGCGGGTTATTCGCCGGAACGGATCAATCCGGGCGACAAGGAACACACCGTCGATCGCATCAAGAAGATCGTTTCAGGGGACCTTCCGGAGACCGCGGAACTGTTGCGACAGATCTATGGGACGGTGATCACGGCCGGGATCCATGTGGCGGAAACCATCAAGACGGCGGAGGCGGCCAAGGTCATCGAGAACACGCAGCGCGACCTGAACATCGCACTGATGAACGAGCTGTCCCTGATCTTCGACCGGCAGGGCATCAACACCCTCGCGGTGCTGGAGGCGGCCGGGACGAAGTGGAATTTCCTCCCATTCCGGCCCGGGCTCGTGGGCGGGCATTGCATCGGGGTCGATCCCTATTACCTCACGTTCAAGGCACAGAGCCTGGGTTATCATCCGGAGGTGATCCTGGCCGGCCGCAAGATCAACGATGCGATGGGCAAACACATCGCCGAGCAGACCGTGAAGCGGCTGATCGCGTCGGATCGGCCGGTCAAGAACGCACGGGTGCTGATCCTCGGCTGGACCTTCAAGGAGAATGTGCCCGACATCCGGAACACCCGGGTCATCGACATCCACCGGGAGCTCCGCAGCTATGGGGTGGAGTCCCTGCCTTATGATCCGCACGCGAACAATGACGAGGTGGAGCACGAGTATGGTCTGCGGCTGATCGACACCGTCGACGGGCACGGGCCCTATGACGCGGTGATCCTCGCCGTGCGCCACCGGGAACTGGTCGCCGAATACACCCTGGAACGGATCTGCAGCCTCGGGAATGGCCGGGCGCCCGTCATCATCGACGTGAAGGGTTTTTTCCACATCCGGGCCTATCAGGAGGCCGGTCTCGACTACTGGCAGCTCTGATTGCGCCCCGCATCGAATTTTAGCATCAGCATGAAGATCCTTGTCACCGGCGCCGCGGGGTTCATCGGGTCCCACCTCACCCAACGTCTCCTGGCGCGGGGCGATGAGGTGGTGGGAATCGACAACCTCAACGATTACTATGATGTCCGGCTCAAGGAGGCCCGGTTGGCCCGACTGACCGGCCGGGCGGGTTTCAGCTTCCAGAAGGTTGAGCTCGCGGACCGGGCGGGCATGGAGGCGCTATTCCGAAGCGTCCGGCCGCAACGCGTGGTCAACCTCGCCGCCCAGGCGGGTGTGCGTTACTCGCTGCAAAACCCGCATGCCTATGTCGACAGCAACCTCGTGGGGTTCGTCAACATCCTGGAAGGTTGCCGCCACAACGGCGTGGAGCACCTGGTCTATGCCTCGTCCTCCTCCGTGTACGGAGCCAACACGACGATGCCCTTCTCGGTGCATCAGAATGTGGACCATCCGCTGAGCCTCTACGCCGCCACCAAAAAGGCCAACGAGTTGATGGCGCACACTTACAGCCACCTGTTCGCCCTGCCCACCACCGGCCTCCGTTTCTTCACCGTCTATGGCCCTTGGGGGCGTCCCGACATGGCCCTGTTCCTGTTCACCAAGGCGATCTTGGAAGGAAGGCCGATCGATGTTTTCAACGAGGGTTGCATGCGACGCGACTTCACCTATGTCGATGACATCGTCGAGGGAGTGATCCGGGTCACCGACCGTGTCGCCACCGCCAATCCGGAATGGGATGGCGCCCGGCCCGACCCCGGCACCGGCCGGGCACCCTACCGGTTATATAATATAGGAAACAACAATCCGGTGGAGCTGATGCATCTCATCCGGTGCCTGGAGTCGGAACTGGGCCGCACCGCGGAGAAGCGCATGCTGCCCATGCAGCCCGGCGATGTCCCGGCCACCTATGCCGATGTGGATGACCTGGTGCGCGACGTCGGATTCAAGCCGGCCACGTCCATCGAGGACGGGGTCCGCCATTTCGTGGCGTGGTACCGCGGGTACCATGGGGTCTGATTGATGAAGCTTTCCTTTTCAAAACTGATCACGATCGCGCGCGGCACCCTTCTCGGGCTGTTTGCCAGGCGTGCCGGTTGGCCGGTGATGATCGGTGGCAGCGTCGAATTGAAGGGCCTGCGTTCGCTCACCCTCGGCAACCGCGTCATGATCGGGAGTTACGCGGTCGTGGGTCGGGACGTCGTGCTCGGCAATCTTTCTTCCATCGGTCGCAACACCTATGTCGACAACGGGGTCACCATCGGCGATCGCGTCAGCATCTCGCGGAACTGCAGCCTCGTCACCAGCACCCATGGTTCGGATGCCCCGGACCGCCGCGCCGGACGCGCCCGCTTCGTGTCGCCCCTCCGGATCGGGGACGGCTGCTGGATCGGGACGGACGTGGTGATCCTTCCGCAGGTGACCGAGATCGGTGCCTACACGGTGGTGGGGGCCGGGGCGGTTGTTACGAGGAATCTTCCGGCCAACGTCCTCGCGGTGGGCAATCCGGCCCGGGTGATCCGCGAACTTCCGCCGCTCCCCATCACCCAGCCGGCGGGTCGGTCCCCGGTTTCACAACCGGCACCGGACACCCAGGCGGACGAGGCGTGAAGATTCTTCTGACCACTGGCATTTTCCCCCCGGATGAGGGAGGACCGGCCAGCTATGTCCCGAAGATGGCGGCCCATCTGGCGGGCCAGGGCCATGAGGTCGATGTGGTCTGCTGGAGTGATCGCCTCGACCACGATGACCGGGGATATGGTTTTCCAGTCCATCGGATCTCCCGACGCGATTTCAAACCGCGGCGCTTTTTCCGAACGGTGGGAATGATCCGGCGTCTGGCATCTTCCAAGGATCTGGTTTACGTCAACGGTCTCCAGTTCGAGGCGGATCTGGCGTCGCGCCGTGCGGGGAAGCCGACCGTACACAAGGTGGTCGGTGATTACGCGTGGGAACGGGCTCGGAACCGGGGATGGTTCGCCGGGACCATCGACGATTACCAAATCGCCGCGAAGGGTCCGCGTCTCCGGTTTCTGGACTGGCATCGCCGCCGACCGCTCACGCAGGCCCGCAGCATCATCACCCCGAGCCGTTATCTGAAACGGATTGTGACCGGTTGGGGAATTGATGCCGGCCGGATACAGGTCATTTATAATGCCGTTCCCCAAACGGGCGCGGGCGCTGAACTGCCCTTCCCGCCCCATGCGGGTCCGACGATCTCCACGGTCTGCCGTCTCGTCCCGTGGAAAGGCGTGGAGGGCATCATCTCGGCGATCGCCCAACTCCCCGGGGTCCGTCTGGCGGTGGCCGGGGACGGCCCGTTGTTGGAATCGCTGCGGCGGTGTGCGGCGGGGAACGGGGTCGCGGACCGCGTGCTTTTCCTCGGGCATGTCCCGCACGAACAGGTTCCCTCCGTGCTCCGTCAATCCTCCGCGTTCGTCCTCAATTCCACCTACGAAGGCCTGCCCCACGTCGTGCTGGAGGCCATGTCGGCGGGGGTTCCGGTCGTGGCGACGGATGCGGGCGGCACCGGGGAGGTGGTGCGCGATGGCGACACGGGGTTGCTGGTCCGCTGTGGGGACACGGCCGGATTGGCGGCGCGGTTGCGTTCGCTTTTGTCATCCCCGGAACCGGGTCGGGAGTTCGTGAAACGGGCGCAGGCGATGCTCGGGGGTGAGTTCAGTTTCGGGACGATGTTGTCCTCAACAGAGCAACTGCTCGTGCAGGTGGCCCACGAAGGACGGGGGCCGGGTTGAGGACTCCGGTGAACGACCCGTGGCGTCCGGCGGTGTTGTCGATCGGTTATACCCGGTCGCTCTGGGAAGGGCCCGGATCCGAAGACCATGTCCGCATGTCCGGATATGCCGAACTGCTGGAATATTATCTGGTGATCGTGAATTCCCGGAGGCGGCACGGCCTGGCCCCGCTGCGAATCCATGGACGTTTCGAGGCCGTTCCCACCGGCGCGCGGACGGTGGCGGGGAATTTCCTCCGCATGGTGCGCATCGGTTCGGCGGCACTCCGGAGCCGCCATTTTGACGTCATCCAAGCCCAGGATCCCCTGTTCACGGGCCCGGCCGCCTGGTGGTTGGCGAAACGGTTTCGCAAGCCGCTGAATGTCTGTGTCTATGGGCCGAATGTTCATGATCCCCATTGGCTCCGCGCCGCGTGGTGGCATCGCTGGGTGGCCCCGCTCGGACGGCGCATCACGGCCGGGGCGGATGGACTGCAGGTGGATGGCCGGAGGACGGCGCTGAGCTTTTCGCAGGCGGGAATCCCGGCGGAGCGGATCCATCTCAAGCCCATGGTTCCGGCGAACCTGAAGGATTTCCTGGGGATTCCGCGAACTCCGGGATCCGGCCCGGGGGCGGTGCGCCTGCTGTCGGTGGGACGCCTGGCCCCGCAGAAGAACCTCCGGCTCATGCTGGAAGCCGTGGCGACGGCGACGAAAGTTTCCCGGGTGCCGTTGGTCCTGACCCTGGTGGGAAGTGGTCCGGAAGAGCCGTCATTGCGGCAACTGACGGCCTCCCTCGGATTGCAATCGGTGGTCGGATTCGCGGGCCAGAAGAGCCGGGCGGAGGTGCTGGATTGCTTTGCCCAGGCCGACGCCTTTCTGCTCAGTTCCGATTACGAAGGCTTTCCCCGGGTCCTCATGGAGGCGGCTGCGGCGGGATTGCCGATTGTTTCCACGGACGTCAGCGGAACGGATGAGTCGGTCCTTCCGGGGAAGAACGGTTGGGTGGTGCCGGTGGGCGATACTTCGGGATTTGCGGTCGCACTCGGGAAGATTGCGGGTGCACCGGAAGAGCGTGTCAGGATGGGTCTGGACGGACGTGAGATGATACGGCGGCGGCTGGACCCGGGGGAGAATGCCGTGCGTCAGGTGGAGATTTGGCGGCAGCTTTGCCAAACCGGTCGGTGGGCAAAGAAGGCTGGGTGAACCGGGGTATGATTGCTCATGGACCCGGCGATACCGGCAAGACGGGGGAAACCATCGGCCAGCGACTCTCGGCCGCACTGGGGCGCATCACCCTGTCCGGCGGGGTGATCCCGGAATTGGACGGACTCCGCGCCGTGGCGATCGCGTGGGTCCTGCTCTTCCACATCAACATTTATCTGAAGGCCAAGCTGGGGGAGGCGGTGGGCCTGTTCCGCTGGCAGCCCGAGGTCGATTATGTGGCGGGGCTGGGTTTCCGCGGGGTGAGCCTGTTTTTCGCCCTCAGCGGATTCATCCTCGCCCTCCCATTCATCCGATCCTATCGCGGGCAGGGACGGGAACCCACGCCGGGCGAATTCTGGAAGCGACGGCTTTTGCGACTGGGTCCGCCTTATGTGATCAATCTCACGCTCCTGCTGCTGGTTTTGGCCGCCACCCACCAGATGTCGCCGGGGCTGCTGAGGAATTATATCGCGAGCACGTTCTGCGTTTCCTATCTCGTGGATGGCCGGCCCAGCATGGTGAATGGCGTGGCCTGGTCCCTGGAAGTGGAGTTCCAATTCTATCTGGTGGCGCCCTTCCTGATCCGACTTTGCCGGCCGGACTCGGCCACCATCCGACGCGCGGGACTGGTCTCACTCATGGTCTTGGGCGTGGTGCTGCGGGGAAGCGGTTGGTTCACGGACAAGACACTTCTGGGAAACCTGCATTCCTTCGGTGCCGGCATCCTCCTGGCCGACCTTGCGGTCTGCCGGGCCTGGCATTGTCGCCCGGGTCGGGGTTGGCAGGATGGGGTGGCGGTCCTCGGGCTGGCATCGTTGCTGATTCCGGCGGGGACGTCGATGTGGGTGGAGGGTGTCCAGACGCTGGGGATTCTTGCTTTGGTCGGCGGGACACTGGAACAGGGGTTGGTGGGCCGATGGCTTTCCCGCCTGGGTCCGGTGCTGGTCGGCGGCATGTGCTATACGATCTATCTCTATCATTACCCGGTGATCTCCCTGGCGGGCCGCGTGGTCGTGCCTTGGGTCCGCAACCTGGCCCCCGGGTGGGCGGAGGCGGTGGGGGCAGTCGTGCTGGCGGGGGCGGTCCTGGGTGTGAGCGTGGTGTTGTTTCTGTCCACCGAACGCCCTTTCATGCGGAAGGGTTGGTGGCGTCGCCCCGTCCCGCCCACGGTGCAGTTCAAAAATTGAAATGGCCTCATTCCTTAAGCGAACCGAGAACCTGGTTGCCTTCGCCGGTTGCCTGGGTCCGGTCCGGGGTCCCCTGGCGCTCCTGAAAATCCATCTTGGCCGGAGACCGTTCGCCCTTCAGATGCCGTCCCATCGTGCCGCCGTCCACCTGCGGCCGGTGCCCAGTTCGGACGGCACGGTCTTCCGCACGGTGATGGTCCAGGAGGAATACCGGCTGCCATCCTGGTTCCCGGTCCCGCGGCCCCGGGTCATCGTGGATGCCGGCGCCAACATCGGATTAAGCACGGTTTACTTTGCCCATCGGTATCCCGAGGCCCGCGTCGTGGCCATCGAGCCGGCTGGTGAGAATTGCGCCTTGCTCCGCAAGAACACCCTCGCCTATCCCAACGTCGAAGTCCTTCAGGCCGGGTTGTGGAACCGGGACACGGGCCTGCGCATTGTGAATCCGACGGGGCACGATTTTTCGTTCCGGGTCGAGGAGGTCGCCGCGGGAATCCCGGATACGATCCCGGCGAGGTGCCTGGAAACAATCCTGTCCGAGCGCGGATGGGCCCATATCGATATCCTCAAAATGGATATTGAGGGCGCGGAGCGGGAGGTCATCGGGGGACTTCCGCCCGGTTGGCTCTCCCGGGTCAGCCTGCTGGTGATCGAATTGCACGACCGCTATGCCCCGGGCGCGAGCAGCGCGCTCTATCGGGCGCTCGCGCCCTTTCGCATATCGACCGCCCAGCGGGGAGAGTCACTCTTCATCTGGAACCATGATGCCGATCCGGGTTGACGATCCTCACTGCCCGACGGGCGCCCGATAATCTCCGTTCCCAGCAATGCAACCGCTTTACGCAATCCTCGCGCTGTTCGCGCTCGTGCTGCCCGCGCCTTATGCGCTGGCTCTCTTTCCCGCGGCCTTGGGCGCGCAGAACCTGGTGTTGGCCTACCTGATTGAAGGCGGGGACCTGCCGGTCACCAAGGTGCGACCCACCGACATCATGGTCCTGATCATCGGGCTGAAGTCGATCGTGCGAGCCTATTCCTCGGGCGGCCCGGTCTTCAAGCCCCTGCTCTTCCTGACGCTGCCGGTCTATGTGGCGATCGGTGTGTTCGTCGCGCAATGGCTCGAGTCGGAGATGGGCGCCGGTTACGCGTTCCAATGCCGGATCACGGGGGTCCGTTTCTGCGGCGACATCGCGTTGATGATCTTCATGGCGAACACGGTCCGGGACCTCAAGACGGCCCGCAACGCGTTCTATATCCTGGCCGGGACCCACACCCTTCTCGCCGCCATCCAATGGGGCAACCTGGTCGGATATAAGATCGGTTTCACCATCGGGGAGGTCCAGGGACTCGAACGGGGTGTGCCGAGATTCTTCGGACCCATCGGGGACAGCATCGGCTATCTGCTGATCTACGGATACCTCCTGACCTTGCAACGCCGCAACGCCATTGGCATCGGGTTCTTCCTGGGCGGGATCCTGCTCACCGGAACGCTCGGGGCGGTGTTGGCGACGGGTTGTGCCACCGCGGTGTCCCTGGTCCTGACCCAGGGCTCCAAAGGGGGTGGGATCGGGAGGTTCAAGCAACTTTCCTTCCTGTTCGCCGCCTTCGCGGTCGCCGCCACCGCGCTGGCGATCTGGCTCCCGGAAACCTTCGAATCCATCACCACCCGTATCACCGGTGGCGGCGGCGGCGTCTCCCAACGGGTGGAGACCATGAACGTCGCCATGAACGCCATCGGGGTGCACCCGTTCACGGGTGTCGGGTACATGGGATTCGCGGATGCGGCCGTCCATTTTGGCGGCGTGGAGACCTTTGGCGAGAAGACCGGGGCTTACTCCAACGCCAACAACCAGGTTTTGCAGACGCTCGTGGATTCCGGACCCGCGGGCCTGCTCGCGGTGGGGCTCTTCCTCTGGGCGGCATGGCGGATCCTGGGCGCCGCCAGCGAGGAGAGCGTGTCGGGTTCCACCGCCCCCTTCTTCCGTGCGGGTCGCGCCTGGTTGCTGGCCCAGATTGCCGGAAACCTCAGCACCGCCTGGCTCATCCCCTCTTCCAGCATCGCCGCCTTCCTTTTCCTCCTCACCGGCATGGCCGCCGCCGTGGTCACCATGGACGAACGCAAACGCGCCGCGGAAACCAAACCGGAATTGAGTCCGGCCGCCCTGGCCCGTGGCAGGAGCCTGGCATGATCCAAAACCCTCGGCCTCGCCGGTTGCTGCTCTTCAACCTCGTCACCGATGCCGATGATCCCGTGCTCGGATTCACCTCGCTCTGGATCCGGGCCCTGGCCGCACGGACCGAACAGGTGGAGGTCCTGACGATGCGCCAGGGACGGATCGATCTTCCCCCCAATGTCCGGGTGCATTCCGTCGGATTGGAAGCGGGCCTGTCGCGTCCGAGACGGTTGCTCCGGTTCTATTCCCAACTCTCGGCCATCCTGCGCGCCGCACCGATCGACGGCTGTTTTTCCCACATGATGCCGTTGTTCTCGGCACTCGGTGGACCCGTCCTGCGCACCTTGGGGATCCCGTTGGTGACGTGGTATGCACACCCGTCCCTGACCCGCACGCTCAAGGCCGCGGACTTCATGTCCAACCGCATGGTGACCAGCCTGCCCGGTGCCTATCCCTATCGGGCCGACAAGCTGACCGTGATCGGCCAGGGCATCGACACCGCGTTGTTCCATCCCGTGTCGGACGTGCCGGTCAACCCCCACATGATCCTGTGTGTGGGACGTCTTTCCCAGGTCAAGGATCACCCGACCCTGCTCCGTGCCTTTGCCCAACTTCTGAAATCCCGGCCGGATCTCCGCCTCCACATCCTGGGGGCGGCGCTCAGGGAACCCGACCGTCTTTATTTGGAAAGCCTCCGTCAGTTGACGGCGTCCTTGGGAATCTCGGACCGGGTCGCCTTCGAAAAACCGGTCCCCTTCACGGAACTGCCACTCTGGTATTCCAAATGTAATGTTCATGTGAATCTCACGCCGGCCGGATTCGGCGACAAGGTTGCCTGGGAGGCGATGGCCTGTGGGCGTCCCTGTCTGGTGGCCAACGCTGACTTCGCCGAAACCTTGGGCCGGCACGCCGGGGAATTGTCGTTCCCCCAAGGGGACGCTCCGGGATTGGCGGCCCGACTCGGGACAATCCTGGACACGTCCGACGCGCATCGGTCCGCCGTCGGGACCTACCTCCGCGGGCAGGTGATGCGCCTGCACAGCATCGACGGCCTCACCGATCGCATCCTGAACGAGTTGGAGTTCTGCCGGACCGGCGTGCGGGTGCAGGTCCCGGCGGGCGTGTCGTGAGCCCTGGCCTGGGCGGAGGTCGCACGCGAAGACGCGAAGACGCGGAGAAGGTCGAAATTGATCCCGCCCGGACCGATCACTTTTTGGTGAGCCACGATGACGCCGCCAACCCTTCCGAAAACCCTTCTGTCTCCTCGCGGCTTTGTGGCTTCGCGTGAGTCATTCCCCCGCCGGCCATGGATACCGCACCCGTGACGAAAAAACCTTCCGGCAAGGTGGCGTCCCCGTATTCGGCGGCCCGTCACAATTGGTTTTGGAGTGCCATCGGTCTGGTGGTCGCGATGGCCGGGACGGTGGTGGCGACCCGGGTGTTGGGTCCGGGCCGGTTCAGCGAGTACGCCACCGCTCTGTCGATTGTCGCCCTGATCAACCTGCTCGCGGACGCCGGCGCCAACAGCGGGGTGGTGCGCTTCATGGGCGTGGCCCGCGAAAAGGGGGCGCGCGGCACCTTTTATGTCGAGATGCAGCGGCGACGGATATGGGTCTGCCTGGCCGTGGCGGCAGGGGTGGTCCTGGGGGTTCCTCCTTATCTGCGCAACACGCCGTTCTTTTCACTGGCCGGTGACCTTTGGTTCGTCGTGGCGATCGCGGTGATTGCGATCAGCCAATTGCTCCGCAACCTGGGACATTATGCGCTGCTCTCCATGTTCGAACATCGGGTCGCCCTCGCCCGACAGACCCTGTTTGCGGTGGGGAAATCGCTGGTCATTGCGGGCGTGGCAATCCTGGGTGGGCAGACGCGCTGGCTCGTGGTTGCGTTGGCGGTCGTGAGCATCGGCGAGGCTTGGGTGGCGCATGCCAGCGTTTGGTCCCGGATCCGGAATGAACGGGCCGGACTGGAACCGGGCTTCTGCCGCGCCGCCCAGTCGTTCGGACTTTTCAACCTCTTCGACAAGACCTGCGCCAACCTCGGGAGCGGCACCTTTCTCCTGCTGATCATGGGGCAGCAGCGGAACAAAATCGAACTGGCCCACCTCGCCCTCGGAGCCGATCTCGTGGGCAAGATCGTCAGCCTGGCCGTGATGCCGATCGGTAACCTGGTCTCCCCCTATCTCGCCAATGTCTCGGATGCCGGGGCTCCCCAGAGCCGGGCAATCGGGCGCATCGCCCGGGTGTATTCGCTGCTGTTGGGCACCACTGCGGTCGCGGCCCTGCTCCTCCTTCCCTGGGTGCTGCCCTTGATCTACGGGGAAGCCTATCGTCTCGCGTTGGGAGTCACCATGACCCTGCTGCTCGGAACCCTGACGGAAAACTGGCTCCGGGGATTTGTCTCGCCCGCTTTGCTTCGCAACGGACGCAACCGGCCCCTCGTGGTCGCCAATGTTGTCCAGGCACTCGCCATGGTCGCCACCACGTTCGCGACCCGGAACCTCGACATTGCAACCGCCGTGTTGCTCATCGCTGGCGCACGGAGCCTGGGCACCCTCCTCTGCATCCCGGCCCTGGCAGAAATCGTCGCGCTCCGGGTGCTCGCCAAATCCGTGGCCGTCATGGGTGCGGCGATCGCGCTCGGCCTGCTCTTTTGTTGGGGTCGGCCGCTCCTTCATCTCGATCAACCCGTCTGGCTCGCCGTCGCACTGCTCGCCCCCATTGCCTATATTCTGGTTCTGGGTTGGGTCATCCGGGACGACCTCGATCTCCAAGGCATGTTGTTCAAGCTTCATGGGGGTCGGTTGAAAATCTTCAGCAAGGCTTGAGCGAAGTGTGGCACCCCTCTCCCCCGCCCTCTCCCCGCTCGTTCCTCACGGGGCGAGGGAGGCGCGTCGGCATCCTTCGGATCGTTTCCCTGTGACCATGCCCCGTCCCCGCAGCGTTCTCCATGTCCTGACCACCATCAGCCGGGGTGGGGCGGAGAACCATGTGGCCGACCTGATCGCCCACCAGCGCCGATCCGGCATGGAGGTGTCGGTGGCCTACCTGCGCCGGGAAGGGTATTGGACCGAGGCCTACCAGGCGATGGGGGTGCGGGTCCACGCGCTGCGGATGCTCCAATATGGCGATCCGCTGGCCTTGATGCGGTTGCGCCGGGCGATCCGCACGGAGCGGCCGGAAATCATCCACGCGCACATGCAGCCGGCCGAACTTTATACCCGGTTGGCCCTGCTGATTTCCGGGGATGCCGCCGGGACCTTCGTCATCACCAAGCACGTCGATC
The DNA here is from genome assembly GCA_025360495.1 of Verrucomicrobiota bacterium. Lineage (GTDB taxonomy): Bacteria > Verrucomicrobiota > Verrucomicrobiia > Limisphaerales > UBA9464 > UBA6176. The sequence continues at coordinate 4,052 of JANYCC010000231.1, read as the reverse complement.
GTCCCTTCTATCACGGTCCTTTCAACCGACCCGTCGGAAGATGGGTGGCCCGACGTGCGACCCGGGTCATCGCCATCTCGGGATCCTTGCGCCGCTATCTGGTGGAAGGCGGACTGCGCCTGCCGGCCGGGCAGGTGACCCAGGTCAACTATTCGCTGGATCCCCGACCCTTCCTCAACGTCGACGGTTCAACGGTGGCCCGGTTGAGAAAGGAATGGGGTGCCGGACCGGACACCACGCTCTTCGGAGTCGCGGCCCGGTTCGTTTCGCAAAAGTCCTTGGACACCCTGATCGACGGGTTCGCCATCCTCTGCCGGTCTCATCCCGCCGTGGACGCGCGTCTGGTCATGGTCGGTTGCGGACCCTTGGAAACCCCGCTCCGGGAACAGGCCACGCGCTTGGGGATATCGGACCGGATCACCTGGCCGGGCTTCCGGCATGACATTCCGGTGGTGATGTCGGCCCTGGATGTGTTTTGCCTGTCCTCGGTGAATGAGGGGTTCGGCTTGGTTTTGCTGGAGGCCATGGCGGCCGGGCGCCCGGTGGTCGGGACCCGCGTGAGTTCGTTGCCCGAAATTGTCGTGGACGGCGAGACGGGGTTTCTCGTTCCTCCCCGCCAAGCGGAGGCGTTTGCGAATGCAATGGCCCGTCTTCTGGACCCCAAGCTCCGGGATCAGATGGGACGTGCGGGTCGCGAGCGGGTGGCACGCGAGTTCGTGCCGCAGCGGATGTTCGAGGCGACCGATCGTGTTTATGCCGAGGTTTGTGCCGGCCATCCCGAACCCGCGTGAACCCCCCTTTGCCCCGACCGGCCAAGGTCTTCGTCCTCGCCGGGTTCGCGCCTTCCCTGCTCAATTTCCGGCGCGAATTGTTGGTCGGGATGGTCCGGGCCGGTCATGAGGTCGTCGCCGGCGCACCCGACTTCACCCCCACGGTGGAAGCCGGTCTCCGGGAGATCGGGGTCACCTGCCGGTCGGTCCCTTTACGGCGGACCGGTATGAATCCGGTGGAGGATCTCCGGCTCTGGCGGGCGCTCAAACAGTTGTTCCGGTCGGAATCACCGGACGTGTTGCTCAGTTACACCATCAAGCCGGTCGTGTTCGGTTCGCTCGCGGCCCAGTCTGCCGGCGTGCCCCGGATCCATTCGCTGATCACGGGCCTGGGCTATGCCTTCCTCGGCGAAACGTGGAAGCAGCGGTTGATTGGCGGCGTGGCGCGCATGCTTTATCGGGCGGCCTTGCGTCACAATGGCCGGGTCTTTTTCCAGAACCCCGATGACCGGGCCTTGTTCTCCCAGCTCGGGTTGCTGGCCTCCGAATCCCAAGCCGTGGTGGTCCATGGTTCCGGCGTGGATCTGGTGCGTTTCGCCCAAGTCCCCGCCCCGGTGGATCCGATGCGCTTCCTCTTGGTCGCACGATTATATCGCGAGAAGGGAATCCGGGAATTCGTCGGGGCGGCACGGATCGTCCGGCAACGATATCCCCAGGCACGTTTCCATCTCGTCGGAGCCGCGGATTCCAACCCATCGGCCTTGGGGGAGGCGGAGTTGACGGGATGGGAACGCGAGGGAATCATCGAACGCACCGGTTGGGTGGAGGACGTCCGCCCCCATTTCCGGACCGCAAGTGTCTATGTGCTGCCTTCTTATCGGGAAGGGACTCCCCGCACGGTGCTGGAGGCGATGGCAATGGGCCGGGCCATCATCACGACGGACGCGCCCGGATGCCGGGAGACGGTGGAAGACGGGTATAATGGTTTTCTGGTGCCGCCAAAACAGGTCGGGCCGCTGGCGGATGCGATGGGGAGATTCCTGGCCGATCCCTCCCTCGTCGGATCCATGGGAAATAATTCCCGGGAATTGGCTGAACGGAAGTTCGATGCGGAGGCCGTCGCCGCCGTGATGTTGCGTGAAATGGGTTTGGATGGGTGATCCGGCGGGTGACCGATGCCTTGGGGCCGGAGCCGGGGCCGCACCCGCCGGGTTTGTGTCGTCACGTTGGTTTCCAGGTTGAACCGTCATGAGTGGGTCACCCTTGGTCATTTTGGGCGCGGGCGGGCATGGACGCGTGGTGTTGGACGCCGCCCGTTCGGCCGGTCTCTGCCCGGCCTTCTTCGTGGATGACGCCCCGCACACCGAACAACTGGATGGGGTCGTCGTTCATCCCACCGATCATCCGGAGTGGCTCGGATTGGTGCGATTCCGCTTCGTGGTCGCGATCGGCCACAACGCGACCCGTTCCGGCTTGTTCCAACGGTTGCTTGGCCGCGGGGGGGAAGCCGTCTCGGTGATCCATCCGGCCGCTGTCATTTCCAAGCGGGCCACGGTCGGACCGGGGTCGGTGGCTTTTGCCGGGGTGGTCGTCAATCCCGGGGCCCGCATCGGCTGCAACGTGATCCTCAACACCGGTTGCTCGGTCGATCACGACTGCCACGTGGAAGACCACGTCCATCTCTGCCCCGGGGTGCGACTCGCCGGCACCGTGACCGTGCAGGTGGGCGCGATGCTGGGGACGGGAAGCGTGGTGGTCCCGGGCCGCACCGTGGGCGCGTGGGCGATGACCGGGGCGGGTTCGGTGATGGCGCGCGATGTCCCGGCCCGGCGCGTTGTGTTTGGGAATCCTTCGCGCGTCATCCGGTGGGTGTCCTCGGCGGACGCGCCGGAGGAAGAATTGTGAGCTCGGTGAATGCTTGCGGCATCCCATCGGACGCGGAGAAGATTCGCCCGTTGTATTGAGCAGGATCGCGGGGCAACGCAGCCAATCGGTCGGGGAATTGTCAGGTGTCGGTGCGGTTCAAGCCACTATGGATTTGTTCATCAAGGCCCGCTGGTTGCGCTTTGCCGCGTTCACGGGTTCTTATCTCGTGATCGCGGCGGCGGCGCTGACGGGGTCCTACCTGGCCCGTTTTGACGGCACGATTCCGGGCTCGTTCCGCGACCAGCTTTTGCACGCCCTGCCGTGGGTGATGCTGGCCAAGGTGGTCGCCTTGGTCGCGGTCGGACAAGCCCGGGTCCTGCCGAGTTTTTTCAGCCTCATCGATCTCCGCGAAGTCTTCATCGGCAGTGTCGGCGCGAGCCTGGTGGTGCTCGGCGCCTCTGCAACCTTCTCCGTCAACCGGATCCCCCGCGGGGTCGTGGTGGTGGATTGCCTGGTGTTCACCGGCGGTGTTCTGGCCCTCCGGGTCGGCCTCCGCAAATGGGGCGAGATGCGCCGCCGCGATCGGCACGGGGCGGGCTCCAAGGTCCCGGCACAGGCGGTCGCCGTCATGGGAGCAGGGGAGGCCGGGGCCGGGTTGATCCGGGAACTCCGCAACAAGCCCGGCCTGCGACTCAAACCCATCGTGGTGTTCGATGACAACCCGGTGAAATGGGGCAACGAAATCCACGGCGTTCCCATCGCCGGTTCTCCCGAACTCCTCCGCCAGCCACCCTGGCGCCACCAAGTCCGCAAGGTGATCATCGCCATGCCCTCCGCCTCCGCCCGGCGGGTCGGCGAGATCGCCCGCCTGGCCGCCGAGATCGGGGTGCCATCCGACACCATGCCCGCGATGGACGAGGTCGTCGCCGGCAGGGTGAAGGTCGCGCAATTGCGTCCCGTGCAGATCACGGACCTGCTGCGGCGCGACCAGGTCACCTTGGATCTGGCGGGCTTGAGACAGATCCTTCGCGACCAGGTCGTGATGGTGACGGGCGCGGGGGGCAGCATCGGATCCGAATTGTGCCGGCAGATCCTCGCCCAGACCCCGCGCACGCTCCTGTTGATCGAGCGATGCGAGGTCCAGTTGTTCACCATCGAGCAGGAACTGCTCGAACGGGGCGGACGCAACGTGATCGTGCCTCTCGTCGCCGATGTCGGGGATGAATTGCGGATCCGTGAAATCCTGACGCGATTCCGGCCGACGGCGATTTTCCATGCCGCCGCGCACAAGCACGTCCCGATGATGGAGAGCCAGCCGGGCGAGGCCTTGCGGAACAACAGCATTGGAACGGCCCTCCTCGCACGGCTGGCCTCTGAACACGGCGTGAGCCGGTTCGTTCTCATCTCGACGGACAA
>JANYCC010000352.1 GCA_025360495.1 Verrucomicrobiota bacterium | reverse complement strand
CCCCGCGAGGAACGAGCGGGGAGAGGGTCAGGGAGACGGGGTCGGCCAGGAATCAGAAGTCAGCCGCACAGTGCTCGTACTCGTGCTACTCGTCCTCGGCCCTCGTCCTCGATCGGGCATTGGTCTTCGAAGGCAGGACGCGAGGACGCGGGCCGAGGACGAGACACGAGACACGAGACACGAGACACGAGACACGAGACACGAGACACGAGACGCGAGGCACGAACCTCCTCTCCCCTACCCTCTCCTCCTTCGTTCCTCAGGAAGAGAGGGGGTCGGAGCGGGGCGGCATCCTCAAGGCGAATTCAAGGCGCATTCCCATGCGCTGCCACCACGTTTCCCCTCACCCCGCGGGGACCGGGCGGGGCGGATGAGGGGGGATTTCCGCCCGGATCGGGACTTTCGCGTTGTCACCACGGAACCCGCCCCTAGCCTGCCGCTGTGAAGCAGACGTTCGCTGAAATCGGCTATCCCGGTCGCCTGGTGGCGGTCGAGGGTCTCGACGGTTCCGGCAAATCGACCCAGATCTACCTGCTCAAACGCTGGCTGGAGATGCAGGGGCTCAAGGTGTTCTTCAGCGAATGGAACTCCTCCGCACTGGTCAAGAGCGCGACGAGCAAGGGCAAGAAACAAAATCTGCTCACCCCGACCACTTTCAGCCTGATTCACGCCACGGATTTTGCCGACCGTTACGAACGGCAATTGGTCCCGCTCCTCAAGGCCGGATACCTCGTCCTGTGTGACCGCTATATCTTCACCGCCTTCGCACGCGATGTCGTCCGGGGTTGTCCGCCGGAATGGGTCCGCGGGGTCTATAGTTTCGCCGCGTTGCCGGATCTCACCTTCTTCTTCAAGGCCAGTCTCGAGGTTTCCCTGTCGCGGATCCTCGACAACCGCCCGTCACTCAAGCATCACGAGGCCGGCATGGACCTGGACCTCTCGCCGGATCCCTATGAAAGTTTCCGGATCTTCCAAGGTCGGATCTTCGAACAATATCTCGCGATGAGCACTGAATTCCGGTTCATGGTGATGGACGCCAACCTGCGGATCGAGGAACAGCAGGGGATCGTGCGGAGGATGATGACCGCGGAGCTCGGGCTCGATCGCTTTCGAAGGGACCTGGCCGCCTGAAAGCTCCGCAGACCAACCCCCGTCGACGCACCAAAGCCGCCGCCAGGCCTGCCGATGGCACGGCCCTTTCGGTGCTGGTGCCGAAGGTCACCCCGAAGCGGTTCTACGGTCACGGATTGCCGCGACTCGATGTCCAGGCCCTCACCGGCAAGCTCATCGTGGTGGAAGGGGCCGACGGTTCCGGGCGCTCCACCCAGATTGCCCGTCTGGTCCAATGGCTGGAGGCCTGCGGTCATCACACGATCCAGGTCGGGCTCAAACGGTCGTCGTTGGTGAGCGAGGAATTGGAGCAGGCCCAGCAGGGCAACATCCTGAGCCGGACCACGCTCTCGCTCTTTTACGCGACCGACTTCGCCGACCAACTCGAGAACATCATCCTGCCGGCGCTCCGGGCGGGCTCCATGGTGCTCGCCGATCGCTATATCTACACCCTGATGGCCCGCGATTTGGTCCGGGGCATGGATGAGGCCTGGCTCCGCAACCTCTATGGAATCGCCTTGGCACCGGACGCCGTCTTCTACCTGGAGGTCCGACCGGAATTGCTGGTGCAACGGGTCTGCGCGAAGAACCAGGCGCTCGATTATTGGGAGAGTGGACTCGACCTGGGCCTCTCCCGGGACATGTTTGACAGTTTCCTCAAGTACCAGGGCCTGATGCGCGACACTTTCCGCAGCCTGCAGCGGATCTATGGGTTCCAAATTGTCGATGGAGAACGGGCGCCCGAGGTCATCAGCGACGATCTGAAGCAGAAGATCGAGGGCGTGCTCCGGAAGGGTTGATTCCCCCGGGGATTGGCGCTGTCACCCTTTCGCGGTGATGTTCCGCAGTTGTTGGCGGCTGACGGGCTTCCAACGGCGGTGCACCCAAAACCAGTTGGCCGGATCGCGTCGGATGGCGATTTCCAAGGCCTCATTCACCTCCCGCATGATCTCCTCGGGCGGGCGCGGTGAATCGTCGGGCAGATGGGTCGGAATCCGGGGACCCATTTCGATGCGCCAGCGGCCGAGACCGATCCGATAGCACACCGCGGTGCACAGGGGCAGGCGGTACCGGAGGGCATAGACGGCCGGGGCTGCGGTGGTCGAGCAGGGGCGGCCGAAGAAGGGGAGCCAGAGGCCCTTGTCACCGGCATGTTGATCGGACAGCAGGCCCAGGATCACCCTGCCCCCGGTGATCGCCTCGCGGAGAGGGCCGGCCTCGCGGGTCCGTTCAAAAAAGCGGGCGCCGGATCGGCCGCGAAGTGCCTGCAGGACCCGGTTCAAGGCCGGTTGACGCAACGCCCGGTAAGTCGTGACCACCCCCCAACCGGACGCCCGATCCCCGGCCCGGGCGAACAGTTCGAAATTGCCGAAATGCCCGCACGCCGCGACCAGGGTTTTGCCATCGGACGGGAGGGCCTCTTCCAAGCCGAGCCATTCCAGGCGACCCGCCAATTCCGCGCGATCCATCGACGCGGTTTTCAGGGCACTGACATAATTCTCCCCGAGCCGGCGAAAATTCTCGCGCGCCCAATCCCGCAACACTTCCGACGGGTATTCGTTTCCGAAGGCAAAACCGAGGTTTTCGAGTGCGACCCGGCGATGGCGGCGATCCAGGAACCAGGCGACGGCCCCGCCGGCGCGACCGATCCGGGCCCCCCAGGACAACGGCAACGCCTGCACCAGCGCCACCAACAGGCGCGCCAATCCGCCGAGGATGATACCCATGTCAACCGGCGCCATCCTCACCGGTGCAAGCGGTGTGGGCGATGCGATTCTGGTGCGAAGAAAGGCTCGCCGGCGGCCGTCGATTCCACCAAACAAAGCCATGCGCCCCCTGATCCGTCCCTTCCTGTTGTTGTTGGCCGCCTTCCACGCGTTGGCCGCCGTCGCCGCCGAACCCAAACAAATCCTCCTGCTCGCCGGGGGTGCCTCCCATGGCCGCGGTGAACACGAATACCGTGCCGGTGCGCTGTTACTGGCCCGATGCCTGAACACGGTTACCGGGGTCCAAGCCATCGTGATTTCAAACGGTTGGCCTGCGGACGTGACCGTCTTCGATCACGCCGCCGCCGTGCTGTTGTACGCGGACGGCGGGGACGGGCATCCGGCGATCCGACCGGAACGGATGCGGATCCTCGACCAACTGGCGGCCCGCGGGGTGGGGATCGGGGCGGCGCATTACGGGGTGGAAGTGCCCGTGGGCGATCCCGGGTTCGCGATGCTGCGTTGGACGGGCGGGTACTTTGAGAAATTCTGGTCGGTGAATCCCACTTGGAAGGCAACGTTCCAACAATTCCCCGAGCATCCGATCACCCGCGGTGTGAAGCCGTTTTCGATCGATGATGAATGGTATTACCACCTGCGCTTTGTCCCCGAGATGAAAGGGATCACGCCCATCCTGGCGATCGTCCCCCCGGCGGAGACCTTGAACCGTCCGGACGGACCCCACAGCGGCAATCCGTGGGTCCGATCGGAGGTGGCCAAAGGGGTGCCACAGACGCTGATGTGGGCCTATGAACGTCCGGGCGGTGGCCGTGGATTCGGGTTTACGGGAGGGCATTATCACCGGAATTGGAGCGAGGACAGTTTTCGCAAGCTGGTGTTGAATGCGCTGCTTTGGAGTGCCGGAATGGAAGTTCCGGCCGTCGGGATTGAGTCGACGGTGACAGCGTCGGAGTTGACCGCGGGACAAGACGCGAAGTAGTTGCGGGAATAAGGGTTTCGAAAGGGGGCTGGAGTTGGGCCGGTCCTCAGGGGATCAAGAATTTGGAGGAATATCCGATTGACATCAACGACCTCCTACCTAGGCTGGCGCCGTTCTAAAACCAATCACCTGAGGTTTTTGACCATGAAGATTTCTGGACTCATCTCTCGGCTAGCTCTGTACGGCTCCGTTCTCGCCCTTTCCGGCAACCTTGCCAGTGCCGCGCCCCAAGCGGGCAAGGCCGAGGTGACCGCGGTCAAAGGCTCCGTCACCTTGGGCGACAAGCCCGCCAAGACCGGTGACGTGGCCGGCCCCGGTTCCGTGATTGTCACGGGACTCGCTTCCACGGCCGATCTGAACTTGGGGGTCAATGGACCGACCCTTCAGGTGCAGCCCAACGCCAAGTTGACCTTCGAGGAATTATCCTTCGATAACAGCGGCCCCGACACGGTGGTGGCCACCAAGCTGAGCGTTCAACAGGGTCGGGTCGCCGGTTACGTCAAGAAATCCTCCAGCCAATCCACCTATACCGTCGTCACCCCGACCACCACGGCGGCGATCCGTGGCACGACGTACATGGTGGATGCCGATGGTTCCGTGTGGGTTTGGGATGGTTGCGTCGAGGTGACGTACCGCGACCCAACGACTTCCACGCTGACCCGGTTCAACGTCTGCGGTGGTCAACGGTTCGACCCGCGGATCCCGGGCGTCGTCATCAACGATCTCCCGAATCCCGTGCCGCCCCAAGTCCGCCCGCCCGTCACGCCCATCGGCCCGGTCATCATTCTTTCGCCGAGCAAGCCGTAAGGCATGACGGCTCGCGGCTGACGGTCTGATCCGTCATCCCGAAAACTTTCACCCAGAGCGCCCTCCGCTCTGGGTTTTTTCTTGGGTTCCGTACAGGCTCGACGCACACGTGGCCGATTCCCCGTCATTCTGGCGTCGCTGGACCCCGGTGGTCGTTGCCGCCTGCCTGATTTTTTCCGCGGTGGGGTTGTCCAGTTGCTCCCGTTACTTCGATCACCACGCCCGTCGAACCCAAGCCCGGGTGGCGGATTTGAAGGCCACCTTCATCGATCTCCCCGGGCAATCGAATGCGCTGGCCAAGGCCGAGGCGGAAGCACGGAAGGCGGACAACGTCCAGAAGCTCGACATTTTGCAGCGGCTCGAGTGGGCGTCTTTCGATTGGCGGGTGCAAAGCGCGGCGGATCAAAGTCCCAGCAGTTCCGATGTCGCCTTGGTCTTCGCGGACAATGACACGGTGTTCGCGTTGGGGCATGCCGAGGCGATTGCCGACGAGCATTACGATCTTTTCTGGCCCCGGTGGCCGGTGTTTGGCCGGGTATTGAGGGAGTTGCGGGCCCAAGGATCCCGGGCGATCGCCTTTGACGTCCTGTTGCCGGACCGTCGTTTCAGCGAGGACAATCTCGAACTCCGTAACACCAACGTCCTCCGGGTGCTCGGGTCGAACGTCATCGACTCGGATTACCTCTTCAGCCAGGAACTTGCCCGTCCCGGGGCTCCAGCCATCCTGGCGATCGAGCCTGATGGCCTTCCGATCGGGCTGTTCCGGGCCCGGGCGGCGGCGATGGGGGACGCTTCATCCCCTCGCGACGCCGATTCCGTGGCCCGTCGGGTCCGTGCGTTCACCCGTTTCCGGCGGCTGAATTCCGAGATCGAGCTGTTCGCCTATAACCGGAACCTGAACCTGGTTTATTCCCCGGCCGGCACCGTACAACTCATGGACCCGGACACCGGGGTCACCAACCAAGTTTTGGAACCGGATTCCCAAGGCCGGGTTGCCTTGCCGGTGAATCCCAAGTTCGGCCGTCTGACCTTGGTCTACACCAACCAGATTGTCTGGCATTTGGGGATCACGCTGGCAGCCCAGGCTCTCGGTTTGGACCTGCAGGCACCTGAATTTGAACCGGGAGGCGTACGACTGCATGGCCCCAATGGCGTGCAGCGATTCATCCCCACCGATGATGCGGGCTACCTGACCGTCGACTGGCAACTTGCGATCAACCGGACCAATCTGTTCCTGCAGCAGAATCTGACGTCATTGCTCCGCTCCCACGCCCAGCGCGAATACGAGGGAGCCCACGTCACGCCCTTGTTCACCAACCGACTGGTGGTCATCGGGTCCACCGCCTCCGGGAGCAATCTCTCCGACCGCGGGGCCACTCCCTTGGACAAGTCGGACTTCCTGGTCTCGACCCATTTGAACGTCGCGGAAATGGTGCTAAGGCAACATTTCATCCGGCGAACAACCCCATTGGGGGAGGCGGGTTGCGTGGCGCTGCTGGGGTTGTTGGCGTCGGTGCTGACCTGGCGCCTGCGCGGCCTGATCCCGCTCACCATTGTCCTGAGTTTTGGGTTCCTGTGGTTCGTGCTCGCACTCTGGCTCTATGTCCAGCACCGCTTCTGGCTGCCCATCGCGCATCCCGTGCTGGGGGGACTCCTCCTGAATTACGCCGGCATGGTCAGTCACCGGGCCCTTTTCGAGCAACGCGAACAGCAACGAATCCGATCCTTTTTCAACCGCATGGTGTCCCCGGACATCGTCCAGGATATTCTGGCCACGGGTAAGTTGAACCTCGGAGGCACCCGTCGGCAGGTGACCGTCTTTTTCGCCGACATCCGCGGGTTCACGGAGATGACGGACACCTCCCAGCAGGCCGCGTTGGAACATGTCCGGAGTGCCGGGTTGACCGAGGCGGAGGCGGAAGTCTACTTCGAGCAACAGGCCGGCGAGGTCCTCAACACCGTCAACCGCTACCTCTCCACGATCTCCGATGTCATCAAGTTCCACCGGGGGACGCTGGACAAATACATTGGCGATTGTGTCATGGCCTTCTGGGGCGCGCCCATTTCCAACCCGCGCCACACCGTGGATGCGGTCGTCGCGGCCGTGGACGCCCAACTCGCAGTCGAACGTCTCAACCGGCATCGGGACCGGCAGAATGAGGAAATCCGCAAAGAGAATTTGGAACGGGCCACGCGCGGCGAACTCCCGATGCCGATCCATCCCATCCTCAATCTCGGCAGCGGGCTCAATTCCGGGAATGTGACCTTCGGCATCATGGGTTCGGAAGCCCACATTGTGAACTGCACGGTGTTCGGGCGCGAAGTGAACCTGGCCTCTCGATTTGAGAGCGCTTCCGGCCATGCCCGCATTCTCATCGGGGAGGCCACCTTCCGGGAAATCGAGCGGCACGCCCCTTCCCTCGCGGCGGTCTGCGTTGAACTGCCACCCATTCCGGTCAAAGGATTCCGCCTGCCGGTCCCCGTGTACGAGGTGCCGTGGCGCACCGCCCACGCCGTCATCCGCAAGTTCACACCCCTGCTCTCGACGGTGGACTCCGAGCCCTGAACCCCAGCCAGAGGGAGAGAACCACGGATCACGGATGCGCATGCAAAGGAAGGGCTGCCCACGAAACACACGAACCACACGAATGCCCGAGGACCGGAAGCGCAGTCTCCCCTTTCGTGTGTTTGGTGTGTTTCGTGGGCATATCCTTGCTTGCCTCGTGGATTGGCCGGTTCGTTCTCATCCGCGCAATCCGTCGCTGTGATCCGCGGTTCCAGTTCCCGGACCTGGGGTCATTCCAGATCGGCACGGCCCCAATCTTCCGGACGTCCCTGGACACCGGACCGTGGAGCCCATGCCAATCGCGATTTGTTGATGTTCTCCCCAAGCGCCGCATCCCGCTTGTCCCCGTCGTAGATGAGCACGTTGAAACCGATCCGTCGGGAACGACCCGGATCAATCCCCGCCAGTTCCCAAGGCATCACCCCGCGGATCACATAGCCCTCGGTCGTCCGGAATGAAACCAACCGGAGGCCGGGTGCCGTTTCTTCCACCGGACCCGGCCGTGCATCCGCATCCCGCGCCGCCCGCACCCGACCCGTGCTGTCGAAGGGAAAGATGCCCACCTTGAACGCCCCCAGCGTGTGTTCCGCCCCCGCCGCCGGATCGAGGCACAGTTCAACCGAATCACTGCGCCAATGCCCCTTGATGTCGTCCGGCGCGATGTTGGTGACGACCACGTCGTCCGCGACGCGGATCTCAAACCACAGACGGGTTCCGTCGTGGGCCAACCGGAAGACCGCGCTGCTGTCCAACGCATTGCTCACCGCACCCTCCCAGATGTTGGTGTGCGGGATCAGCACCGGTCGCAGCGCGGCCCAGGCCGGATCATCCGGCGACGCGTCGAGCGATGGGGGGGAAGTCGTCCGCGGAATGTTGAGATGCGGCACCGGATGCAAACGGACTCTCAATGGGGCGGACGTGACTTCGGCCCCGGCAACTTTCGCCTCCAAGATCCCTTCGGCGGCCCCGGTGGGCGCGTGGACTTGGAGGATGCGGAAATAGGTGCTGCGCCGGTCCGGTCCGCCGAAATCGACGCGATCCGGGGTGACCGTCCATCCGGCGGATGCGTGGAGCGTCACGCTGCCGGTCGGGATACCGGGATGATCGAGGATCTCGAACGGCACCGGGCTGTCTTCGCCAGCCACCACCGGCACATCGGGATCAAAGGACACGGCGGCGGGTTGGATCTGCTGTTCCCGAACCCATTCCTGATAGCGCGAAACCGCGGGCCGGGGCAAAAAGCGCATCGGCACGGGTCCGGTGACGGGGGACGGTTCCATCGGCGGCAGAATCCGAGGCGGAATGTCACCGGACACGGGCAACCCGGCGAACAGATCCACTTCATTGGTGGTGAAGGGAACCACGGATTTCACCAATTGGAGGCGTTGGGGTCGGCGGAGCCAGGGTGACCCGGAGAAATTGCCGAAAGCCTGCGAACGATGGTTCACCAAGGCTTCACCGGCGACTTGGGCCGGCGACCTTCCGTCGGGAAGCGCGTTGGTGGTGATGATCGTGGCGGTATAAGGTCCGCTCCCGCCGAAATAAAGTTTGCGCGGGCGCCAAACCCGGAGGCCTTCGCGGCTCAACTGGGTGGGGAACCGTTCCGGATCGGCGGCGGCGTCAAAGGCCTCCACCGCGAGCCAACCGGCGGCCTGATGGTTTCCGTGCTGCCCCGGGGTGGGGGCCGGATTCATGGTCACGATCACCTCGGGACGCAGCGCCCGGACCAGTCGCACCAACCGTTCCAGCGTTTCTTCGTGGCCCCATTTTTCGAGGGTGATGCCCAATCCTTCGGTATAGGCGAAATCCTCACGATCCAGGAAGTGACAGTGCCGGACCCCCAACCGGGCGAGGCAATCCCGCAATTCCGCCTCGCGCAGGACTCCCAAGGCGGCGCCGGACTGGGTGCCGACCATGTTGCCGCCCCCTTCGCCGCGGGTGCAGTAGACATGGGTCACGACCCGCCCCTCACCCAAGGCATAATGGGCGATCAAGGGGGCGACCCCGGTTTCATCGTCCGGATGTGCGAAGATCCCGAGGAGATCCGTCTTGAGCAGTGCGGCCCCGATCCGTGGTTCCGCACCGGCGCCGCGAAACCACACGCTGCAGACCAGCAACCCCAACAGCAGTCGGTCACGCCATTCCCGGGAATCCATGGGTCGAGTTAACCACCCGGATTGAGGCGCGGAAATGCCAATGCGGCCGGGCCGTCGGACGGGCGCATCTGGGCATCGTGGGAAGCCAAGCCATGGGAAAAGCGGGGCGGGTAGGAAAACCCGCCCTCCCAGGGCGGTCGC
>JANYCC010000184.1 GCA_025360495.1 Verrucomicrobiota bacterium | reverse complement strand
GGTCGCTCTTGCCCATCGTCGCCGCCTCGGTGAGGACGCGGGTAGTGTCTTGGAACGACGCGGCGCTGAGGAACGACTCGGTTTCGAGCGAGGCCTTGGTGATGCCCAGCAGGACGGGGACGCCCTCGGCAGGCTTGCCACCCATCTGCTCCACCCGGCTGTTCTCGTCCTCGAAGATGATCTTGTCGATCTGCTCACCCCACAGGAACACGGTGTCGCCCGGTTCCGTGATGCGCACCTTCTTCAACATCTGGCGGATGATGATCTCGATGTGCTTGTCATTGATGGTGACGCCTTGGAGCCGGTAGACCTCCTGGATCTCGTTGACCAGGTGTTCCTGCAACTCTTGGGGTCCGCAAATGTCGAGGATCTCGTGGGGGACGACCGGGCCGTCGGTCAACTGCTGCCCCTTCTTCACGAAGTCGCCCTTGTAGACGATGATGTGCTTGCCGATCGGGATGAGGTGTTCCTCTTCCTGGTCGGTCTGCGGGTCTTTGACGACCACGCAGCGCTTGCCACGCACGCTCGGGCCGAAGTCGACGACGCCGTCGATCTTGGCGATTTCGGCGGCATCCTTGGGCCGGCGGGCTTCGAACAACTCGGCCACCCGCGGCAGACCGCCGGTGATGTCCTTCGTCTTCGAGGCTTTGCGCGGGGTTTTGGCCACCAACGCACCGGCGCCGATGATGTCGTCCTCGCCCACCACCAAGTGCGCGCCCGCGGGAATCGGGTACTGCGCCAGGGCATCGCCCTTGTTGTCCTCGATGATGACGGTCGGGTGGAGGTCCTCCTTGTGATCGATGATCACGAGTTCCTCGGTGCCGGTGGAGGCATCGACCTCCTGCTTCATCGTGACGCCGGCAATGATGTCCAGGAACCGCACGCGGCCACCCTTTTCGGAGATGACCGGGACGTTATAGGCATCCCACTCGACGAACACGTCGTTCTTCTTCACCTCGCCGCCATCGGGCACGGAGATGACGGAACCGATGACGATGCTGTGGGTCTCGATCTCCTTGCCTTCGGGCGAGAAGATGGAGAGCGAGCCGTTTTTATTGAGGACGATGTTGTTGCCGTCCTCGAGCGAGACATAACGCAGGTCGTTGTAGCGGACCTTGCCGTCGTGCTTCGACTTGATCTGGGGCTGCTTGTAGGTCTGGGAGGCGACGCCACCGACGTGGAACGTACGCATCGTGAGCTGGGTGCCCGGTTCGCCGATGGATTGGGCGGCGATGATGCCGACCGCCTCGCCCATCTTCACCAAACGGCCGGTCGCCAGGTTGCGTCCGTAGCACTTGGCGCAAACCCCCATGCGGGTTTCGCAGGTCAGGGCCGAACGGAGCTTCACCCGCTCGATGCCGGCGCGATCGAGATCCTTGGAACGGACCTCTTCGAGTTCCTCGCCGGATCCCACGATCTTCCGTTTCAGGTCGGTCGGATCATAAATGTCCTCCGACGAATAACGGCCGAAGGCGCGTTCGCTGATTTTGACGACCTCTTCCTCGCCCTCATAGATGGAGGAGACGTAGATGCCGTTGGTCGTGCCGCAATCGATGTCGCGGACGATGACGTCCTGGGCGGCGTCGACCAATTTGCGGGTCATGTAACCCGAGTCAGCGGTCTTGAGCGCGGTGTCGGCGAGGCCTTTGCGGGCGCCGTGGGTCGAGATGAAGTATTCGAGAACGGTGAGACCCTCGCGGAAGCTCGAAAGAATCGGCTTCTCGATGATCTCGCCACTGGGCTTGGCCATGAGGCCGCGCAAACCGGCCAACTGCCGGACCTGGGCCTTGTTGCCCCGGGCTCCGGAATCGACCATCAGGTACACCGGATTGTATTCCTTCTTGTCCTGGTTCTTCTGGAGGGTCTTGAGCATGACCGCCCCGATCTGGTCGGTGCAATGGGTCCAGATGTCGATCACCTTGTTATACCGTTCCTGGTTGGTGATGACGCCCTTGCGATGCTGCTTGTCGACCTCGGTGATCTGCTTCTGGGCGTTCTCGATCTCCTTCTCCTTCTCGAGCGGGACGATCATGTCGTCGATGCCGATCGAGACGCCGGCGCGGGTCGCCTCGGTGAAGCCGATTTCCTTCAGCTTGTCGAGGGTGACGACGGTGCGTTCGTGACCGCAATGCTTGTAGCAATTGAAGATCACGTCGCCGATCTGGCTCTTGCCGACGGCCTTGTTGATGAAGCCGAGTTCGTCGGGCCAGATCTCCGAGAAGATCACGCGGCCGACGGTGGTCTCGATGGTCTTGGAGAGGGCGTCCCCATAAACCGTCTTGCGACCCAGGTCGGGATTGAGCAGGAGGACGCGGTCATGCGTCTTCAGGGCGCCGTCCGAATGGGCGAAGATGGCCTCGCGCTTGGAGCCGAAGAGCATCATGCGCTCGTGGGCTTTCTTGACCTTGCGGGGTTCGGCGGTGAGGTAATAGCAACCCAGGGTGATGTCCTGGGTCGGGGTCATGATGGGCTTGCCGCTCGACGGGCTGAAGATGTTGAGCGGCGCCATCATGAGGAGGCGGGCTTCCATCTGGGCCTCGACGGACAGCGGGACGTGCACGGCCATCTGGTCGCCATCGAAGTCGGCGTTATAGGCGGTGCAGACGAGCGGATGGATGCGGATGGCCTCGCCCTCGATGAGGACGGGCTCGAAAGCCTGGATCGAGAGGCGGTGCAGGGTCGGGGCGCGGTTCAGGAGGACCGGATGACCCTTGGTGACCTCCTCGAGGATGTCCCAGACTTCGGCCGACTGCCGCTCGATCATCTTCTTGGCCGAGCGGACGGTGTGGACGTAGCCAAGTTCCTTGAGGCGCCGGATGATGAAGGGCTCGAACAGGACGAGCGCCATCTTCTTGGGCAGACCGCATTGATGGAGCTTGAGCTCGGGTCCGATGACGATGACGGACCGGCCGGAGTAATCGACGCGTTTGCCGAGGAGGTTCTGGCGGAAGCGGCCGGACTTGCCCTTGAGCATGTCCGAGAGCGACTTGAGGGCGCGATTGCCGGCACCGGTGACGGCGCGGCCATGGCGACCGTTGTCAAACAAGGCATCCACGGCCTCCTGGAGCATGCGTTTCTCGTTCCGGATGATGACCTCGGGGGTCTTCAACTGGAGGAGGTTCTTGAGCCGGTTATTCCGGTTGATGACCCGCCGATAGAGATCGTTGAGGTCGGAGGTGGCGAAGCGGCCGCCCTCGAGGGGGACGAGCGGGCGCAGATCGGGGGGGATGACCGGCAGAACGGTGAGGATGAGCCATTCGGGGCGCATCCGGCCTTTCACGAAGCCCTGGAAGAGCTTGATGCGTTTGGCGATTTTCTTGCGGTTCTGCTTGGACTTGGTCTCGCCCATGGCGATGCCGAGTTCATCGACGGTTTTCTCCAGGTTGCTCTTGGAGAGGGCGTCGCGGACGGCCTCGGCGCCCATCTTGGCGGTGAAGGCATCGGCGCCGTAGGTCTGGCGGGCCTCGCGGAACTCGTGTTCGGAGAGGAGTTGGTTTTCCTTGAGCGGGGTGTTGCCCGGATCGATGACGAGATAATCCTCGTAATAGATGACCCGTTCGAGGTTGCGCGCTGTCATGTCGAGCATCAGGCCGATGCGCGAGGGCATGCACTTGAAGAACCAGATGTGCGAGACGGGAACGGCGAGCTCGATATGGCCCATGCGTTCGCGGCGGACGCGGGCGAGGGTGACCTCGACGCCGCAACGGTCGCAGACGACGCCGCGGTGCTTGATCCGTTTATATTTGCCGCAGGAGCATTCCCAATCCTTCACAGGACCGAAGATGCGCTCGCAAAACAGGCCGCCCTTCTCCGGCTTGAAGGTGCGGTAATTGATGGTCTCGGGGTTTTTGACCTCACCTTTCGACCACGACCGGATGGTTTCCGGCGACGCGATCTGGATCGCGACATGGTCCACCAGGTTGACCTTGTCGAGGCCCAGCAACTCACGGGCGGTGTCCTTGGACGTCATCATAACGTTCGGTATCAGCGGGGGCGGTGGCGGTGGACGGGGTTCAGGTGAGGGCGGCCAGTGCGTTGCCCTGGTCCTTCGGGGCATCGGCAGGATTCGAGTAACCGACCTTCACATCGAGGCCGAGCGATTGCATTTCCTTCACGAGCACGTTGAAGGATTCGGGGATGCCCGCCTCGAGCGAATTGTCGCCCTTGACGATGCTTTCGTAGATGCGGGTCCGGCCCTGGACATCGTCAGACTTGACGGTCAGGAGTTCCTGGAGCGTGTAGGCGGCCCCGTAGGCCTCCATCGCCCACACTTCCATCTCGCCGAAGCGTTGTCCGCCGTACTGCGCCTTGCCCCCGAGCGGTTGCTGGGTGACGAGGGAATACGGACCGACGGCGCGGGCGTGGATCTTGTCGGCCACGAGATGTCCGAGCTTCATCATATAGATGTAGCCCACGACAATCTCCTGGTCGAAGGGTTCACCGGAGCGGCCGTCATAGAGATGGACCTTGCCGTGTTCCGGCAGGCCCGCCTCCTTGAGATAGCCGCGGATCTGCTTCTCCTTGATGCCATCGAAGACCGGCGTGGCGATCTTGATGCCGAGGAACCGGCAGGCCCAACCCAGATGGGTCTCGAGCAACTGACCCACGTTCATGCGTGAGGGCACGCCGAGCGGGTTCAGGACAATTTCGACGGGGGTGCCGTCGTCCAGGAAGGGCATGTCCTCCTCGGGGACGATGCGTGCGACCACGCCCTTGTTACCGTGGCGGCCGGCCATCTTGTCACCGACCGAGAGCTTGCGCTTCGAGGCGATGTAGACCTTGACCTGCTTGACGATGCCGCTGTCGACCTCTTCGCCCGACTCGATGCGCTCCATCTCCTCGTCGTGCGCCATCTGGAGGTCATCGAACTTCTTCTTAAACTGGGCGATGATCTCGTTGATCTTGTTGCGGATCGGTGAGGGGTCGATCTCGATGCGGTCATACACCAGGGCGAGCTTCTTGAGCAGGGTCTTGGTGATCTTGCGATTGGCGGGGATGATGATCTCGCCGGTCTCGCTGTTGACGACGTCGAGCGGGATCTTCTCACCGAGCAGGATGTTGGAGAGCGCCTCGGTCAATTGCTCGAGGAGTTCCTCGCGCTTGACCTTATAGCTGTCTTCCACCTCTTTTTGCACCCGTTTGGGTTGTTCCTTGCCCGGAACGAGCGGGGGTCCCGGGGGCGTGACCTCGCGCTTGATCGGCTTCACGCCGTCCGCCTTGGCCGACACCTTGACATCCATGACGATGCCATAGGTACCGGAAGGCACCTTGAGCGAGGTGTCCTTCACATCCGCGGCCTTTTCGCCGAAGATGGCGCGCAACAGGCGTTCTTCCGGGGCCAGTTCGGTCTCCGATTTCGGAGTGATCTTGCCCACGAGGATGTCGCCGGGTTTGACCTCCGCCCCGACGCGGATGACGCCGTCGAGTCCGAGGTTCTTGAGGGCTTCCTCGCCGAGGTTGGGGATGTCCCGGGTGATTTCCTCAGGCCCGAGCTTGGTGTCCCGGGCGACCACTTCGAATTCATCGATGTGGATCGAGGTGAAGATGTCGTCCTTGACGATCTTCTCGGAGATGAGGATGGCGTCCTCGAAGTTATAGCCATTCCACGGCATGAACGCGACGAGGACATTGCGTCCGAGGGCGAGTTCACCGCTTTGGGTGCAGGGGCCGTCGGCGAGGATCTGGCCCTTCTTCACCATCTCACCCTTGCCGACCAGGATTTTCTGGTTGATGCAGGTGGCGGCATTGGACCGCATGAACTTGCGGACCGGATAGACGTAAACGCCATCTTCCGGAGCGTGCTTGATGCGTTTCTTGCCGTCGGGAAGTTTGCCGTCCTTCGTGATGATGATCTGGTTGCCGTTGACGCTGGCGACCTTGCCGGCCTCTTCGGCGATGATCACTGCGCGGGAATCGCGGGCCACCCGCTCTTCGAGTCCGGTGGCGACCAGCGGGGCCTCGGTGACGAGCAAGGGGACACCCTGCCGTTGCATGTTCGAGCCCATCAACGCCCGGTTGGCGTCGTCGTGCTCCAAGAACGGGATCAGGCCGGCCGCCACCGAAACGAGCTGTTTCGGGGAGACATCCATGTAATCGACCTTGTCGGGATCGACATCCACGAAGTCGGTCTTGAAACGGCACGTGACGCGATCGGTCTGGAACTTGCCCTTTTCATCGATCGCCGCATTGGCCTGGGCGATGGTGAAGCCTTCTTCGCGATCCCCGGTGAGATACTCGATCTGGTCGGTGACCCGGCCATTGACCACCTTGCGATAAGGGGTCTCGATGAAACCGAAGTCATTGACCCGGGCGTAGGTGGCCAGGGACGCGATCAAGCCGATGTTGGGACCTTCGGGCGTCTCAATCGGGCAGATGCGGCCGTAGTGCGACGGATGGACGTCGCGGACCTCGAAGCCGGCGCGATCGCGGCTCAGACCCCCGGGCCCGAGGGCGGACAACCGCCGCTTGTGAGTCAACTCGGCGAGCGGGTTGATCTGGTCCATGAACTGGCTCAACTGGCTGCGACCGAAGAAGTCGCGGACCACGGCCGAAAGCGCCTTCGGATTGATGAGCTTTTGGGGCGCCATCGTGTCGAGGCTCTGGTCGAAAAGCGTCATGCGCTCCTTCACCAGACGCTCGGTGCGGGCCAGACCGACCCGGCACTGGTTGGCGAGCAATTCGCCGACCGTGCGGATGCGGCGGCTGCCCAAATGATCGATGTCATCCAGGCTGCCCTCGCCCTTCTTCAGGCGGAGCAGATACTTGGTGGCCTCCAGGAGGTCGCGACCACGGAGGATGCGATCCTCGCCGTCATCCTTGAAGCCCAGCTTCTGGTTGATCTTATACCGGCCGACCCGCCCGAGATCGTAACGTTTGGCGTCGAAGAACAGACGCTTGATGAGGGCCTTGGCGTTGGCGGCGGTGGGGGGATCGCCGGGGCGGAGGCGCCGATAGATGTCCTTGAGGGCTTCTTCGGCATTCTTGGTGGGGTCCTTCTTGAGGCACTTGATGACGACGCCCTCGTCGGTCGAGGTGTCGACCACGCGGATTTTCGTCACGCCCAACTCGGAGATCTGGCGTACGACGGCCTTGGAAAGCGGTTCGAAGGCGCGGGCCACGACGAGGCCCTTGTCGAGATCGACGGCGTCCTCGACCAAGACCTTGTTCTGGATGGTCTCGAGCTTTTCGGCCTCCTTCACGGAGAGCTCCTCGATCTCGTAGAAGAGGTTGAGGATATCGGCGTCGGTCCCGATTTTCTGGGTGTCCGCCTTGGACTCCAGAACGGCGAGCTTGGCTTCTGGCAGGGTGAACAATGCCCGGAAGAACGTCGTGGTCAGGAACTTGCGACGGCGTTTCTTGCGATCGAGATAAACGTAGAGGAGATCGCTGGTGTCGAACTGGGCTTCGTACCAAGAACCGCGATCGGGGATGATGCGGAAACTATGGAGCAGCTTGCCATTGGGGTGCTGGGTGGTCTCGAAGGCGATGCCCGGGGAGCGGTGCAACTGGCTGACGATGACACGTTCGGCCCCATTGATGACGAAGGTTCCCTGGGGGGTCATGAGAGGGATTTCGCCCATGAACACCTTTTCCTCCTTGGTCCCGCGGGTTTCCTCCTTGAGTTGGAAGGTCACATAGAGGGGTGCCCCGAAGGTCAGTCCCTCCCGCAGACATTCCAACCAATCCACCTTCGGCTCCTGGATTTCGTAGGTATGGAAATCCAGCACCGTCTTCCCGTCGTAGCTCTCGATCGGAAAGACTTCGGTGAAGACCGCTTGCAGGCCCAGGTTGCGGCGCTTGGAAGGCGCCACCTCGGCCTGCAGAAACTCCCGGTAGGAGTCGAGCTGGATTTCGATGAGGTTCGGCGGGGCGATGACCTCCTTGATCTTGCCGAAGTTGATGCGCTCGGTGGTTTTCTGTGCCATTGCGACCTCGTAGGTTCTGTGTGGCCACGGCTTGCGCCGGGAACGTGTCGTGTCGGAAAGACAATACGACGAGGTCTGGCGTCCCGCATTCTTATCGCGACGCCAGAACTCGTCAGACTGGATTAGCAACTCAAGCTTTGGACAATATGCTTACCTGTTCTCCGTGGACAAATCAATCCCTGATTCAAAAGGCGGCCGGCATCCGCCGGCCGCCTGTGAATTGCGAGGGGTCGGGGCTACTTGAGCTCGACCTTCGCGCCGGCGTCTTCGAGCTTCTTCTTGGCCGATTCAGCCTCGGCCTTCGGAGCGCCCTCCAGGACCGTCTTCGGGGCGCCTTCGACCAGGGCCTTCGCCTCGGCCAGACCCAGACCGGCCTTGATTTCACGGACCGCCTTGATGGCGCCGATCTTCTTGTCGGCCGGCACCGAGGCCAGGATGACGTCGAAGGTGTCCTTCACGACGGCGGCGGCGGCAGCGGGAGCAGCGGCGGCGGCGGCGGCAGCGGGAGCGGCGGCGGTGACGCCCCACTTCTCTTCGAGCTTCTTCACGAGGTCAGCCGCCTCGAGAACCGTCAGCTTGCTCAATTCCTCGACCAGATTGTTGATGTCAGACATGATATTCTTCCTCTTGCGATTGCGTCTCGTCGTCAGGCCAGCCGACCTGAATTAGACCGCTGCTTGCGGACCGACGATTTACTTTTGTTGTGGTTTCTTTGCAGACGCCGGCCGGTGAGGGCCGGCGTCCGAAATGGGGGGACTGACCGCGGGACCTCAGGCAGGTTGCACGGGTTCGGTGGCGACCGCGGCGGGTTCGGCAGCGGCGGGCTCGGTCTGTTCGGACCGGGCCTTGATGACCCGGGCGAGCTGCAGACCCGGGGTGTTGATAAGGGCCACGAGCTTCTGGGCGGGCGCCTGGAGGAGGCCGAGCAGTTTGCTTTGGAGGACCTCGATCGAGGGCAGGTCGGCCAGGGTGCGAACCTCATCTGCGGTGAGGGACTTGGAACCGAGGTAACCGAAGCGGATCTTGGGTTTCTCGAATTCGGACTGGTACGCCTTGATGACCTTGGCGGCCGAGGCGACGTCCTTGCGACCGGTCACGACGGCGAGCTGGCCGGTGAGGGTGCCACTGAGATCGACGAGACCCGCCTCTTTCGCAGCCATGCGGAAGAGGTTGTTCTTGACGACGTGGATCTCGGCGCCGGCCTTGTGCAGGCGGCGGCGCAATTCGGTGAACTGCCCGACGGACAGTCCCCGATAATCCACGACGAGGAAGAAGGGCGATTTGTTGAGGCGCGAGAGGTACTCGGCCGAGATCAATTTCTTTTCCGTGCGCATGTTCAGGCCTTTTTAGGGATGTCAGGCGGTGGTGAATTCCCGGAGGTCGAGGTGGACCGGGGGGCTCATGGTGAGGGACATGGTGGCGCTGCGGATAAAGATACCCTTGGCACTGGCGGGCCGGCTCTTGCTGACGGCCTCGATCACCGCGGTGGCGTTTTCGACCACCTGTTGGGGGGAGAAACTGGCTTTGCCGATGGCGACATGGACGTTGCCGGCCTTGTCGATCTTGAACTCCACCCGGCCGGCCTTGACTTCGCGGACGGCCTTGGCGGTGTCCTCGGTCACGGTCCCGGTCTTCGGGTTGGGCATCAGGCCGCGGGGGCCGAGCACCTTGCCGAGTTTGCGGACCTCAAGCATGGCCTCGGGGGTGGCCACGGCGATGTCGAAATCAGCCCAGCCCTCATTGCATTTCTTGATCAGGTCTTCGAACCCGACGTATTCGGCCCCGGCGGCGCGGGCCGCCTCGGCGGCGGCGCCGGGCTTGGCGAAGACGAGGACCCGGACGACCTTGCCGCTGCCATGGGGAAGCGGGACGGTGCCGCGGACCATCTGGTCCGACTGTTTCGGGTCCACGCCGAGGCGGAACGCGATGTCGATGGTCTCGCTGAACTTCGCCTTGGGGAACTTGGCGAGCAGTTGGACGGCCTCGTTGAGGGGATACAGCTTGTCGGTGGCGACAAGCTCCGCGGCTTTCTTATAGCGTTTGCTGGGCATGTTCTGGGTGCGGTGCGAACGGGCCGGAGCCCTCCCGCGTTTAAAGTGTCAAAGTCAGTCCATCCATCACGGGCCATTCCTGGCGAGCCATCAATCGATGACCTCGATGCCCATGCTGCGGGCGGTGCCGGCGACCATGCGGATGGCGGCTTCCTCGCTGTTGTAATTCATGTCAGCCCCTTTGAGCTTGATGATTTCCAACACCTGCTTCCGGGTGACCTTCCCGACCTTGTCCTTGTTGGGGACCTTGGATCCGGAGGCGATCCCGGCGGCCTTCTTGAGAAGGACGGAGGCGGGAGGCGACTTGAGGATGAACGTGAAGGACTTGTCTTGGTAAACCGTGATGATCACGGGGATGATCAAGCCGGCCTTGTCCTTGGTCGCGGCGTTGAACTCCTTGCAGAAAGCCATGATGTTGATGCCCTGTGAGCCCAACGCGGGGCCCACCGGGGGGGCAGGATTGGCCTGCCCGGCGGCGATCTGCAACTTGACGATACCTGTTACTTTCTTAGCCATACCAAAAACGAATGGCCCGCCAGCATACGCCTACGGGCTTGGGTTTGGAAACAGAGAAATTGGGAAATCTACGATCAGGCCTTTTCGACCTGCCAGTATTCCAACTCCACGGGCGTTTTGCGCCCGAAGATGTCAACCGTGACCTTCAGCTTGCCCTTTTCCGGCTCCACTTCCTCGATCACCCCGGTGAAATTGAGGAACGGGCCGTCATTGATCTTCACCGATTCACCGAGGTCGAAGCTGACCTTGGGTTTCTCGGTGTCCTCGCTGTCGGAAACCTGGGTCTTGATCGTGGCGATCTCGTCCTCGGTGACTTCCATGGGACGCTCTCCCCCGACGAAGCCGATCACGCCCTGGATGTCCTTGATGAAGTACCAGGGCTTCTCCAGGGGGCGCAGGTTTTCGTCCAGGAGCATCATGGAGATGTAGACATACCCGGGATGCAACTTGCGGGTGGTGACCGTCTTCTTGCCACCGCGGACCTCGACCACCTTCTCCATGGGCACCAGCACTTCCTGGATGTAGGGCTCCATCTCGTCGGTTTTGAGCCGGCGTTGGATGCTGTCCCGGACTTTTTGTTCTTGTCCGGCCAGGCAATGCAGGGCGTACCAGCGGCTTTTCATGGGATGGGTGGGACCGGGATGAAATTCAGGAGACGCCGGTCTTCAGGAGGCCCCGGACGACCTTGAGGATGACGAAGTCGGAGCCCACGGTGAAGAGTCCCATGACGCCGATGACAACGAGCACGAGGACGGTGGACTGCCAGAGTTCCTCACGGGTGGGCCAGTTGCACTTCTTGAGTTCCTCGCGGGTCTCGCCGACGTAGGTGGCGATGCGGGCGATCCAACCGGCACGCCACGCGAACCCGAAGGTCGCGAGGATGACTGCGGACCACACCAGCAACTGGATGTAAAATTTAATATTCACTCTTCAAATGGCGGAGGGGGAGGGATTCGAACCCCCGGTGGAATCGCTTCCACAGCGGTTTTCAAGACCGCCGCAATAGACCACTCTGCCACCCCTCCTGTAGGCTGGCAGGGCGTGAGGGAGTCGAACCCCCAACCAACGGTTTTGGAGACCGCTACTCTACCAATTGAGCTAACGCCCTGTGTCCGCCTGCGGAACGGTTGACAAGTCCAGGCGGAAGGCCGTTCGAGGCGCACCTTCCGCCGGATGGAAAATTGGGTCAGTGCGATCAGGCAATGACGTCGGAGACACGTCCGGCACCGATGGTCCGGCCGCCTTCGCGAATCGCGAAACGCAGACCCTTTTCCATCGCAACCGGGGCTCCCAGCTTGATTTCCACCCCGACGTTGTCACCCGGCATGACCATCTCGATGCCCTCGGGCAGCGTGACGGAGCCGGTGATGTCCGACGTGCGGAAATAGAACTGCGGCCGGTAGTTCGTGAAGAACGGCGTGTGACGGCCACCCTCGTCCTTGGTGAGGACGTACACTTCGGCCTTGAAGTGGGTGTGGGGCTTGATCGTGCCGGGCTTGGCCAGGACCATGCCGCGTTCGACGTCTTCCTTTTTGATGCCGCGCAGGAGCACGCCAACATTGTCGCCCGATTGGGCGCTGTCGAGCAACTTGCGGAAGGCCTCGATGTCGGTCGCCGTGGTCTTGCGGGTGTCCTTGATGCCCACGATCTCGACTTCCTCCATCTTCTTGAGCAGTCCGCGTTCCACCCGGCCCGTGACGACCGTGCCACGACCTTCGATGTTGAACACGTCCTCGATGCACATCAGGAACGGCTTGTCGATTTCGCGAACCGGTTCCGGAACGAAGGTGTCGACGGCTTCCAACAGGTCGCTGATCGCCTTCTCGCCCTCCGGCTTCCCGGCGAGCGCCGCGGTGGCCGAACCCCGGATGATCGGGGTGGTGTCACCCGGGAAACCGTACTTGTTGAGCAGGTCCCGGATTTCCATCTCGATCAACTCGAGGAGGTCGGCGTCCGCGAGGTCAACCTTGTTGAGGAACACCACGATGCTCGGCACGCCGACCTGGCGGGCGAGCAGGATGTGCTCACGGGTCTGGGGCATCGGGCCGTCGGCCGCGCTGACCACGAGGATGGCGCCATCCATCTGGGCGGCGCCGGTGATCATGTTCTTGACGTAATCGGCGTGTCCCGGGCAGTCGACGTGGGCGTAGTGGCGGTTGGGGCTCTCGTACTCGACGTGCGAGACGGCGATGGTCACGGTTTTCGTGTCATCGCGGACCGTGCCGCCCTTGGTGATGTCAGCGTATGAAATCGCCGGGGCCAGTCCCTTGCGGTTCTGGACCGACACGATTGCCGCGGTCAGGGTCGACTTGCCGTGGTCAACGTGCCCGATGGTGCCGACGTTCATGTGCGGCTTCGTCCGTTGGAAGTACTCTTTGGCCATGTGACTACGTGGTTTGCTTTTCTAAGTTCGCTAAATTCTTTGCGCTGTCCGCCGGTGGAGCCCACGACCGGGGTTGAACCGGTGACCTCGTCCTTACCAAGGACGTGCTCTGCCAACTGAGCTACGTGGGCCTCTTCCGAAACTGCCTGCCCCCTGACGAAAAGGTTTCGATTTCCAGATTCTCGCTGGAAAACGAAACCGGTGCCGGCAACTCCCAAATGAGGCGCGAATTAGTAGGAATCGTCCCCGGAGTGTCAACGGGTTTTTGGAAAAGTCCGGGGAAATTATTCCCCGATCCCTTCCCACACCGTTCCCACGCCGTCCGCACCCCTGATCCGCCAACCCGTTCCCCCGCTCCGCTGGGCAGCGGATGCCGGGGCCTGCACTCCCATCATCCGGCCACGATCACGGCAATTCATCGAGCAAAATCTCCTTGAATCTCACCTCCGTCTTCCCGCCGCCATGCACCTGCAATCCCAGTTGACCCTGCTGGGGGATCGCCGGGTCCATCTCTGTAAAGTCCACCATCAGGACGCCGTTGAGCCGGATCCGCATCCGGGTCCCCTCGGCACGGACCTCATAATCATTCCATTCCCCGGGCCGCAACGCCTTCTTCACCGCCTCCGGATCGGGTCGGGCCATGACCTTGTTGCGGCGTGATTCATCATAAATGCAGCCGTACCAGCCCTCCCCGATATCCGCCTGGTACCCGATCATTTCGCTGTCGTGGGGCATCCGGACCGAGCGGAATTGCACGCCGCTGTTCACGAAACCCTCGGTGCCCAACAGGCGGAATTTCAAACGCAGCACAAAGTTGGTGTAAGCCCGGTCGGTGGCGAGGAACTCATTGCGGGGCACCATGGATTGCAACGAGCCGCCGACCAATTCGCCCGCGTCGATCCGCCAGAGGTGGTTGGTTTCACCGTTCCATCCGCTGAAGGTTTTACCGTCGAAAATCGGTTTTGGTCCCGCGGCCAGCGCCAGGGGAACCATCAGGAGGAGACCGGACCAAGCGAGCTTCCAGAGGGGTTTCACGACCCTAATCTGACCGGAGTTCAGCACAAGTCGAGCCTGAGGAGAGGGACGGGAACCGGGACGGCGACGGACCGGAAATTGATGATTGGAGATTGGAGATTGTTGATTGCCAATTGGGGAATCGCCCGGCCCGGTCGGAGACCCGTCTCCAATCATCAATTCTCAATCACCAATCCAAAATCATCAATGCCCCCGCCCCGCCAGCTTGCGACGGACCGGAAATTGGCGACCGTTGATTGTTGATTGCCCATTGCGAAGCGCTTCACTTCGCCACGGATGAAAATCTTGGTGCTGGGCTCCGGTGGCCGTGAACACGCCTTGGTGTGGAAGATCGCTCAATCACCCCGGGTCTCCCGCCTCTGGTGCGCCCCGGGAAATGCCGGAACGGACTCGGAACAGCTGGTCGCCAATGGAACGTCCGTCACCAATGTCCCGATCCCAACCGATGATCTCGATGCCCTCCTCGCCTTTGCCCGGGAACACCATCCCGACCTGACCGTGGTGGGTCCGGACAACCCGCTGGCCTTGGGGGTTGTCGACCGGTTTCAGGCCGCCGGATTCCCCATTTGGGGCCCGAACAAAAAAGCCGCGCAATTCGAGTCTTCCAAAGCTTTTTCGCAGGATTTCATGAACCGCCACGGCATCCCGACCGCGGCTTCCGGCACCTTCACCGATCCGACGGTGGCCAAGGAGTTCTGTCGTAAGCTGTCCGGCCGTTGCGCCGTGAAGGCCGACGGACTGGCCTTGGGCAAAGGCGTCCTGCTGACCACTTCCGTCGGGGCAGCGGAGCGGGCGGTCGACGAGATCCTGGTCCGTCGGTCATTCGGTGCGGCCGGGGAGCGTTTGGTGATCCAGGAATTGATCGAGGGACCGGAAATCTCCCTGCACGCCCTCTGCGATGGACGCACAGCCCGACTTTTCCCGACCTCGCAGGATCATAAGCGGGCCTTGGACGGCGACTTGGGATTGAACACCGGCGGGATGGGGGCCTACTCGCCGACCCCGTTTCTGGACGACCGGCAATTGGAAGAAGTGGGGCGGCAAATCCTGGACCCCTGGCTGCGGGGTTGCCAGGCGGAGGGCATCGATTACCGGGGAATCCTTTACCCGGGCGTCATCCTCACGTCGCAGGGGCCGAAGGTCTTGGAATTCAATGCCCGTTTCGGGGACCCGGAAACCCAAGTGTACCTGACCCGCCTGGACGGTGACTTGGTGGAATTGCTCCTCGCGAGCGTCGAGGGACGTCTCGATCGCGTCGAACTCCGGTGGCGACCGGAAGCGAGTGTCTGCGTGGTGATGGCCTCCGGCGGGTATCCGGAGAATTATGCCAAGGGCGAGGTCATCCGGGGATTGGGTGAAATCACCCACCTGCCCTGCGCCCAGGTGTTTCATGCGGGGACCGCCCATCGCGGTGGCGAAGTGGTGACCCATGGCGGACGGGTCCTGGGAGTCACGGCTTGGGGCGCCACGCTCTCCGAAGCCCGGAATCGGGCCTACACCGCCGTGGACCGGATCCGGTTCGAGGGCGCACACTTTCGGCGCGACATCGGAGCCAAGGGGTTGGCGCGGGGATGAGCGCGGTTCGGAGTTCGGAGTTCGGAGTTCGGAGTTCGGAGTTCGGAGTTCGGAACTTCAGAACCTCAGTAGCCCGGAGTTTCTGAAGCCGGGAAAATGAAACGCCGCCCATCACGTGAATGACAGGCGGCGTTTCGACCCAAACGACCCTAACCTTGTCAAGCCACTCAGCCTGACGCCCGGTTTCAAGCCATTTCAATGCCAAGTGTCACCTTGCCAAAACCTTTCCCCCGACCACCGGAACGAGGGGCGAACCCTTTTCCGTCGCCGTGAAACCGGCCCGGGCCAACCCGCGGACAATCACCGGGTGGCGCATCATCCGACGCCATACCGATTGGGTGCGGTAATTCTCCACCATGAGCAGGATCGCGCCCTGGTCGATGCCAAGCACGTCCTCGGCAACCCAGGCCTGGCCGGGGTTGAATCCATCGCGAAAACCGTATCGGGTCCACAGGCGATCGCCCCAATGGCAGTACATTTCCCGGAGGGTGGGCAGGCAGATTTCAGGGGCGAACGGCAGTGAAGCGGCGACCGCCGTCGGCGCCAGCGTGCCGTCGTCCGCTTCCGGTGGCGTCGCGCCCCGGGCCGAATAGCCGCGGGGTCCGTCACAGGCGGTGATCCCCCACAACAACGGCCCATATCCCCCATGTCGCAACGGATTGGCAGTGCAATACGCCTGCTGCGCCAGGGTGGCACGACGGGAGTTTTCGAAGTAGTCACTTCCCCGGGTGCTCATCCAAAGATCGGTCTGCCCCCGGAAATCGATCCAGCAATGCGAAAACTGGTGCCCGAATAGCGGTGCAAAATCGACGCAGGCCTGACCGTTGTTGGTGCTCCACTGATAGCCGCGGGTCCATCCTTGCCAAGCGGAGGCCGGCAGGGGATCCCGGGACGCACCCATGCCCAACAGGTAGAGGATCATCCCCTCATTATAACCGACCCAATGGCGGGTCTCGAAGCCCTTCTCCGGGTGCCAACCCATCGACAAGGTTTCCCCCCCGTCCTGCATGAACCCCCAATCGACCCCCGTCAGCAGCGTGGAGGTGTCGTGACGAATCCCGGATTCCACCTCCCCGGAACCGTCGAAGAAAACGGACGCATCCATGGCCCCCGCCAAAAACAGCGCGGTGTCGATGGTGGACAATTCGCAATGCCAGGCCCGGGTGGCGGTCCCGGTTTCGAGGAAATGATAGAACCAACCCCGATGACCGATCACCCCGTCGGGAGCCGGCCCCTGGGGTCCGCCGGTGAAAGTCTTCAAGGTTTGAAAAACCCGTTGCGCCGCCGCCGCGCGCCCCACGTACCCGCGTTCGACGCCGATGCAGATTCCGCTCAATCCGAAACCCACCGCGGCGATGCTGCATTTGGAATCGGGCCGGGAGCGGTCGCGAACGAGTCCGTTCGTCGGGTTGGACTCCTGCCAGAAATAGTCGAAGGCGGTGTGTTCGAGCAACTCGAGCAAGGCCTCATCGGTGGTGAACCGGGGCGGGGTCAGGGGCTCGAGGGCACGGGCGGGAACGGCGACCAGAAACCCGGCTAGGAACAGGCCCAGGACGGTTCTGGAAAAGGCTCGCATACCCATTGGACGCAGCATGCGGCAGGAGCACTGCGGAAAAAAAGAAAAAGGAGCCGTCCCTTGCGGAACGGCTCCTCGCGAAGTCCGGGAAACGGCGTCGATCAGTAGACGCGCGTGGACTCTTCCTCAACCACCGGGGCCAGGAGGCTGGTCTCCTCGGTCAACACCACCTTGAGGCGGTGATCGCCGACTTCGAGGGCCTTGCCGGTGATGGTGTAGGTGATCGTCTGCTTTGCAGCCAGACGGGGCACCGTCGGGAACTTCACCGTCTTGTTGTCCACCGTGCCGCCCTGCGAGCTGATCGGTGAGATTTCCTTCGCAAACTGGGCGACGGTGTTGATGTTGATCAGGTCCGCATTGCCTTGGTTGGTGATCCGGATGGTGTAGAGCGTGGTCTCACCGACTTGGAGCGGATCGGGTTCGTCGACCACTTCGAGCATGACGGCCGAGATGCCCTTCCAGAGCGTGCAAGCCTCGGCGTTCTCCGCCAGGCCCTGGGTGGACTTGATGTTGGCGGCATTGCACCAGCGACCGGGCTGGACGGACGTCAGCACGACGCTGAATTCCTTGTTCTCACCCGCCTTGAGCGAACCGACATTCCACGTGGCGACATTGCCGGCGACGGTGGCGCCCGGGGCGCTGACGATCTTGGTTTGCGGCGGGGCCGTGTCGGTCACGACGACGCCCGTCAACTCGGTGTCACCCGTGTTGGAAGCGACGATCTTGTAGGTGACCTTCTTGTTGACGTAGCTCTCGGCATCACCGGTCTTGACGAGCTTGAGGCCGGGCTTGACGACGGTGGTGCAGGCCTGGTCCTGGACGGTGCCGGCATTGCTGGAGGTGGCGACGGCGACGTTGCAGAAACGACCGCGTTCGGCCGCCTTGAGCTTGATCGGGATCACCTTGGATTGGCCCGGGGCAAGATCACCCACGTTGAAAGTCTTCTCCTGCGCGCCGCCGAGCCCGACCGGATACTTGTCGGTCACGACCACGTTCTTGGCGACCGAGGTGCCGGTGTTCTTGACGGTGATGTTGTAATCAACGTCCGCGCCGAGCTGGGCGATTTCCGGACCGGTCTTGCTGATGGCCAGCTGCGGGCGACCCACCACGGTCTGGGCGCAGACGCGGGGATCGGCCTTGATGGTGGCGCAATTGATGAGAGTGCCCTCTTTCTCGGGCTTGAGCGTGATCTTCAGGGTCTTGCTCTCACCGGCATCCAAGTTGCCAAGGTTCCAGACCAACTGGTTGCCGTTGACCGTCGCGGGTGGCTCGGAGCCGACCAGCGTGACGCCGTCCGGCAGCGTGTCGGTGACCACCACATTGGCGGCGCAACCGACGGCCATGGCCTTGATTTCCGACGTGAAGGATTCCCCCAGGCTCGCTTCGGCCGGCATGGTCTTGGTCATCCGGACCAACCCGGTGTCGATGACCGAACAGGGTCCGGCGGGTTTCGGGGCGGGCTTGGCCTGGGCCATCTCGACCACCTTGACCGGTGCGGGTTCGGGCGTGCCCGTGCTGCGGAAGTACGGACTCCGGCCGGTGTAATAATCGCCGACCAGAACATCATAGTTCTGGCGGGCCCGGGTCCTCATTTCGCGGTCCACGTCCTGCGCGTGCAGAGCGGGAAAAGACAGCGCAGCCAAAACGGCCGCCAGGCCCAGAGACAGGCCAAACTGATTACTTTGCTTCATATTGCCGATTTCGTGAATGTTTCCGGGTTGCTAGCGGTGGTTTTGGTCATCAACCAAACGAATGATCTTCGGGAGCCGGATGGGGACGGATTCACCGAGACACTGAGCCACGGTTTACCCATCGGCTCAGAGTTTGTCCCAGACCTTTGATCACCAACACCGGCACTGGATTCGCATGGCCCCCCAAAACTGTCAAGGTCGCCCCGTCCGCGACGATGATCAAAGTTGAGACCGAAACGCCAAAAAACTGGGAGATCAGACCCCTGCTTCCCGCTGGCCGGATCATCCTTCCAAGTCCTCGGCCGACCCTTCCCAGCCCCCGGAAGGCGGAGGACCCGCCCCGGGCATAGTGTCTCAGTCACGGCCCGCCAACAGTGGATCTCCTTCACCACGACGCATTTGGAATGGGACCGATTCCACCACCGCCTCCACCAACGCCGTGAACCGGAACCCGGATGCCGCCAGTCGCTTCTGGATCAATGCCACCGTGGGTCGGTCGTAATACTCCAGTCCGCGTCCCAAGGCATAGGTCAGAAGCTTTTCACTCAGGCACCGCGTGAAATCATCACTCCGGGTCCCGGCGAACAGTTGGGTCAGTTCCACCTGGTCCTGGAATTTTTCCCCGCTCGGCAGCACCCCTTGGGTCTCCACCGGGAACCCCCCATCATCATTTCGGAACCTCCCGATCGCATCGAAATGCTCGAACGCAAACCCGATCGCGTCCATCCGGGCGTGACACGAAGCACAGGCGGCGTTTTCCCGGTGCTGTTCCATCCGTTGACGGAGCGTCCCCTTGAGTTCCTTGGCGTCCAGCGGCGGGACACCCGGGGGAGGAGGAGGAGGAGGTGTCCCCAGGATGTTCTCCAACACCCACTTGCCCCGCTTCACCGGCGACGTCCGGGTCGGATTGGAGGTCAGCGTCAGGACACTGGCGTGGGTCAGCACCCCGCTCCGCCCACTCCCCTGCACCGAAACCTTCACCCAGTCCTCCCCCTTCACCCCGGCAATCCCATAGTGCTTCGCCAGACGTTCATTCACGAACGTGTAGTCCGCGGTCAGGAACTCCGTGACCGGCCGGTTTTCCCGCACGATGTAATCAAACAGGCTCTCGGTCTCCCGTCGCATCGCCGTGCGCAGCGTCTCGTCGAACTCCGGGAATTTCTTCACGTCCGGGGTCAGGATTCCCAAGGTCCGGAGTTGCAACCATTGGGCGGCAAAATTGTCCGTCAACGCCCGCGATTTAGGATCCCGCACCATCCGTGCGACCTGGGCCGGGAGTTGTTTCCTCAACTTGCCTTTCGCCGCCAACGTCAGCAATTCCTCGTCCGGCAGGGTGCTCCACAAAAAGTAACTCAACCGGCTTGCCAACGCATACTCGTCCACCGGATGGACCGACCGCGGATTGTCCGGTTCGGTTTGCAGTTCCCCGCGGAACAGGAAATGCGGTGACACCAACACCGCGGTCAGGGCCTCGCGCACCCCCATCTCGAAGCTGTCCCCCGCCGTCCGACCCCGCTCATAAAGGCCGCAAAGACGGTCCAGTTCGTCCCGGGTGGCCGGACGCCGGAAGGCCCGCGACGCAAACCGATCGATCACCGCCCGGGCGACCGCCGTGTCGTTCTTCCCATCCGGCTTGCGGAAAAAGATCCGTTGATGGGACTCCGACAACGGCGGGATCTGGTCGGAAAACGGCCCGACCAATTCGACTCCGAGCACGTGCAGGTTGCGGTCGTCCGTGTGTTTCTTCTTCTCGGTCTCCCCTTTCTTGTTCTTCACGTCCTCGGTCCATTCCCGATAGTAATCGTTGAGAAACGCGATCCCGAGACGGTGATTCCCAATGTCCAAGGGGATCCGACGTTCGTATTTCTTCGGGTCCCCTTTCGAGCGGGTCACGTTGAACACCTCCTTGTCCCGCCCCTCGATCCGCAACGCCATCTTGGGCGCCTTCTCCTCTTTCGTCGCTCCCGGCGGCCCCGCCTGGTCACCGTAGGCATTGATCCGGACGATGTATTCCCCCGCGAACCGCACGGGCAGACCGAGGGTCATTTCTCCATTCGAAGCCAGGGTCGCCAACGCCCCGTTGCCTTGGTGTCCCTTCAGATCCCCCGGCCCGAACCGTTGCGTCTTCGGCGGCCGCGGACCGGTCACAATCGCCTCATCCAGGATCAACTCCGCCGCCCGCAGATAGCGCTCCCACAACACCGGGGGCAACGACAGCACATCGCCAATGTTGTCGAACCCGTACCCCACGTCATCCTGGGGAAAATCATCGGCCGGTCTGAAATCGACCCCGACCAAATCCCGGATCGTGTTGTTGTATTCCGTCCGGTTGAGCCGTCGCAAGGTCACCCGGCCGGGATCGGGATGTTCCGGGTCGATCGGATAGAGCGTCCCATCGATCCAAGCCACCAATTGGTCGCGTTGGACCGCGCTGGGCTGGGGTTTCTTCTTCGGCGGCATGTCACCCGAGCGAACATTCTGCAACACGCGCTCCCACAGGACGCGATTGGACACGATGGCGGTTACATTGGTGAAGGCGTCCAGGATGACATCCCCCTTGCTCATGCCGTCGCCATGGCAATCCCAACAGTACCGGTTGAGGACCGGCAGCACGTCCCGGTGAAGCGCGACCTCGGCCTGCGTGAACCGGGCCCGCCGGTCGTGGGCACCGGTCCGTCGCGTCGCCATGGCAAACCGGACGGAGGCGATCGCCCCGACCAGAAGTACCACGAGAATGAGGATGGAACGGCGCATGTCTTGGGAGAGACGGTACGTGTGCGGACTTTATTGAAGACTCTTGCGGCGAATTTAAGGACGTCAACCTCCCGCATGGATGCGCGGCCACAAAGGACGCAGGTCTTCATCGTCCAGTGCCTGGGCCCGGACTTGGGCCGCCGGACCCCGCCGGATCGCCTCCTGATACCATTCCCACGCCTCGTCCAAGGAACCGATTTGCGCCAGATAACATGCCAGATTGAACGGCACCATCGGTTGGTCAGGGAATCGCTCGGCTGCCGGACGCAATGCTCCCAACGCCGTTTCCAATCCACCACCGGGCATCCGACGCGCCGCATAGGCCCGGTGAATCCATCCCGCCACCCATCCGGGATGCAACCCGACCATGATTTCCCCCACGGCGTGCGCCTGACTCCACTCCTGTCCGGCAGCGAACACGCCCCATTGGACGTCAAGGACCGCCGGGTGGGATCGGAATTCGGGGGAAACCTGCCCCAATTCCGCCTGTGCTTCGGCCGGATTCCCCAATTCCAACCACCCCTCGGCCGCGCGGACGAAGTGCAAATCGGGTGGCAGCACCGGTTTCATTTTTCTGGCATCCCGCGGCCGTTCGCACGGAGACCCCGGCGTGACGGTCGGTCGGGTTCCAATCGGGCTTCAAATGCGGGCATTTCGTTGGCTTCGGTCAAATCCCCTCCGCTGGCGACGAGCTTGCGACGGGGATCCGACGGGCACAATCCCCGAACCGGAGGCCGTGAAACCAGAACTCAATCTTGCCGCCCTGCCAATCCAGTTCCACCCTAGCCCCATGAAACAGGACGTCGTCCCCGTCCAGATCCGCGGTCTCCTCCCCGCCAACAGTGGGGTCGCCCTGTTCCTTGGGAACGACGAGAAGGTCTTCGTCATCCAGGTCGAACACAACATGGGCGCCGTCATCGGCATGGCCCTGCGTGGCACGCCCAAGGATCGGCCCCTCACCCACGATCTCATCGGCCACGTGTTCCAAGGCTTCAACATCGCCGTGGAACGGGTGGTCATCACCGAACTCCGAAACTCCACCTATTTCGCCCGCATCATCCTTCGCCAGGAGAACGAACTCGGCCGCAAGATCGTGGAACTCGACGCCCGGCCCAGCGATTGCCTCGCGTTGGCCGCCGCCACCAAACGACCGGTCTATGTCGCCCAACGCCTCTTCGACCAGGTGGAGGACATGAGCGAAGTGCTGGACCGCCTGAATTCCCAAGAGGAAAAGGAAGGCGGCGACGACGACGATGAGGAATCAGGGGAATCCGGCCCCATCGACAACCCGTCCGGCGGACCGTAATCCCGCACCCATGGCAAGGATTCCGGCCCCGACTGAGGCCCCGGCAGCACTGGTCCTGATCTGTGGCGACGACGACTTCGGCGTCAAACAACGTGCCCGCCAGATCTATGACACGTGGTGCCGGGAAGCCGGTGGCATGGATCACGAAATCATCGATGCCGCGGTGGGCAACACCGGCGAGGCCCTGCGCGCCTTGGGGAAACTGCGCGAAGCCCTGAACACCCTGCCGTTCTTCGGGGGCAGCAAGGTGGTCTGGCTCCAGAACTGTTCCTTTCTGGGTGAAGACCGCACCTCCGGCTCCGCCGCCGTCACCGATTCCCTCGCCGCGCTCGCCGACGAGCTCAAAACGTTCCGGTGGGAAGGGGTCCGCCTGCTCGTTTCCGCGGCCAAGCCTGACAAACGCCGCACCTTCTATAAGACCCTGGAGAAACTCGGTTCGGTCGAGTCCTTCGCCGCACTGAGTGCCGATGATCGTGATTGGGCGGGCAAGGCCGAGGCGGAGGCGATGCGGATCCTGCGTGCCAACGGGCGCGAAATCGCCGAGGACGCCCTTGGGGAACTGGTCTCCCGAACCGGGCCGAACCTCCGGCAGATCGCCCAGGAGGTGGACAAGATCACCACCTACGCCCTGCCCCGCACCGCCCTGACGCTGGCCGACGTGCAAGCCGTGACCCCGCGCCAGAAAACCGCCCAGGCCTTCTCCCTCGCCGAGGCCGTCGGCGACCGCAACCTCCCCAAGCTGCTGCGTTCGCTCGACGAAGAGCTTTGGGAAATCCGCAATGGAGTGGACAAGCGCAAGTCGGAGATCGGCCTGCTCTATGGCATCATCAGCAAGGTCCGCACCCTGCTTTTCATGAAGGAGCTCCGGACTGCGGGCATCCTCAAGCCGGCGCGCGATTACAACTCCTTCAAAGTCCAATTGGAACGTCTCCCGGCCAGCGATTTGCCCGCCGACAAACGTTTCAACCCGCTTGCGGCGCATCCGTTCACCCTGTTCCAAGCCCTGCGGCAGACCGACAACTACACGACTGACGAACTGGTCACCGCCATGGGAAGCCTGTTGGAGGCCAACCGTAAACTCGTGGGGACCGACAGCGATGAGGCGCTGGTTCTGCAGCAAACGCTGACCGAGATTGTCGGGCTCGCCCCGCGCCCCCGGGGGTAGGTTCGGTCCCCCTCGCCCCGCGAGGAACGAGCGGGGGGAGGGCCGGGGAGAGGGGTCGGCCAGCCGTGCAGTTTCTCGTACTCGTGCTTCTCGTCCTCGGCCCTCGTCCTCGATCGGGCACTGGGCTTCGAAGCCGAGACACGAGGACGAGACGCGAAGCCGAGACACGAAGCCGAGACACGAGGACGAGACACGAGGACGAGACACGAAGCCGAGACGCGAGGACGAGATGCCTCCTCTCCCCCACCCTCCTCCTCCTTCGTTCCTCAGGAAGAGAGGGAGTCGGCACCGCAGCCGAAGCGCATTCCCATGCGCTGCCACATTTCAGTCCAAGCCGCACGCCGCCTTGGCCCGATCCAACATCGGACGACCAATGGCCCGTGCCCTTTCGGCGCCTTCCCGCAACACTAGATGGACATAGTCCGGATGGGTCGCCAACTCGGCCCGTCGGGCCCGGGCCGGACCGAAACAGGTCCAATAATGCTCGAAAAGCGCCTTTTTCAGATCGCCATACCCCAGGCCACCCGCCCGGAGCCGGTCCTCCCAATCCCGCGCCACATCCGCCGGGGCGACCAACCTCAGCAATTGGATGGCGAGGTTCTTTTCAGCATCCGGCTTCGGCTCCGCCAACCCACGGCTGTCCATGACGATCCCCATGATCTTCTTCCGGGTCGCCTTCTCCTCGCCGAAAATCTCGATCGTGTTCCCGTAGCTCTTGCTCATTTTCTGGCCGTCCAATCCGGGCACCACCGCCACGTCTTCCCGGATCCGCGGCTCGGGCACGACGAACACCTCGCCGTACATCTGGTTGAACTTGATCGCGATGTCGCGCGTGACCTCCAGATGTTGTTTCTGGTCCTTCCCGACGGGCACGACATTCGCACCATACAGCAGGATGTCCGCGGCCATCAGGACGGGGTAGGCGAACAATCCGTGGTTCACCGCCCCGGCGTCACCGGCCCCCAGGCGTGCGACCTTGTCCTTGTAACTGTGGCAACGTTCCAGCAGGCCCATCGGGGTGACAGTCGACAGCAACCACGCCAGTTCAGTGTGTTCGGGCGTGTCACTCTGTTTCCAGAACACGCACCGCTTCGGGTCCAGCCCGCACGCCAGAAAATCCAGCGCCACATCGAACGAATACCGGCGCCGGAGCCCGGCATCGGTGAGCGAGGTCATCGAATGGTAGTTGGCGATGAAATAGAAGGCGTCGCCCTGGTCCTGCAACTGGATGGCCGGGAGCATCGCCCCGAAGTAATTCCCCAAATGAAGGGCGCCGCTTGGCTGGATGCCGGTGAGAATCCGCATGCGACCCAGCATAGGCGGCCGTGAAGGGTCGAATAAACCGAAATCCCCGGAAATGGGACGCGGATCGATGACACGGATTGCACGGATTTTCACGGATGCCGATCCGGATTGGGCTGGTTCAATCGGAGTGCCCACGAACCACACGAATCACACGAAACCTCGGGGCTGACAGCAGCGATCCGCCGTTTTCATTTTCGTGTGTTTCGCGTGTTTCGCGGGCAAATCCCCCCTTCTTTCCCCACCTCATGATCCTGCACGAAGGGGGGGACGACACGGATTGAATGGGGCCCGGAAGCCTTCAACCCACCCGCCGGAGGATCGGCATGGCACCGGAGGCATCTCTCGGCCTGTCTTGAAATCCGGGAAAATCCGTGGGATCCGTGTCAACTTTGCCCTCCGTGTCGTTTCGGGAATCGGTGTCCTTCCCCACGCCCCGCTCCGCACTTGCACCGTCGTCGCCCTGAACCCCAACCTCCGCCGCGTCCGTTGCCTTTCCCTGCATGAAATCCATCCGCGATTCCGTCATCCTGATCACCGGCGGCACCGGTTCATTCGGCAACCGGGTTGCCGCGCATCTGCTCACCCAACAACCGCGCCAGATCCGGATCTTTTCCCGGGACGAGAAGAAGCAGTGGGAGATGCAGCGGCAATTCCCCGGGTTCCGTTATCTCATCGGCGATGTCCGGGACCCGGCCCGCGTGGCCGAGGCCATGCAGGGTGTGCATTATGTCTTCCACGCCGCCGCCCTCAAGCAGGTGCCCGCCTGTGAAAACTTCCCCCTCGAAGCCGTCAAAACCAACGTGCTCGGCTCCCAGAACGTCTGCGCCGCCGCCGCCGCCGCCGGGGTCCGGACCGTGGTCGCGCTGAGCACGGACAAGGCGGTCAAACCCGTCAACGCCATGGGTACCAGCAAGGCGATGATGGAGAAGATCGTCTGCTCCCAAAACCAGTTCGGTGGCGACACCACCTTCTGCTGCGTGCGCTATGGCAACGTGATGGGCAGTCGCGGCTCGGTCATCCCGCTCTTCCGCCGCCAACTCCGCGAGGGTCGCCCCCTCACCGTCACCGTCCCCCACATGACGCGCTTCCTGATGACGCTGGACCAGTCGGTGGACCTCGTGTTGCACGCCCTGACACAGTCGCGCGGGGGCGAGGTGTTCGTGCGGAAGGCGCCGGCCTGCACGGTGCAGGATCTCGCCGACACCCTCCGCGCGCGACACAGTCCGCAGGCCGGTGCGCATCCGGTCGAGATCACCGGCATCCGGCCGGGCGAAAAGATCCACGAGATCCTGGTCAGCGAGTATGAGATGCAGCGCGTCACCGAGTCCCCGGATTATTACACGGTGCATCCGGAATACCGGGTGCCGACCGGGACCAGTCCGCAGGCATTGGGTTCGGAATACACCTCGGATAACACCCGGCGGATCAGTTCCCCGGTCGAGATCGGGGCCCTGCTCGACGCGATGGGCGAGGTCGAATTATACACCTGATCCCCTCACTGTAACCTGAGGCGGAAGTATCCCGAAGCGGCGCCGGGCGGCAGTGTTACGGTGTTCCGGTCGCCGCTCAAAACGGGCGTAATGTTGACCGGACCCCACGGGCCC
Source organism: Verrucomicrobiota bacterium (assembly GCA_025360495.1). Lineage (GTDB taxonomy): Bacteria > Verrucomicrobiota > Verrucomicrobiia > Limisphaerales > UBA9464 > UBA6176. The sequence goes on along the minus strand of JANYCC010000184.1, from coordinate 4,252 downwards.
GCGCCCAGGTCCGGGACGGACTCCAGCGCGGCCCCGGTGAGCGCAGCCGGCCAAGCCAGCACGACAGCCGGCCCTTCGGCAGTCTGAACCCGGCTGACCGAGACCGCCAAGGGGAGGACGCTCAATGCCAGATCCTGCCATGCAGCTGGCAAAGTCTCCGCCAAGGGACTGGCGACCTCGCGAAACACGGGGACATCGACGAAGCTTAGATTTGTCGGCCCCTTGGCGCCGGCGACGGCAGCAAAACGGAGCTTCGCGATCTCAATCATCCCAGCCTCCAGCGTGGCTCCGGTGGTGAGCGCCAAGGCCAGGCCCACCCGACCGGCGGCGGCTTGTTTGGTGTTCACATTTAGGGTCGCCTTCAGCGATCCGGAACCTGTGGTGACTCCGACGAAACTCAACACGGCGGGATCATAGTGCAGGCTGAATGCAACGGCGTTCTCATCGCCACTCGCAGCAAGGAGCACGGTAAACTCCTTCGTCGTGCCGGCTTGGATCTCTCCACCGGTTAGGCTGATTACCCGTGTGACCGGGGGATCCGACAGCGGTCGCGCCCGCACCTTGCCCGGCAGATCGGGCAGGGGGCTGACCGGTCCGGCAGCGGGCGCCAGCGGATCCAGTCCCACCGCGAAACGACCGGTCTGCACCCAGTCACTAACCGTGAGGCGACCATTGCCGGCGGTCGAGAGCGGCGCACAATCAGCGCGTTGGAATTGCGATGTACCAGTGATCTCATCCAGTCCGGCGACGAAGCGCCCGACCTGAACCCAATCCCTAAGGTCGACTTGTTTGTCCCCACCGGGGGAGGGGCTCACATCGCCTTCGTAATCACTGGCCAAGATCAGAGCCACACCGTTCACCCAAGTAACCGGGAGGAGATTGGCGCCCGCATCGGACAACTGGCGCTGGGTCGGATTGTCCGTCAATTGGAGGAAAACGGCGCTGTCGACACTCGACACCCGAGTGCTGAAATTTATCCGGAGCAAGTCGTTCGTGCCCTCGGGAAACCCTCCGCCAGCGGGCAGTGCCATCACGACACCGACGACGCCGTTGCTGGCCTTTGCGCTATTGACCAGAAACGGGGTACCCGCAGCCCCGGGAGCCAAATCGGCATTCAGGAAGGTCAACCGGTTCTGGTCGAAGCGGAGGCTGAAACTCAACCCGTTCTCATTACCGTTGGCGACCAATTCGATGGGCACGGCCAGGAGGTCCGACGATTTGATCGAAGTGGGAACCACCCGGACGATTGCGGGCCCGGGCAAGACCGTAAGCGTGGCGGGATCTGTGGTGAGGCAACCGGATGGATTGCAGACGGTTACCGTGTATGTCCCTTGCGCGTTCCGCCTCGCCCCCGGGAGGACCAACCGGGTGTTGGTGGCGCCGACAATCTCGTTGCCGTTGAATTTCCATTGATAACTTAGCAATGGACTGCCCGTCGCCGCAGCATTGAACGTAACGTCGGCACCGGCGACCACTGCCAAGCTGGCTGGCGAGTCGATGAAGATGATTGGAAATGGTCCACCGCATTTCCCGGCTGAACCTGCTCGGAAGACGGCTGCGATTTCCCAAGGGGCGAGTGCGCGACCGTAAAAGCCGAACTCATCGATCCTTCCATTGAAGCGGTCCCAAGGGTGCCCGGACACAAATGAATCCGATCGGGAGCCGATCTTGAGCGGGCCATTCGATGAGCGCACGGTGCCAACAAGGCTGTCAAGTCGGCGCGTTTCAATGCCGTTCACATACACGGACGCGCTGCCGGGTTGGACCGTGAGCGCGACATGCGTCCATTGGTTCAACGGTGCGGCTGCCTTGCCGTCAACCCAACCACCGAATTCGTTGGGCAATCCGGCAACCCCACCGAGAAAGAACGCAACATTGCCCAGCGGTATTTGGTTGGGAGCGCCGTTGGTGGGTCCCTTGATACCGATCTCGTATTGGACCAAGTTGAGTTCGGATCCTGATTCCTTGTTGGCGATCAAGTCTACCGTCCCGTCAAGCGAGGTTGGAAACACCCAAGCCTCGAGGGTGAAATTACCGGAATCGAACCCTGGCGCATCGGGGATCACCACCTCGTTGGTGCCGTCGAAGTCGAAAGCTCGGCCCACCAGGCCCTCGGCATACTGCGGATGTGCAAAGAGGCCCGGGTTCGCTCCCAACTCGTCATCAATGCCGTTCTCCGCACGATACCAAGCGACCAACCCGCCCGGCGCCTGTGCGCACTCCGGCAGCGGCGAGACTGTCGACATCGTCAGCCGTACATTATCAAAGTCGGTCTGTTCCGGCTGGGAACCGGGGATACCCAGGCGTATTTCAATGGGGGTACCGGCGAACGGCGAGTTGGACGGCAGGGCCACCTCCACGGTGGCCGTCGCGAAACCGCCTGGCGGCACAGCCGCGTTGTTCGAGTCCTCAGCCACAAGGTGCCCATCCGCGTAAAGCCCGATGACGTAACCCGGAAAGTTCAATCCAGCCGGTGCCCCGATGTCCACACTGAGACGGTAGGTCGAGCCGGACAGAAACGTGGCCGCCAGTATCTGACTGATATGCCCGGCACTGCTCAGCCAAGCAGAGTTCTGGCCATCGGTGACACCGTTGAGAAAGACTGATTCTTGCGGATGTACCGTCCCTCCACTCAGTCCCGTCCAACTTGGAATAGCATCGAGGGTAAAAAAGCCGGACTCCGTCATCTGTGAGGCGTCAAAGCTGGAATAGTGGCCGGAAAGCAGGTGTCCGGACGCGTCAAAATGTAAGGAATCCGCCCCGGTCAGTTGCTCAAAACTCGGATTGAGCACGGAAATTGCCGTGACCTCTGGCAAACTGGCGAGGGCACTGATTTCCGACTCGCTCAGGACACCCTGATAGATGCGAATGTCATCCAGATCACCTTGGAAATATCGATCGGGGGCGCCGGTCGGTGGGTGTTGCAATGCCCCAAACCACAGAGGATCGTCCCCATCCGACTTCAGGTTGTTTGTCGTGGCAGCCTTATCCAAAAACCTTCCGTCGACATAAAGCGCACGGTCCTGCCCGTTCCAAACCAGGGCAAAATGCTGCCAAGCTCCGGTCGGATGTGCCGAGAACCAGTCTTGATTCATCCCATTGTCATGGCTGAACGCCATCTGGTCGGGGTTGATGGAAACGGAATAGCCTGCGGAATGGTCCATCCCATCGTCCATGCTCAAGATCCCCTGCTGATGGCCAGTCGGGCCAGCCCAACGCTGCCACCAACTCAGGCTGTAAGGGGTCCCGGCCAAGGCCAACGCGGTGCCAACCGCGCCGACGCGTACCACGGAATTGCTCCCGTTGAAATGCAGCGCAGTCTGACCGATCCGTCCCGGCACGTACACTGCCCCGTCAATCACGCCATGATTCGTGCCCGCAGAATCCAATGCTTGATTACCGCTTCCTTCCTCGAAATCCCAATGTCCCAACAGGTTGGCGGAGGGAAGGACGGTGAGTCTCACCGCTTTGCTAAAGATCGCCTCGTCACTGAACCGCGCCACCAAGCGGAGCTGAGCGCCATCGTCAGCTGCCACCACTGCCGGAATGAGGTAGGTCGCCTGGTTGGCACCGGGAATCTCGACACCATCCCTCTCCCACTGGTAAGCGATGACGGCCGCCGGCTGGTCCCTGACCACACCCAGACCCGAAAAACTCGCCGGGTGACCAGCGATTGCGACCTGAGCGACAGGCTCGGATTTGAAAGTCAGGACCGGAAGGTGTGCGAGATCCATCAATTCGGCGACTGACAGGGTGTGATTGTACATCCGGACATCGTCCAGATCACCTTTGAAGAATTGAATGATGCCGGGCGCTTTGATCGCACCGAAGATCAGAGGATCGTTTCCATCACTCGTCAACAAACCCGTTGTCGCAACCAACGACGCCATGACGCCATTGGTATACAAACGCCGGAAACCGCTGCCGAAAGTCACCGCAATATGGACCCACTGGGTATTTGGACGAAAGCCCATGTCCCAGTTCTGATTCGGGCCGGTGTTATGGCTCGCTTCAAGCTCTCCACCGTCAAGGTGCACTGAATAGCCGTCGACGAAATCGGCACCATCGTCCTTGGTAATCAAGCGCTGAAATTGCTGCCCCGTGCTGCCGGTCGCCCGCATCCAAAACGCGATGCTGTACGGCGTGCCCACCAAGTCCAATGGCGTTCCGATGCCACCAACCAGAACATAGCTCTTGAGGCCATCGAACTGGAGCGCGCCAGAACCCAAACGCCCGGCGATCCGGGTGGCCC
>JANYCC010000348.1 GCA_025360495.1 Verrucomicrobiota bacterium | reverse complement strand
GATCGCCATCTGGGTCGTGCCGTAGGCCGTCATCAGGATGACCGGCAGACGGGGATCGAGCTGGCGGATGCGCCGGAGGGTTTCCAAGCCGTTGATGCCGGCCATCCGGATGTCAGTGATCACCAAATCCGGCCGGACCTCGGGGATCCGTCGGAGTCCTTCTTCGCCGCTGGATGCAGTGTGCAGTTCCAAGTCGGGTGAATCGAAGATCCGCCGGAACGAGTACTGCACGTCCGCCTCATCATCAATCAACAGGAGCTTGTTCATCAGTTTGCAGACCCGGATGCCGGGTCCGCTGGCGGGGGCACTTTAGAGCCTGTCCTAGATTCCGAAAGGCACCCTTTCCAATTTCCAGACGGGCAGTGTCAAAATCTGCGCGCTGGGAAGACTGCCTCCCGGTATCCGTATCATCCGCGTCATCCGTGTCGTCCGCGTCATCCGCGGTTAGTTTATCCGGGAGCCTGCCGGGGTGCCAGGCCGTCACCCGGGCCTCAAACGGTCAGAATTTCCCGTTCTTTCAGGGCCAGATGGTCGTCGATCCTCTTGATGAACTGGTCGGTGAGTTTCTGCGCCGAGATTTCGGCACCCTCCAGGTCGTCTTCCGACACCCCGGCCGTTCCCTTGAGTTTCTTGAACCGTTCCAAGGCGGCACGGCGTTCACTGCGGATGGCGACCCTTCCCTCCTCGGACATCCGTTTCACGATCTTGACGAACTCGTGACGGCGTTCGGTGCTGAGATCGGGGAGGACGACCCGGATGAAGCGGCCTTGGGTGGACGGATTGAGCCCGAGCCCGGAGCTTTGGATGGCCTTTTCCACGGCCTTCACATTCGAAACGTCGAAGGGTTGGACCACCAGCATCCGCGGTTCGGGAACGGAAATGGTGGCCAATTCCTTCAACCGCATGTGCGATTCATAGGCCTCGACCATGATGTTTTCGATCAGGCTCGGCGACGCCTTGCCGGTGCGTACGCCGCTGAACTCGTGGACCACGTGGTCCTCGGTCTTGAGCATCTTTTCCTCGGTGTCGAACAGGATCTCATCAATGGACATAAGGGGGGGCGGGCGGAGGTTCGGACGGGATGGAAGGCGGATCGCGGGGGTTCGGGAGTTCAAGTGGTCACCAGCGTGCCCACGTTGTCACCCAAGACCACACGACGCAGGTTGTGCGGTTCAAAGAAATCGAAAACGACGATGGGCATCTTGTTGTCCATGCACAGGGCGAAGGCGGAGGCGTCCATCACCTTGAGTTGACGCTGCAAGGCGTCGCGGTAGGAGACCTGGTCATAGCGCTTCGCATCGGCGTGCTGTTTCGGATCCCGGTCGTACACGCCGTCCACCTTGGTGGCCTTCAGGATCACTTCCGCCCCGATTTCATTGGCCCGCAGCGCGGCCGCGGTGTCGGTGGAAAAATACGGGTTGCCAGTGCCCGCGGCGAAGATCACGACGCGTCCCTTTTCCAGATGGCGGACGGCGCGGCGGCGGATGAACTGTTCGGCGACCTGGGCCATCGCGATCGCGCTCTGGACCCGTGTCGGGACGCCCTGTTTTTCCAAGGCGTCCTGCAGGGCCAGCGCGTTGATGACCGTGGCCAGCATCCCCATGTAATCGCCGGTGGCCCGCTCGATGCCGCGTTCGCTGCCCTGCAAGCCGCGGAAGATGTTGCCGCCCCCGACGACAATCACGACCTCGACGCCCAACTCCCGCACCTCGGCGACCTGGCGGGCCATGTCGTGGACGGCCTCGGGGCTGATGCCGGAACCGGTCTTCCCCCCCAACGCCTCGCCACTGAGCTTGAGCAGAATGCGGCGATACTTTGGGGTCGGCGTCTTCGCAGGGCTCTTTTTCATCTTTCATGGGGAGCTTGCCGCGGTCGTGCGAACCCGTCAACGCGCAGGGGGACTTCGCGCAGGGGGACTTCGGATACGACTGGGCGCTTCTTGGCACGGCCACCGCCACGCCCCCGCGGATGCCACGGATGCAGAATGGCAGTCTTTCGGGCCGATCCGCGTCCTCCGTGTAATCCGTGGTTAGATTTCTTCTCAAGTGTCGCTGTCGTGATAAGATGACTGGCGACGTGACGTTTCGTCCCCGACTCCGCTTCGCCCTCGCCAACACCCTCCTGTTCATCGGGATGTCCACTGTCCTGCGCACGGTGCTCGCCGTCGCGTTCCGCCCGACCTCGAAGGTGCCGTCCACCGAATGGATCCATGCGTTCGTGGTCGGATTTCATTTCGATCTGGCCATCGCGACGGTGCTGTTTCTGCCCTTGGTGTTATGGATCGGCCTCGGTTCCCCCCAACGGTGGCGCCGCCCCCTTCATCGGACCCTGACCACGGCAGGCCTTTTCCTGGGTTGGCTGGTCCTGATTTTCCTGCTGGTTGCGGAAGGCTGGTTCTTTGAGGAATTCCGGTCGCGGTACAACACCGTCGCCATCGATTACCTCATCTATCCCCATGAGGTGTTCGTCAACATCTGGCAAAGCTATAATGTGCCAGCGGTGGTGGGCGCGTGTGCCGTGGCGGCCGGGTTGTTGACCGCGGCCGGATGGCGGTTGGTCCGGCGACCCGTCGATGGCGCGTCCGAGGGCCGGGTCTGGGTGGCCGTCTGGGCGGCGGTGGCGGTGGTGCTCGGGTTGACGGTCCGGGTCGATGAGGCGCGATTCTCCACCGAACGGACGGTCAACGAGATCGCCAACAATTCGATCGTCGCCGGCCTCACCGCCGCGACCACCCGCAACCTCGATTACGGGCATTTTTATCCGACGATGGAACGGGGCAGCGCCTTTGCCCGGGCGCGTCGGTTGGTGGCGACCCCGGATTCCCATTTCACCGGCCCGCCCGATTCCCTGCAACGGACCATCCCGGGCGACCCGGCGCGGCCGCGATTGAATGTGATCCTGTTGCTCGAGGAAGCGTTGGGATCCGAATTCTTCGGGGTGCTGGGCCGACCCGAGACCCTGACCCCGCATCTGGACGGGATCGCCCGCCAGGAGTCGCTGCTCTTCACCAACCTGTATGCGGACGGCAACCGGACCATCCGGGGTTACGAGGGCGTTTTCGCCAGCTTTCCTCCCCTGCCCGGCGATTCGATCGTGGCGCGCGATCGTTCGGAGAATGTCGAGACGATCGCGCGCGTGCTGGCGCGGGACGGGTACGAGACGATGTTTGTGTACGCGGGGCGGGGATTGTTCGACGGGACGCGCCCCTTCACGTCGGCCAACGGATGGAACCATTTCGTGGAGCTGAAGGATTTTGAAAAGCCGGTCTTCACGACGGTGTGGGGCGTGTGCAACGAGGACTTATACGACCGGGCGATCGTCGAAATGCGCCATTTTCATCAGCAGAAGAAACCGTTCTTTCTGACGACGATGTCGGTGTCCAACCACCGGCCTTTCACCTATCCGACCGGCCGGATCAACGAGGATCCCAACGCCAAGCAACGCGAGAATGCGGTCAAATACACGGATTTCGCGCTGGCCCGGTTCTTTGCCCAGGCGAAGAAGGAACCGTTCTGGGAGGACACCATCTTCGTGGTCGTCGCGGACCATGGCGCGCGGGTCTATGGCAGCCAGACCATCCCGATCCGGAGCTATGAGATCCCGATGCTGGTGATCGGACCGGCAGTGGTGAAGGAACCCCGGCAGATCCCGACCTTGGGCTGCCAACTCGACGTGGCCCCGACGCTCCTGGGGCTCATCGGCCGTCCCTATGAATCAACGTTCTTCGGCCGGGACCTGCTGCTCCACCCGGATCTGCCGGGGCGCGTGCTGCTGAACCACAACCGTTCGGTGGGGATCTATCGCAACCAACATCTGGTGACGTTCAGCCTCAACCGGAAGATCGAGTATTATGCTGGCGACCCGAAATTGGGACAGATGCTGCCGGTGGCTCAAGGGGATGATTTTCACCGGGAATTGGAACTGGAAGCGACGGCGTTATTTCAGGTGGGTGACGACCTTTATATGAACCGCCGATACCGGCTCAACCCAGGACCGGCGCCGGGGGATCGGTAGCAAGGGCGAGGTTCCACCCGA
>JANYCC010000139.1 GCA_025360495.1 Verrucomicrobiota bacterium | reverse complement strand
GAAGGACGAGGATCAATTCTCCGACACGCTGCCGCCCGACGGCGTCGATGGCCCCTTCCCCGACAAGCAACGCATCGCCCCAAGAACACTTTGAATGCCCTCCGCAACCCGATGCGCCGGGTCATTGGCTTGGGGATCGTTGTTGCCCTGGTCGCACTGATCCCGGGCAGGGCGTGGGCCGCCAACCGCTTCGCCCTTCATCGTCGCCGGACCGGGGATTCCAAAAGGGCGCCGCAACGACGCGTTGTTTTATATGCAGGGACTTTTCGCAACCACCTGCGAGATGGCGGGGGTGCCGGTGCCCGAAAGTGTCGGGTTTCCCAGCATCGTGCCATTGATCACGGGGGCGAAGAAGGCCCTTCACCCTGCGCTGTATGCCGCGTTTCTGGACCGGCAGCGCGCGATCCGGACCGAACGTTGGAAACTCATCCTCACGCCGGCGGCAAAGCAGGTCCAACTCTTCGGATAGATTGGGTTTGCTTTGCGAAATAAATCGAAATTGAATCAGCATCGTTAAGAAACCTGAAAACAAGACCGGCACCCGACGAGCATCCCGTCGCCGACAGCCGGAACCCCATCACCACCGGTCCACGCGGCCCGATGCTGCCACTGGATCACCGACCTGAGGAGAAACAACATGTCAACCGAAGCCAAATGCCCTTTCCACCACGCTGCCGGAGGCGGCACGTCGAACCGCGACTGGTGGCCGAACCAGTTGAAGCTCGGACTCCTTCACCAGCATTCCTCCAAGTCCGATCCCATGGAAGGAGACTTCAACTACGCAAAGGAGTTCAAGAGCCTCGACCTGGCGGCGGTGAAGAGGGATCTGGCGGCGCTGATGACCGACTCGCAGGACTGGTGGCCGGCGGATTTCGGTCACTACGGGGGCCTGTTCATCCGCATGGCATGGCACAGCGCCGGCACCTACCGCACCGGTGACGGCCGCGGCGGGGGCGGCCGGGGCCAGCAGCGCTTCGCGCCGCTCAACAGTTGGCCGGACAATGTCAGCCTGGACAAGGCCCGTCGACTCCTCTGGCCGATCAAGCAGAAGTACGGCTGTAAGATCTCGTGGGCCGACCTGATGATCCTTACCGGCAACGTCGCCCTCGAAACAATGGGCTTCAAGACGTTCGGTTTCGGAGGCGGTCGCGAGGACGTCTGGGAGCCGGATCAGGACGTCTATTGGGGCAGGGAGAAGACGTGGCTGGAGGACAAACGCTATTCCGGCGACCGGGACCTTGAGAATCCGCTCGCGGCCGTGCAGATGGGGCTGATTTACGTCAACCCGGAAGGCCCGAACGGCAAACCCGATCCGCTGGCCTCGGCGAGGGATATCCGCGAAACGTTCGCCCGCATGGCGATGAACGATGAGGAGACCGTGGCGCTGATCGCTGGCGGCCACACCTTCGGCAAGACCCATGGCGCCGGCCCGGCGTCCCATGTGGGGGCGGCGTCGGAGGCGGCCGGCTCGAGGAGCAGGGCCTGGGCTGGAAGAACAGCTTCGGCACCGGCAAGGGCGGTGACACGATCACCAGCGGCTTGGAAGTGACCTGGACCACCACGCCCACCGGGTGGAGCAACAATTACTTCGAAAACCTTTTCGGTTACGAATGGGAACTCACGAAGAGTCCGGCCGGCGCGCATCAGTGGACGCCGAAGAATGGCGCCGGTGCCGGCACCGTACCGCATGCCCACGACCCTTCCCGGCGGATCGCGCCTTCGATGCTGACCACCGACCTCGCCCTGAGGTCCGACCCCGCCTACGAAAGGATCTCGCGGCGTTTCCTGGCGAATCCCGATCAGTTCGCCGACGCGTTTGCCCGGGCGTGGTTCAAGCTCACGCACCGCGACATGGGTCCGCGCGAACGCTATCTCGGGCCGGAGGTTCCCGCCGAGGAACTCCTCTGGCAGGATCCCATCCCCGCGGCCCGGCATCCATTGGTGGATTCGCAGGACATCGCCTCCCTGGGCGCGACGATCCTGTCCTCCGGCCTGTCCGTCCCGGAACTGGTATTCACCGCCTGGGCTTCGGCATCCACTTTCCGTGGCTCGGACCTGCGCGGCGGTGCGAACGGTGCCCGGATCCGCCTGGCTCCACAGAAGGATTGGGAGGTCAATCATCCCGACCAACTGGCACGGGTGCTCAAGACCTTGGAAGGCATTCAGGATTCATTCAACCGGGCCCAGTCCGGAGGAAAGAAGGTCTCGCTTGCAGACCTGATCGTCCTGGCCGGTTGCGCAGGGATTGGGAAGGCTGCGAAGGATGCCGGTCACGAGGTCACCGTTCCGTTCACGCCGGGCCGCAGGGATGCCTCGCCGGACCAGACCGATGCCGGGTCCTTCGCCGTGCTCGAACCCATCGCGGACGGCTTCCGCAATTACCTCAAGGGCCGGTACAGCGTATCGGCCGAGGAGTTGCTGGTCGACAAATCGCAATCACTGACCCTGACCGCGCCCGAAATGACGGTGCTCGTGGGCGGCCTGCGCGTCCTGAAGGCCAACTTCCGAGGGGCGCAGCACGGTGTTTTCACCCACCGACCGGAGACACTGACCAATGACTTCTTCGTGAACCTGCTCGACATGGGCACGGAATGGAAGCCGGTCTCGGGGGACGCGGACCTGTTTGAAGGCCGCGACCGGAGGACCGGTGGGCTGAAATGGACGGGCACCCGCGTGGACCTGGTCTTCGGTTCAAACTCTCAACTCCGCGCCCTGGCCGAAGTCTATGGAAGTGCCGACGCCGGGGGGAAGTTTGTCCACGACTTTGTCGCGGCCTGGAACAAGGTGATGAATCTGGACCGCTTCGACCTTGCATGATGGGCGCGGCCTACTTCGCCCGGAAGGTGAACAGCGTGGTTTCCTTCAACGGTTTGCCCGGCCGCACCACGATCGACGGAAAATCCGCATGATGGATGGCATCGGGATAATGCTGGGTCTCCAGGCAGACCGCGGTGTATCCGAGATGGTTCGCAGTGTAGAGTTGCACCGCGGGTTCGGTGGTGCGCACCTCCATGATCCGCCCGCTCCTGGGATCCGTCAGGCGCGCCGCCATCTTCATCCCCTTTCCGTTGCCCAGGATATAATTATGGTCATAGCCGTTCATTCGCGGCTTCAACTGTTCGATGCGATCCCCGATGCGGGTCGGTTGACCAAAATCCATGGGGGTCCCCTTGAGCGGCAGGATCTCCCCGGTGGGGATCAATTCAGCGTCCGTGGGGGTGTATTTTTCCGATGCGATCCACAGGATGTCATCCATGCAGCTTCCGCCCCCGGCCAGGTTCCAGTAAGCATGGTTGGTCAGGTTCACAATCGTGGCCCTGTCCGTCTCCGCCTCATAATCGATCCGGAATTCATTGGCGTCCGTCAAGGTGTAGATCACCGAGGTTTTCAAATTGCCCGGGTATCCCTCCTCACCATCCCTGCTCAGGTAGGTCAGCTTCACCGACGACTCGTTCTTCCTCTGCGGAACCTCCCCGACCGTCCACACCGCCTGGGCAAAACCCTTGGGCCCTCCGTGAATGGAGTTCTTCCCACTGTTCGCGCTCAGTTTGTGGACCGTCCCATCCAGTTCAAACTGCGCACCGCCGATCCGGTTGGCCACCCGTCCGATGACGGCGGCGGCGCCCCCGAAACCGTGCTGGTATTTTTCCAGGCTGTCCGTCGTCAGGACAATGTTGGTGAAGTGGCCATCCCGATCCGGGGCCTGGAGTTCCTGGATGATCGCCCCATAGCTAAGGATCCGGGCGGTCATCCCCTTGGAATTCCGGAGGCTGACCACTTTCACCACGGACCCATCCGGGGTGGTTCCAAAATCCGCCTGTTCGACCCGCCGCAGGGTCTGTGCCTGGATTGAACCCAGGAAAAAGGAGGCGGCCAACAATGTGACCGCCCGTCGCAGCAAAGGGGTTTTCACGGCGCGATTCATACTTTGTCCGGCCCGGGCCCACCAGTGAAAAGCCGGCTGTGGGAGCGGACGGCAGGACGCTCCTATGTCCTGTCCGGAGGATAGTGCTCGAATCCGCCGGGCCGCGATGCCATGGTCAACAGGACCTCCCATGTCCAAGCGCGCCTGCCTCCTGGTTGTCCTGCCGCTCCTGCTCTCGGCCTGCAGTTCACTGCGTCCGGCACCACGCGCCACCGGGCCCTGGGATCTCCAGCAACTGCAGCACGCGCCGGCTTTCGACACCGGCGGTCGCACCGGATTGGTTCAGGAAATCTATTATGTGGGACCGACCTACCGGGGAAAGCCGACGCGGGTCTTCGCGTACCTCGGCCAACCGGCGAACGCCACTGCCACCCGGCGCCCCGGAATGATCCTCGTCCATGGCGGCGGCGGAAAGGCCTTCCGCGATTGGGCCCAACATTGGGCGGAACGCGGTTACGCTGCCCTCGCCATGGACCTCTCGGGCAATGGTCCCTCCGGCCGCCTTCCCGACGGCGCACCCGACCAGGCCGACACCGGGAAATTCCGGAACTTCACCACGGACGAGGCACGGGAAATGTGGACTTATCATGCGGTCGCGGATGTGATCCTGGCCCACTCGCTATTGCGGTCATTGCCGGAGGTGGACCCGGAGCGCATCGGTCTCACGGGAATCAGTTGGGGCGGTTACCTCACCTGCATCGTGGCCGGGCTCGACCCTCGTTTCAAAGTCGCCGTGCCCGTATACGGATGCGGATTCCTGGGCGACAACAGCGTTTGGAAGGATGGGGCGCTCGCAGCGATGGCCCCGGATTCGCGGGAACGATGGCTCCATCTCTTCGATCCCAGCCAGCACCTCGCCGACGTCCGTTGTCCGATCCTGTTCCTGAACGGCACCACGGACTTCGCCTATCCGCTCGACAGTTATCAGAAATCTTATCGGCTGGTTCCCGAACACCTGCGCCACGTGTCGATCGTGACCAACCTGCCCCACGGCCACATCTGGACCTTTGGCGAGGTCGATGCGTTCGTGGATCAGGCCCTGGCCGGCGCGCCACCCCTCGCGAAGCCCGGAATCCCGGTCCGCGATGGGGACACACTCCGCGTCCGGATCACATCCCAAGTGCCGCTGAAACAGGCGGATCTATGTTACACCTCCGACACCGGCCCATGGAACAAGCGGCAATGGGTCACCGTCCGGGGGAGTCTGGACGGGAAGAAGGCATCCGCCCCGCTGCCCGCCGTCCGGCCGTTGGTCGCTTTCTTCGCCGTGATCGATGAACGGGGGCTGCGAGTGAGCTCGGAATTCATCCAGCTCCCGTGACCCGGACTAAGGGATCGCGTCCAGTGTGTGGCGGACCATCTGCACGAGTTTGGAGGCTTGGAACGGCTTGGTAAGGAAATTGACACCCTCTTTCAACGGAAACTCCTTGCTGACGATCTCGGCGCTGTAGCCGCTCGCATACAACACCTTGAGTTTCGGATGCGTCTTCAGGAGCCGTTCCGCCAGGTCTTTGCCGGTGATGCCGCCCGGCAACACCAAGTCGGTCAGCAGCAGGCGGATTTCATCGTGGTGCCGCCTCCATGATTCCAGCGCTTCGACACCGTTGCTGGCGACGAGAACGCGATAGCCGAGCTGTGACAGGACTTTGGCAATGGCGGGCCGCAGGAAGTTATCATCCTCAACGAGCAGGAGGGTCTCATCGCCGCCGTGCTGGGGGCGGGACGCTGGCGGCGCGGCGTTTTGCCGGGGCGAGGTGGCCAGACGGGGGAGATAAATGCGGAAGGTCGTCCCCTGACCGGCTTCACTGTAAACGCCGACCCAACCCTCGTGTTGCCGGACGATTCCGAAGAGCGTGGCCAAGCCCAGTCCGGTGCCTTTGCCGGCCTCCTTGGTGGTGAAGAAGGGCTCAAATATCCGCGGCAGGTTTTCCGGAGGTATTCCGCAGCCGTTGTCGCTCACGCTCAGACACACGAATGGCCCGGGGCGGCCCTGGGCCGAATGCGCCCGGACCGTCTCATCAAAGTCCACGGCGGAAGTCTCGATGACCAACAATCCGCCTTCCGGCATGGCGTCCCGGGAGTTCGCCGCGAGGTTCATGAGCACCTGGTCCATCATGCCGGCATCCGCATGGACGAACAGGGGATGCGGGGCGCACACAAACTTCATCCGGATGTCCTCGCCGAGGATGCACCGCAGCATTTTGGCGATGTCGCGGATGGATTGGTTCAAATCCATATCGCACGGCTGCATCGTCTCCTTCCGGCTGAACAGCAGCAATTGCCGCGTCAATGCGGCGGCGCGCCGCGTGGCCGCACCGATTTCCCCGAACGATTCCAATTGCACCGGGGTGAGTGCGCCCTGCCCCAGCACGTCCGACTGCATTTGGATGACGGCCAGGATGTTGTTGAAATCGTGGGCCACACCGCCAGCCAGGGTGCCAATGCTCTCCATTTTCTGAATCTGCCGGACCTGTTGCTCCAGTTTCTTGCGTTCCGTGAGATCCAGCACGAAGCATACCCCCTCATTCGGGTTGTCCTCAAAGGTTGCGGCACCCAACAGAATCGCCACCCGCGTGCCATCCTTGCGGACGTATTCCTTTTCAAACGGCGTGCACACCCCGGTGGCTGCCAGTTCCCTGAGAGCGTGCTGGTCGAGGTCGGCGTATTTCGGCGGGGTCATCGCCACCCAGTCGATCGGCCCCGACTCCAAGTCCGCCCGGGTGTAGCCCACCAGGCGCAGAAAGGAATCGTTGGCCTCGGTCAACTGCCCTTCGTGTTCCAAAACACCACCCCCTGCGCGTTGGAATCGACCAACCGACGGAAGCGCGCCTCGGCTCTTTTCCGCTCGGTGACATCGCGGATGTTGCACTGGATCACCTTGTCGTCACCGGCCTGGTAGACGTTGCTCACAAACTCCACCGCGATCTTGCGGCCGTCCCGCGTCTCCAGCGGCAGGTTCTCGTACCGCATGTATCCCTCCTGTTGCAACCGCTCCAGCATATCCCGGTTGGATGCGAGGTCCTTGAAGGGGCTCAGTTCACCCACGGTCTTGCCGACCATTTCGCCGTGGGAGAATCCCAGGAGCGCCGTCAGGAACGGGTTGACATCCGTGACGCGTCCCGTGCCCGCATCCAGGATGAGGATTCCGTCCTGCGCCGCCTCGAACAGCCGCCGATATCTCAATTCGGAGGCGCGAAGTGCCTGCTCCGTCCGCATTCCGGAGTCCCCGCGACTCTCATTGGGTTGACCGTCGCCCATGGTGCTGTCCCACTCCATCCTGGCAGGATAACAGGGGCCATCCATGGGGTGTTCACCCCATGCCTGAAGGTCACCGACTCCTCACCGCGGCACCACCCGGTCCGCCGCGAGTCGTCCCACCAACTGTCCCGGTATCCGATCGTCCAGCGAGCCCGATTCCGGTCGCTCCGCCGCCACGTGCCCGTCCGCATAGCTGACCTGCGCGCGGGCGTCGTGGCGGAAATGAACCGTCGCCTCCATGCGATTGGTCCCGAAATAATAGAATTCCTCCAGCATCGGGTGCTCCGGGGAGGCGGGCGGCTGGAAATCATTCACCTGGGCCGCGTCCGCCAGCACCGCCGACCCCGAGGGCCCCGCCAGCTGGCCCACGTTCAAAGGTGCCCGATCACGCGGCCCGAACAGCTGGTTATAAGCATATCCGAACGCCGATCCGGATGCCTTGGTCTTGAAGGCCGGGTTCGCACGGTCGAGCGCCGGGCACGTCTCAATCCCCCGGCCATGGATATAAGGCCATAATGCACCGGCGCTCGGATCAAAGCCCCGTTGCCCCTCCACCCCGTCCTGCAACCAGCCAAACCAATAGGTCCAACCCCCGTTCGTATAAGCCATCCGCTCCGGAAAGGCGCGTCCAGCGTGATCGTCCCAATACAGCTGCAGGGCGATCCCGAACTGATGCAGGTTCGACGTGCACCGCGCCCCACCCGCCGCCCGTCGGGCCCGCGCCAGACCCGGCAACAGCAGTCCCGCCAGCACCGCGAGCACCGCCACGACCACCAGCAACTCCACCAGCGTGAAGCCGCACCGTCGTCCGCGAAACCGGGACCTCCCGACACTGCCTCCGGGGATGCCTTCAGGGCGGCTCGGCCGGAGCCTCGCCCTACCAAGAAGGCCCCTACGGGCGCTCGCTACGGATAGGTAGGGCGAGGCTCCGCCCGAGCCGCCTGGGTGGGGGAAGTGCCAGGATGTGCCCCCGCGAAACCGTCCTGCCAGAGTGCTCATGGCCGGGTCGCCTTCACCCGGTAGAATCGTTCGTCCCCATCCCCAGTGGCGGTGTCGGGCAACACCTTTTCGCCACCCGTCCCCCCCACCACCGGGCCCGCCACCGCCCACGTCCGCAGGTCGGTGCTCGATTCCAATTGGTAATTCCATCCGGTGCGCGTCATCAACGACACCCCCGCCACGTCGGCCATCGTGACCCATCGCAATCGCCCCACCGCCGGGGCCGGCAATGTCCACGTCAGGTCATCGATCCATCCGGTCGCCAGCACCGATCCGGCAAACCGCGGGTCCTGTCCGGCGTCGGAGTAGCTGTTGATGGACAAGGCATCGACCCGGAAGTCGGTGAAGCTCGCCGGCAATATCACCGGTTGAAGTTCGGGACCCGGCCCGCCATCGACCGTCATCACCAATCCGAGCCGCCGGTCCGCCGCGGTGTAAGTCAGTTCAAATCCATAGAGGCTCCCGGCGTCCAAGTTCACAAAGCTGTCCCGGTATCCCCAGGGCAACCTCCCGTCCGCCGGCACAATCGCCGGGGAAATCGACGGCGAAATCCCGGCCGCGGCGCCGAACCAGGTCCATTCCACGAGGTTCGTGCTATGCAGGAACACGCCGCGTTGGAATCCGGCGGCGGTGGCCTGCGCAAGGTTTATAAGGCCCAGCGCGATCTGGAACGTCCCCGGTTTCAGTGGATCGATGCCGGCCTCATAGGCATCGAGGCGCAGGTTGAAACCGAAACGGAAGTCATCCTCCTTGGTCAGCGGTTCCGGCAGCAGCAGGGCATAATAACTGTTGGGACGACGCGAATCCCAAGTCACCTCCAACGCACCCGCATCCGCGTCCCAGCGGAACCGGGAGGCATCGCCATGCGCCTGCCAACCACGGTCCGCCGGATCGGTGGCGAAGTCCTCCTGGAAATCGGCGGCAAGGCCGGTCACGAACAGGCCCCAGAAGGGGAGCCACGCAAGACCGAACAAATAATAAAGTGAGCCTCTCATTCAGCCCGCCCGCGGCCCCGTCCGCGCCTCCACAGCACCGCCGCCAAGCCGGCCACTGTCAGCAACACGAGCTTGGGTTCCGGCACCGTTCCCACCGCGGCGAGCCCATCAATCTCGGCGCGCCCGGACAACACCTCGATCCGCACGAACGCCGCGGAATCAATCACGACGGGCTGCCCGGCACCGTCCCGCGCCCACGCGAGATCGTAGCCCGTGCCGCCCCCGCTTCCGCCATAACGCAGCCCGATCCCGGCCAGGCCGAGCCCGTTGAAATCGGATGGCTTCAACGACGGATCCACGGGCCGCGTGAAATCGCCTTTGCCGTCCGTCGGGAACCCGGATTCCACCCCCGGTGCCAGGGCCGGATCGAGCGTGAAATAATTCACGCCATCCGCGCTCACTGAGACGCGGGTGACGCCGCCATCGTCACCGAAGCGTGAGCCATCGGTGAGTCCCCCCCCGGAGAAATCGCCGTTCACAATGGCGAAGCCGGTGTTGCTGAAGATGAGCAGGTCGATGCCGAACGGATTGCCGGCCTGGTTGCGGGCGGGTTGGTCGAGGCGGACGTCCAGCACCCCGCCCTGCCCGATCGAGACGAGTTGCTCGCGGAGATAAGGTGGGCTGAACGGATCGACGGGACCCCCGAAGGGACCGGCAGTCGTGTGCGAGGGTGCCCCAAGGGCGCTGGCGGCGAGGGTATAACCCAGGCCGGAACCGAATTCGGTGGCAAACCCCGTGCCGGATTCATAATGCAACACCTCGGCGGCATATTGGCCCAGCAAGGCATGGGGTAGGGACAGCGCGACGGCCACGCCCCCGAGGACCGACAACTCCGACCAACAACGATTCACAGACATGACAGGTCTCCAAAGTTCCCCGCCCGCCGTGCCAGAATCGGCGGGATGGATTGATCATGAAGACCAGTCTGGGGCATGGATCCTCCGCCTTGGGCCGGAATCGCGCCGGGCCAAAACAAAAAGCCTCCACTCCCCCGACAGTCGGAGAATGAAGGCAGCAAACTCTCTCGAAGCCCCGACACTCCCGTGCCTGGGCTGGCCTCATCCTTCGCTTTGCCGGCGAAGTTGAACCCCACGCCACGGCACACGCCGCGGGCGGGGTTTCGGACAAGCACAGTCGGCGCGATATCCGGACTCCGGGCTTCATACCTCGCTCCCGCCTTCCCATGCCGTCGAGCGGCACAGTGGCTGTCTTGCAACGTGGGAGTTTGTAACCCGTCACCGTGGCGGAACCGTCCCCGAATCTCACGGGGTTCCCGCAATTCCGATTGTGTCTGGCAGGTGGCCGTCCCGTTCCCGGGCGCGGCCGTACAAAGAACCGCACCGAGTAATGTCTTCCGCGGTCCGGGTGGCAACGACATTCTCCGGGGAAGATCTCTATCCTTGAAAACACGGGGCGGTGTGTTGGAGTGCCTGTAGAACCACCTCAATACAATGCGCCTGCCTGCACCACGCCTTTGGGCGACGATCTGCCTGTCCACCACCTGCATTGCCTTGGGGGGCAGCTATCCGACCGGGAAATTTCCCCAAGGCTTCGATGTCCCCGATGGAACGGTGGACCTTGCCGACGGTTCCCTGATCGCCTCGACGGCCCAGACTCCGGATGGCACGCCCGTGGCCGTGGTTATCGGGGGGATGTTGCGTTTGATCGACAAGGGAACGACGAATTCCATCGGGTCCTTGAAGCTGCCGGATCTCGACCCGGGCAATGTCATCAATGCCTTCGACCTCAAGTTCGGCGTCGTCATGGGGGCGGGATCCGGGCCGGTCACCGGCGAGGGTTGGTCGGTGAATTTCGGGCGGATCCCGAATGACGAGGGGACGGGCGAGGGTGGTTTCGCACCCTTGCCGGGTGGCCTGACCATCGCCTTCGACACGTTGGACAACGGGGAAGGGCCCCCATCGATCGAGGTTTTCATCGGCGGCGTCAGCATCGCCACTTTTCCCCGGACCTTCACCTTTGATCCGGTCATCCGGGGGGTCGCCGTGCATTGGGATTCCGCGGGGCTTGATATCAGCTACGAAGGGGCGGTCGTGTGCGCCAACCTGCCAACGCCCGGCTTCACCCCGGGTCCGGGAAACATCTTTGCGTTCACGGCCCGCACGACCAAGGCCAGCCAGGACGTGTTCCTGGAGACCCTGAAGGCCACCACGACCGCCCTGCCGGTCATCGAGACAGGCGGACCGATCATCTCCGAGTTCGTGGCGAACAACGGGACCCTGGAGGACGAATTCGCGGACAAACCGGGTTGGTTGGAACTCCTGAACGGTTCTGCGAATCCCGTCGACCTGACGGGTTGGTACCTGACCGATTCCAAGAAGGTGCTGACCAAGTGGAGGATCAACGGGTTGATCCTGACACCGTATAATTATCAGGTGGTTTATGCCTCGGGACGGGATCGCCAGCTTTCCCCGACCAGTTTCATGCACACGGATTTCACGCTGGCCAAGAGCGGGGGATTTGTGGCCCTGGTGCGTCCGGATGGGACGACGATCGCCAGCAGCTATGAATATGGGGCACAGCAGAAGAACGTTTCCTATGGCGAGAAAGGGCCGGAGCGCAGACGGGGTTACATGTATCCGCCCTCGCCGGGAACCGTGAACACCCAGGATCCCGCACCGGACTCGTTCGCCCCTGACGTTGGATACTCGCATCCTGGCAGCTTCATCTCCGGACCCGTCACCCTGACACTTTCCGCACCGAATGCGGCGGGTACGGAGATCCGTTACACGCTGGACCGGACGGAACCGGGGCCCGCCTCGACGCTTTATACCGGTCCGATTGCCATCACGGGGTTCACCACCGTGCGGGCCCGGGTTTACGTCCCGAATCACCTGCCGGGACGGGTGAGCAGCCGGACCTACGTGATGATGGACCCGACCCTGGCCCAGTTCGCCGGGACCGGCCGGACCTTCGATTCGAACCTGCCCCTCCTCTTTCTGGACAGTTTCGGGGTGGGGGTGGATGGCTCCACCGGCGGCACCCGTCCTTTTCGGCCGGCCTATGCCGTGGTGATCGCCCCCGATCCGCTGACCGGCCGTGCGTCCCTGGAGGGCATCCCGGACTATGCCGGCCCCGCCGGCGTCCATGTGCGCGGGGAGAGTTCGGCCGGATTCGGCCAGTTGAGCTATTCCATGGAACTCTGGGACGAGTCCGGCAACGACCAGGCGGCCCGGTTGCTCGGGATGTCGGAGGATTCGGATTGGATCCTCTATGGGCCGTGGAGCGAGAAGACGATCATGCGGAACAAGCTGATCTTCGATTGGATGCTGGCCCTGCGCGGGCCGGACGGTTCGGCGGTCCGCACGCGGTTCATCGAGGTGTTTTTCAACCAGACCAAGCCGGTGACCGGCCAGGTGGGCTACAGCACCTATCGCGGCATCTATGTGATGATGGAGAAACTGAAGCGGGGCAAGGAACGCGTCCCCATCCAGAACCTCAACACCAACACCATCGACCCGCAGTTGATCACCGGGGGTTACATCATCCGCAAGGACAAGGACGACGCCTTGAAAAACAATTGGTCCACCGCCCGGCTCGGCATCCCGTTGCAGAGCTTCGATCCGGACCGCTTGAACGTGCCCCAACTTGCCTACATCAAGTCCTATGTGAACGCCTTCGAGTCGGCCCTGAACGGCCCGGCCTACCGGAGTTTCACCAACGGCTACCAGGCTTACATCGATCCGGACACCTTCATCGACGCCCAGTGGATGCTGGAGGTTTCCAAACAGGTCGATGGCTATGTGTTCAGCACCTACTGGAACAAGGATCGGGCGGGCCGGTTGCGGGCCGGACCGCTATGGGATTTCAACATCGCCCTGGGCAACGCCGATTATGGGACCGGGGACACCCCCACCGGCTGGCTCTACGACGTGCCGAACGGTTCCGGCCAACTGTGGTATCCCCGGCTGCATGCGGATCCCGACTATCACACGGCCCATTGGGACCGCTATTGGGAGATGCGCCGGTCGATCCTGGCCACCGACACCGTGATGGCGACCATTGATGGGCATATGAACACCCTGCTGGACGGCTATACCGGCGCCGTGAGCAACCGGATGCCCGTGGAGGTCCAGAATCCTGTCGCACGGCATTACCGGAAGTATCCCCGGCTCGGCATGCGGGATTGGCCCAACCCCCCTGGCGAAACCAAGATCAGGACCTGGCAGGCCGAGGTGGATTATATGAAGAACTGGATCAAGCCACGCCTGGAGTGGCTGGATGACCAGAGCCTGCGCGTCGGAAAAGTGGCTTATCGCCCGCCGGAACTCAGCCATGCCGGCGGGCCGATCGGGGGCCCGGTCCCCCTGACGATGAAGGCTTATCACCGGGATTCGACGGCCACCACCTTTCCCGACGGCGACATCTATTACACGCTGGATGATTCCGACCCGAGACTGCCCGGCGGCGGCATCGCCAAATCGGCCGTGAAGTATGGCAAATCCCTGCTGATCAAGTCATCGCTGACAGTGAAGGCGCGGCTGTTGGCACAGAACCAATGGTCGCCCCTGGCCACCTCCACCTTTCTCCTCGGCACGGTGCCCGCCAGCCCGGCCAACCTCGTCGTGTCGGAAGTCATGCTGAAGCCCGCGCCCCTGACCGCGACGGAGATTGCCGGGGGGTTCGTGGACTTGGATTCCTTTGAGTACCTCGAGTTGCGGAACATCGCCACCCAGGCCATCGATCTCACCGGCGTGAAAATCACCCAGGGGGTTGACTATGATTTCACCTTTGCGCCGGCGTGGGCCCGCCTGTTGAAGCCGGGGGCATCCGTGGTGTTGGCCGCGGACAAACGCGCCTTGCTGCTGCGATATCCCCACCTGTCCGACACCAAGATCGTCGGCCGCTTCGGGGGACACATCGACAACAACGGCGAGACCCTGGCCATCCAGGCGGCCAACGGGGCATTGATCACCCAATTCCGATATGAGGTCGGTTCGCCGTGGCCTGCGTCGGCCGACGGCACCGGACGAAGCCTTGTGTTGAAGGATCCCGCGACCAACCCCAATCCGGCCGATCCGCTGCATTGGGTTCTGAGTGCGAAAGTGGGGGGCACGCCCGGCGAATCCGGGATCGGTGCGGACGTTTTCACCGGGGATTTTGCGGCGGATTCCGACGGGGATGGGCTCCCCGACTTTTTCGAATTTGCGTCGGGCACGGATCCGGAGAATCCCGGCTCAGGGTATTTCCCGTCCGCCCGGATCGCGTCGCTGGTGGTGAACGGAACGGAGTCCCGCTATCTTACGTTCAGCTATCAAAGGCGTGCGGACACCGCCGGCTTGGGATTGGGCATCGAGATGAGTGGTGACCTGCAAAACTGGGGACCATCCGACTCGGATCTTATCCTGTTGCGCGCGGACGAGAATCGGGACGGCACGATCCTTGAGACCTATCGCGGAACCGCCCCGTTGCTGAACAACCCCACGACCTCGTTGTTTTTCCGGTTGCGCGTATTGAAGCAGTAAGTGGGTCTTCCCTCACTCCGGGATCACTCCCTCCCCATCCACCCGAAACTCCCGTGGATTGTCCCCGCGCCGCTCCCGGATGAGAATCCGCCCTTTCTCGACGCGGATCGATTGAACACCCTCGAAGTCCGTAGGCACGACCAGCAGGAAGGACACATACTGTCGCGCCGCCGTCTCACCGGCATCAAGGTATTCAAAGGTGGGCCGCCCCCAGATGCTCCCCTTCTTGGCGAGAACCGGGAAGGGTTGGTGGAGGCCCGTGGTCCCGAATTCCAGTCCGCGTGCCGTGGGCTTCCCGTCGCCCACGTTCCGCCACACGCTCACCCACGGATAATCCACCGACTTCCACACATAACCGATCAACAACCCTTTCGCCGGCGTCACCGCGGTGATCCAACCGTGGGGCTCGTCGATGACGAATGACACGACGTTGGGATTGGGATCATCCGTCAACCGCCGAAGGTTCACCCCCACGCCGTCCAGGTTGAACGCTTGGGGCCAGAAAGACGACGGTTCCTCGGGGTTCGGCAAGGATCCGCCCTGTGCGAAACCACGGCGGCCATTGCAATCCACCAGCGTCGTGCCATCCAGAAACGGCGGCGCGATCGTCGGGTGCTGGACGGCATTATACATGCGGCCGAGCGCGTTCTCGTTCGTGACCTCCTCGCGCACCATGAACACCGCCCCCTTGGCCGACATCCGCACCGTCCGACGCACCGAGAGACCGGCCTTCGGCAAACGCGCGGTCATCTGGGTCTCAAGCGCACCACCGACCTCGGCCGGTGGTCGGACCAGGGACCACTCCACGTTGGCTGCCTCGCCGTGATAAGGCATGCCGCGGGTCCCCTCCGCATCGGAAGGCGGACCCCAGCGGTCGAGGCACAGGAAGTGTCCGAAACCTTGGATCGCCCGGTCGCCGTCGCGCGGGGTGTTCCACTGAAGCGGGTTCAGGGGTTTGTCCTTCAGATGGAAGTCGCCGATCGCACCGCCCCGAAGGTCCACCACCAAGCGCGCCGATGCGTTTTCAAGCACCGCGGACTGTCGCCCGCGCACGATTTCCTGGGCTGGAAGGCAGCAGGCGACCAGAAGCCCGGCAGTCGCAGCCAGATGGAAACGGATCTTCGCCATAACGGAGTCGGCACCTTGTCCCGAAGATCGGTTTCCCCGTCACTTCTTCACGCGCACCCCGTCAGCGGTCGGCGCATCGCTGCCCACCGGGACGGCGTTCGCACCCACGACAAACAGATGGGTCTGCGTGCTCACATAGAGCGTGCCGTTGGCCACGACGGGCGTGCTGTAGATCGGGGCCCCCAGATTGGTCTCGCTGAGCACCTTCAAGCTCTTGTCCGCCGCCAGCACCACAAAATCCCCATCCTCATCCCCCAGGAACACCTTGCCGTCGGCCACCAATGTCGAACCCCACATGTGGGCTTTCATGTCATACACCCAGTTCACCTTGCCCGTCGCCACGTCGAGGCAATGGACGTAGCCGGAGAAATCATTGATGAACAAGAGCCCGGTCGCGGGATCGATCGAGCAGGTCGAGATGGACCGTTTGATCCCGCGGTAATCCCAGACCACACCGGATTTGGAGAGGTCGCCCTTTTGGGTGGGATCGATGCAAAGCAGGCGCCCGACGCCCTCGCTATGTTCGGGATCCTGGCCGATCGCGACATAGACCCGGTTGTTATAAAACACGGGGGTGGCGAGGATGTCGCTGAAGCCCTCGGCCTCCTGGTACTTGAACGGCCGGCCGTTCTTGGACTTATACTCCGGCGGGTTCCCGTCCGCCCACCACACCTTCTTCAGGTAGTCGGTGGTCTTGTCCTCCTCACGCTTGTATTCGGGCCCGGGCAGGACCGGTACAATCGGTGAACCGTCGCCTCTCTGTGGTTGGGCATCGAACCCGTAACAGACACCGTCGCCGCCCCCGAAGAAAATCTGCCAGCGCCCATTCACCTTGCCGGCGGATGGCGAGGACCACAGGCCGTGGAAGATGCGGGGACCGATGCCGGCGTTGTCCTCGCCCTTCAGCTTGCCCGTCTGGGCGTCCAGGGCGATCAGGCTGGGGGTGTTGGGCGAAGGGACATTGACGTGGGTCCAATCCTGCCCGTTGGAGGTGCAGACATAAAGGAGGCCATCGACCATCAGGAGTGAGCAATTCGACCCGTTGTGCGGGAAAGAACCGAGCTCATCCATCATGTCATATTTCCAGATGATGTCGGCGTCGTTCGGTCCGACCTCGATGGGCGAACCCTCCTTCGGTGTGTCCTTGACGAAATAATTCGCCTCGTCCTTGAAATCGCCATCGTTGCCGTTTTTCTGGCCCTCGGTGTCGAGGCACAGCACCTCGCAGCGGGTGGTGACGACATAGAGTCGGTTGCCGGAAACCAGGGGCGAGGAGAGGAGCCCGAGGTTTTCCCAATCGTTGACCTTGCCAGCCTTGAGCTTGGGCACCACGAGTTGCCACAGGAAAGCGCCGGTCTTCTCGTCGAGAGCCATCAGGATCGAACGATCGCCGACATGCCGTTTGTCACGGGGCACGCCATTGTTGGTGCCGATGAAGACCTTGCCGCCGGAAACGACCACGTTGCCATAGGTTTCGGAACCGAGCTTGGCGACCCACTTCACGTTCTTGGTCGTGGCGAGGTCGATCTCCTCGGTGCCCTTCTTCATCTTGCCCGGATTGAGGGAATCCGGGAGGCCCTTGGCGGTCGAATACATGTTGCGACCCGGGTCGTTGCCGCCCCATTGGGGCCAGTCTTCGGCGCGGGTGACGAGGCCGGCCGCTAGAAAGGCGGCGGCAAGGAGCGGGATCGTGTTCATCGCACAGTCAATTCAGCTTTGCAGATTCAGGCGGGAGCATCCGGTAGGGGATCGCAAGGTCAACCCGGCTCAGTTCGGGGTTATAAGAATGTTGTCGATGGCGACGCGCTGGTCCTGCGGGGTGAAGGCGAACAGGCCCGGCGAACCCTCGGTGTGCGCGTGATGATGGGTGTATTCGACACTCCATTCGGCCGGTTCAGCCTCCCCTTTCTTCCACGCCTTGCCGCGGATGATCCCGGAACCGTCGGGTTGCAAGTCCACACGCGCCTTCACCGTGTACCAGGCGTTGGGCGTCCATTTGAAAGGTTTGCTGAACTTGAGACGCTGCTGGTTGGAGTTGATCTCAATTTCCTGAGAGTTGCCCTTGAGGATGATGGCGTAGCGCTGGTTGATCACGCCCACCTCCGATTGTTTGCGGCTGTTGCCCTCGCTCAACACGTCGGCCTGGATGGTGTAATTGGTGAGCGTGGGGAACCCGAGGAACACCTGCCCGCGTTGGAACAGCTTGTTCTCGATCGTCTTCACCAACGCCTGGTTGGTGGTCACCCCGTCCATCTCCTTGGACCGGACCTCAAACCGGAACCGCGCCGAATTCCATGGCAACGGCGGATAGGCGAAGGCCGTCGGCGGCTCCACCATGTTGGTCGTCTTGTTGGTCAGCGCGAATTGCTGGAAATCAAACTTCAACGGGGGCGCCGGCAGGATCCGACCCTTCACGAACCCGACCAACTCGGTGCCGTCCGCCTGCTTCAACGTGGCTTTGAACTGTCCCGCGCTTGCCGCGGGTGAGGGCACGGCCACCATTTTGCCCTCGGCATTGAACTTCGCATTGGCAAAGGCCCGCACCAGTGCCGTCGGCGGAACAAAGGATTCCCACGTCACGGACTTCGGATCGACGTTTTCCTCGACGGTGAATCCGTTGGCATCGAGTGCGCGGATCCGGAAGGACTGGGTCTGGCCGGGCCGCAGGAGGAATTCATAAGGGATCACCTGGAGCTGTTTGGCGGGTCCCGCCGCGGGCCACGCCGGCGCCGAGGCCACCGGCAGATGCTCGCCCGGTCCGCGGCGTCCGAAGGCATAAAGCTTCTTGTCGGTCTGCACATAGATCCGGCCGTCATAGCCGATCGGCGAACCATAACACAGGCCGCTCAGATGCAGGCGGCTCAATTCCTCGAAGCCGTCCTCACCGGGTTTCAACACCACCAGGTCGCCGTTCGCCACGGTGTCGCCCGCACCCGCATTGGCGTTGGCCAGGTCCGCCTTGGCCCCCAAGACCGCGATATAAAGCCGGCCGGCCGCATAGAACGGCGTGCTCTGGCGCTGCTCGATGCCGATCTTTTTCTTCCACAGCACCACCCCCTTCACGGCGTCCACCGCACAAAGTTCCCCGGTGCCATTGACCTCATAGATGCGGTCGCCCACCAACACCGGCGAACTGGCCAATGACCCCACGCCGTTGCGCCATTGCTCAAATGCCGTCGGGCCGAACACGTGCGGCGTCACCGAATTCGTCGGCTTCACCTCGTCCGGCCGCGGGATGCGGAAGGCCGCCATCCGGCCGATCTCGGAGGAATCGATGTTCTCGGACTCGTGCAACGCGATCAGCTCGTCCCCATGCCGGACCAATGCGGCATTGATGCCACCCTTTGCGCCCGCCTTCGCAAACGGGAACCGCCACAACGGCTCACCGGTCCGCGCGTTCAACGCCAGGATCGAACTGTCACCGCCCGCGCTATAAAGAACCCGCTTCCCACCCCACACGTCGAAATAGGGATTCGAGAAGGTGTTGTCTTGGGGACGGTCGCCGGGCGCAGAACTCCACACGAGTTCACCGGTCTTCTTGTCGAACGCATAGAACCGGTCGCCCGCCGCCCCGTGCGCACCCCACGCGCTGGTGATGCCGCGCGTGATGACCAGTTCCTTGTCCACCGCCGGCGACGCCGTCCGCGAATTCGGGAAGGTCAGCCGGCCGAATTCCTCCATCATCGAATGCTTCCACAACACCCGGCCTTCAGGCGTGAATGCCAACAGCAGACCCTGGGTGTATTGCACGTACACGTTGCCCGTCTCCGGGTCGATCGTCGGGGAGGACGTCGCATACCGCAGATAAATGGTGTCGGAGAGAAAATCATTCTCCTGATGTTCCCACACCAGGGTGCCGGTCGAGGCGTCATAGCACCGGACGGCTTCGCGGATATCGGGACCCTCCTCGACATAGCCGTTGATGAACAACCGTCCGCCGGCGATGACCGGGGCGCTCTGGCCGGGAAAATCCGCGGTCCAGAGGATGTCGGAGGACCCGATCCGGGCGGGGAGAGTGGTCTCGGTGGAGACGCTGTCCTGGTTGGGTCCGCGCCAGTTGAGCCATCCGGTGACCGGGGCTGCCTGGGCGACAAGGGCGGCGAGAAAAGGGACGAGCAGGGCGCGGCGTGCGGCGTTCATGGTGGGGTGGCCGAAGGAGGCTTTCGCGATGCCGGAACATTGCCCGGGGTCGCCCGACTGGCAATAAAATAGTACGGGTGCGTACGATTGAGTGAGGCATTGACAGGATATGGGAATACAGGAAGCTGCATACCATGAAAGCCACCTTGGATATTCCCGATGACCTGTATCGCCGCGTCAAGGCCCGCAGCGCCATGGAGGGTCGCCCCATCCGAGCCGTCGCCGTGGAACTGCTGCAAAACTGGTTGGATGCGCCACCGCCAAAGCCGACCCCGGACGCGGGAGTGCTGAACGAGGAAGCCGCCCCCTGGCTGGCCATCACGCGCCGCGCGCTCCACCCAGGGATGAGCCATGATATGGAATCCGTGCGCACCGCCATTGCCACCGCTTGGGCGAAGGAGGGAGCGGCGAAAAACCCGACCGTCAAGCGCCCCTCATGATCGCCGGCAGCGCCAGCTTGGACACCTCCGTGGTGGTCCGACTGCTCATCGGTCAGCCGACAGCCCAATACCGGGAGGCCACCCAATTCCTGCAGGAGCAACTGGCGGCCCAGAGAGTCGTCCACGTGGGCGACCTGGTGTTGGCGGAGTCGTATTTCGCCCTCCACGGGTTCTATCAATTGTCGAAGGCCGACGCCCTTGCGGCGCTGGGCCTCTTCGCACAACACAGCGGTGTGACCGTCACCCCGGTGGCCCGGACGGTGTTGGCTCAACCGAAATTGGCCACCGCCAAACCCGGCTTTGTGGACCGCCTGATCCACGGCACCAGCCACGCCGCAGGCGACACCCTCGTCACCTTCGAAACCGCCGCCCGGAAACTCCCCTCCACGCTCGTCCTCCACTGAAGGAAAGCCGCCCCCTCTCTCCGGCTCTCTCCCCACCCGTTCCTCGCGGGGAGAGAGGGACCGGAACGGGATTCAGGGTGATTCCGAACTGCCCTCGGCGGGGAGTCCTCCGCCGGGTCCCATCTGACCCGCTTCCTCCTGAGGCTCTGACCGCTGAAGGTCTGACACCTGAGGCTCTGATTTCTGAAGCTCCGACGTCCGAGGCTCCGACGGCTGGACCTCCGATTCGACGGCTCCGAGATCCCGCGGTTCTGCCGCCGCCAGGTCGAGCGTCACCGGCGTGGTTGCCGCCTCGGACGGAGCCGTGGCCAGATGCGCATCCACCGTCAGCAACGATTCGGGCTTTTGGACGGGAATCCGCCGCAATTCATCCGCCGCCGGCAGCCCTTCCAACCCCGCCAGACCGAAGTACTCCAGAAAGGCAGCCGTCGTCGCGTACTGCATCGGACGCCCGATGACTTCGGCCCGGCCGGCGTCGTCGATCAATCCGCGCTCCTTGAGGGTTGCCACCACGCCGTCCACCGCCACGCCTCGGATCTGTTCGATTTCGGCGCGCGTGACCGGTTGGCGATAGGCGATGATGGCCAGGGTCTCGAGAGCGGGTTGGGAGAGGCGGGCGGGCCGGTTCTTGACGCCGATAAAGGTCCGCAGCCACGGGGCATATTCCGGCTGGGTCACGAATTGCCACGCGCCGGCGACGCATACCAACCGGAAACTCCGGGCCGCGGCTTCGTGCTCCACCGTGAGTTCCTGCAACGCGGCATCAATCGCATCCGGCGCCGTCTTTTTCAGCGCCTTCACCGATTCGTCGGCACCTTCCTCCGCGGCGGCGCGATTCAACACGTCGCGCAATTCGGAGTTGGAAAGCGGCTTCTGCGACGTGAACAACAGGGATTCGAGAATGAACTTGAGGTCCATGGCGGAAAAAATGGAGACGGTTCAGGCGGGGATCGGGCCGTCCGCGCCGTCCGCGAAAGGGGTGGAGCCCGGCAACGTGCCGGGCGGTCGGGGTTCGACAGGGGTCACAATATCCGCCGGTGGCGTGGCCCCGGGCGGCCAACGGTCCGGCACATCGGGAGATTCCGTGACCGGACCGGCGGCCGCCGAGCGGTCCGTCGCCGGCGGAGGGTCGGCGGCCGGTGCATCGTCCGGGACGGCGACCGCGACAACCACCGGGGCGGGCGCGGGCTCGATCTCAATCGACCCGAAATCCTCCGACTGCACGCAGACCAGGACCTTCAGGCGGATCAATTCCAGCAGGGCCAGGAAGGTGACAACCACCTCGGTCCGGGTCACGGCGGCCTCGAACAATTCGCCGAAGTTGAAGCGGGGTCGGCTCGAAACCAGTTGCCGCAGGTAATCGATTTTCTCGCTGACGGTGTAGGGATCGGCATGAATCTCGCCGACATCGGTGCGCAGATGGAAACGCCGGAGAATGACGCTGACGGCGCTGACGAGGTCGAACACGGACACGGCATCAGCCCGGGCCGGTTCCACCGGGGTCAGATCGACCCGGCCGGAACGATGTTCGTAGACACTGTCCATCCGGGTTTCGTGGCCTTGGAGGAGTGCGGCGGCATCCTTGAATTTCTTGTATTCGACCAGGCGCCGGATGAGTTCCCAGCGCGGATCATCCTCATCCTCGTCCTCGGTCGCGGGCACCACCTGTTTTTCGACCGGCAGGAGTTCGCGGCTCTTGATGTAGAGGAGGGTGGCAGCCATCACGACGAATTCCCCGGCCACCTCCAGGTCGAGTTCGCGCATCTGTTCAAGATAGGCGACGAACTCGGTCGCGATCCGGGTCAGGTTGACCTGATAGATGTCGACCTCCTGCTTCTTCACCAAGTGGAGAAGCAGATCGAGCGGTCCTTCAAAGACCTCAAATTGGACACGGTATTCCGACATGGACAGGGGCATCCCGGCCGACGGCACGGACCGGGAGGGGGAAGCTACGGGGTTGCCCCGAGCCTTGGCAACGGCGGGTTGTCCCCAACCGAGGGATCGGGTTTCACGGCGGGACCGGAGGGCGCCCGGCGAACGGGGGCACGGGCTCAGGGGCCAGGCCCAATCTCCGGGACTTCACGGACCGGTACAGCACCTGGGCGATGAGTGCCACGATCAGGAGGTTGGCCACGAAGGTCCCGACGCGGAGCCAGGTCCATTTCTCCACCAATCCATAGATCTCGATGGGCAGGTAGATCATCCCGCTGACCAAGGCGACCCACTCGGCCCAGGCTCTCTCGCGCCAGAGACCGTATCCTTCGCAGAGTCGGAACGCGGCATAGATGGCGGCCAGCACCGCGAACAGCCACAGCCGCTGGTCGGTCATATCGTGCGCGGCATCGATGAAAATGCGCGGATACTTCCGGCTCGGGTTGAGGTGAAGGTGATGAACCAGACGGTTGGCAACCAATCCGACATCGCTCCCCAGAAGGGTGAGCAGACCGAACCCGGCCAGTAGAACCAACGAGCCTTTGGCCGCCTCGAACAAGGCGACCACGCGAACCGCACGGCGGGACGACGACCGGGATAACATTTTTCGCTTCTGCCAATGATTGGGAACATTCCGTACCCGCATCCACGCCCGACCCCACCCGGTTGGCGCCGGCGAGGTCCCAGGTGGATGTGCCCACATCGGGGTGTGGCACCGGGATTGAGCTTCCTGAATAGCACCGGAACCCGGTCTGTGGCAACCGAAGTTCGATGCGCCCCTTCACGCCGCTTCCCGGAATGGGCCTTGCCATTCGTCCGGAATCACGGTTTTACCATACCCGCCATGAGCCATTCCATTCCGGCACCCGATCTCACCCAACGCCCCCCGCGCAGCCTGCGGGTCAGACTGGGCGGCTTCGCCCTCCTGCCCCGCCTGCTCGACAAATGCCGTGCGACGATCATCGGCAAGAACGGGGAGTACCATTATGCCTGTCCATTGGATCAGCATTTCTTCCGCTACACGGGCCTGGATCCGGCGGCGTTGCAGGCGGTTGTGGCC
This sequence comes from Verrucomicrobiota bacterium, assembly GCA_025360495.1. GTDB lineage: Bacteria > Verrucomicrobiota > Verrucomicrobiia > Limisphaerales > UBA9464 > UBA6176. Next base: position 4,958 of record JANYCC010000139.1, on the reverse strand, counting down.
GCAGGAAAGGGCGATGGTGAAATCCTCGAATGGATTCTTTCCCACGCGCCGATCCCGCATCAGCCTTGGGAAATCTCGGCGTGGAGTGACCACCACGAGCGCCGCGGGCCCGATAGCGACGCCGAGACGCTGGCCTATTTCGCCGGAGCCGTCGGCAAACTGACCCTCACCCGGGAGGACGTGCGCACCTGGGCCGAACTCCTCGATCTGGACGACCACGTGACCTTTGGCGGCCTCGCGTGATCCGAGCGCGCCAGCCAGCCATCGAACCGTCGTCCGTGGGGGTCGCAAGCCCCAGGCCCCGGGAGAGCCCTCATTTGAAGACGAGACGGGTGACCATGATTGCGACGAAACCGAACATCGCGATGCCGTAGAACCAGGGGAAAAGCCAACGAAACTTCGGAAGCCGGGTGAGGGCGCCATGGTGGTCCACCGGGGGCATGAAGACTTGGAGCGGGGTGGCGGCGACGATGGCTTCGATGCGGTTCAGGCAATGTTCCAGTTCGACCTTGAGCCGGAGGCTGGTGAGCAGGCCGATCACTGAAAAGGCGGTCATGAACACCAGCAAGGCGAATTCGAGCAGCAGGTCGCCCCGAACCGAATGGAGCAACGACAGGATTCCGGCGGCGACCAGGCAATACATGTTGGTGAACGACAGGCGCTCGTTCTTGATATGACGCACGTTTTCCCAATGTTGCTGGAACAACACCAGCAAAACGCGCTTTTCGGAGGGTGTGAACGCAGGCGTTTCCATGGCGGAAGTCTCCGCGGGTTCTCCCCCCAGACAACGATGAAAATCCGAAGTGGAAGGTGCCGCCCCACCCGGTCCTCCAAACGGGGCACAATGCCGGGGTCGGGCATCGATCCGGGCAAGATTTGTCCACTTTGGCAACAAGTCCCGCTTGAGCTTTGGCCAGTCGATGCTAAGAATTCGCACGTTATCCGCCGAGGATGGGGGTCCAAATCGGATGACATCAGCCGCCAGTCCACGCATTCGGATTCCAACTGTTTCAAACTTCATCGATAGGTTCGCCTGGAGATGATCTTGGGTCTGATCCGGTTTGTTTCCAAGGTGGGGACACGCGGCGTGCTCGGTGGCCTGCCTGTCTTAGGAGTACCGGTTGCCTGTGGCGCTTTTACTGTGTGTTGGTTGGAGTGACACGGGTGGCCCGGGCAGGTGAACGAGCCAACCGGTGGCCGGTGGGACGCAAGTCCGGCCGGTCATCGGGGGTCTGCGCAGGGGTGTTTCGCTTCGGCGGAGCACCCCTGCCTTGTCCCGCCATCCCATTTTCCACCCTCCCATTTTCCACCCTCCCGTTTTCCGCACCCCTTTTCACCGTCCCACCTCTCACCAGGCTCCCCACCCTCACGGATCCGACATGACCATCGAGCTCATCAACACCGGCTCGGAACTGCTCCTGGGGCGGGTCCTCAACACCCATCAACAATGGCTGTGCCGCCAATTGGCCGACCGTTCGTTCACCGTCGACCGACAAGTCGCCGTGCCCGACGATGCCTCCTCGATCCGGGGCGCGGTCCATGAAGCCCTCCAACGGGCCGACTGCATCCTCACCACGGGGGGTCTCGGACCGACCTGCGATGATCGGACCCGGGAGCTGGTGGCGGATCTCCTGGGGCGGCCCTTGGTCCACCAACCCGCGGTGGAGGAGCGGATCCGGCATTATTTTGAATCGCGAAACCGACCGGTCCCAGTCCGCACCGGGGTCGAGGCCTGGGTGCCCGAGGGCGCGGAGGTGTTGCCAAACGATCACGGGACCGCGCCGGGGCTGGCCTTTTCCCTGACACCCAATCCGTTTCGCCCGGGGCATGACGCCTGGCTGGTCATGTTGCCCGGACCTCCCCGCGAGCTCAGGCCGATGTTCCTGGAACAGGTCCTGCCACGGTTGTTGCGCCGCTTCCCGCGCGTGGACGGCTTCGCCTGCCGCACCCTCAAAACCACCGGGCTGGGCGAATCGCTGTTGGAAGAACGCCTTGCCGGACCGCTCGCCGACCTCGTCACCGCCGGCATGGAACTCGGGTTTTGCGCCCGGGTTGGCGAAGTGGAGGTCCGGTTCATCGCACGTGGCCCGAACGCCGCGGCAACCGTGACGGAGGCCGAACGCCGCGCCCGGAAGGTTGACGGCGTTTTCATTTACGGGGTGGAAGACGACCTATTGGAGGAGGTGGTCGTCCGGGAGTTCCTTGCCCGCCGGCTCACCCTCGCGCTCGCCGAATCCTGCACAGGTGGGCACATCACCAATCGCATCACCAATGTACCCGGCGCCTCCGGCATCCTTCGCGCCGGCCTGGTGACCTACAGCAACGAATCGAAACAACGATTCCTCGGGGTGCCGGCAGCGACCTTGGCGGAATACGGTGCGGTCAGTGAACCCGTCGCCCGGGCCATGGCGGAGGGTGCCCGACGGGAAACCGGTGCCGACTTCGGTGTCGCCATCACCGGGATCGCCGGACCCACCGGAGCCACTCCCGGCAAGCCTGTGGGCACCGTCTTCATCGCCGTGTCCGGGCCCGGTGGCACCTTGGTCCAACGGCAGTTGAACGTGTTCGATCGCGAGACCTTCAAGTACCTGACCGCCCAACAGGCCCTGGCCTGGGTCCTCCAACTCGCCCTGACTGCTCCTCCCGCGCCGCCCGCAGCCGCATCCCTTTCCCCGGATCCGGATTGATGACGACCGCCAACAAAGTCACGGTATTGCGGATCCTTTTCGTGCCGTTCTTCGTGCATCAGGTGCTGGAATTCCGCGAGGACGGGCTCGACTGGCACCGATGGTTGGCGCTCGGGACCTTCGCGACCGTGGCGGTGTTGGACGGGGTGGACGGCTTCATTGCCCGGCGCTTTCACCAGCGTAGCGAACTGGGGGCGGTCTTGGATCCGCTCGCCGACAAACTGCTGCTGGTCTCGGGTCTGGTGACCCTTTCCCTCACCCACACGCATCTCGATGCCATCCCCCGCTGGTTGACGTTCACGGTCCTGTCGCGGGACGTCTTGCTCGTGCTGGGATTGGCGGTGATCCATTTCACCGTGGGTCGGGTCCGGGTGCGACCGCGATGGACGGGCAAGTTCTCGACGGTCCTCCAGATGGTGACGGTGACTTGGACCCTGCTCCGTTGGCCCCAGCCAATCCAAGTCTGGCTCGCTGGTGGGGCCGCGCTTTTCACGGCAATATCGGGGCTTCGATACGTGTGGGACGGCATGCATCAACTCGGCACCAGCCCCCATTCGTCGCCCAGCCCTCCGGACGGGTCATAGGTGAGGATTGGCGGGGCGGGGCGGGCATTCCGACCGCCTTTTCCCCGCGGTCGCCCTACGTCATCGACGGCGGCGCAAAGCCTTCGCGGTAGGTGCGCGACAGGATCTCGGCATTCGCCTGGTCGTGGTTGGTGAACTGGAAGTTCGCGGCGTCCCAGCGCAGTTCCTGATCCGGATACCGCGTCGCCTTGACCGCCAACAGCGCCGGCTCGGTGATGCGCCATCCGATGGTCAGCGGCGTCCACAGCGGTTTGTTCTGACCGAGGCAATTGTCGGCCCAATCCTTCCAATGATTGCGCGGCGCCACCTCAGGAAGCGGTTCGTTCTCCACCACCCGCCCCTTGCGGAAGATCGTGATCTTGCCGTCGGCCTGCAACAACAGCGTGCCTTCCTCGCAGACCACCAGGGTGTGGTTGGCATCCACCTTCATCGGCGGCAGTCCGAGCGCGGCGAAGGAGGGCATCAACCCGTTGTCATTATAGTGCAACACGAACTTCTCCCGGGCGAATTTCCCACCCCCGGCATAGGTGATGATGCTCTGGTTGTGCGCCGCATGGCCGGTGTTTGGCGGACGGCTGGTGTTGGTCAGGACAGCTTCCGGTGAGGGAAGATCATAGGCGAAGTAGAGGAGGTCCAACAGGTGACATCCCCAGTCCGCAAGCTGGCCCCCGCCCGTCTCCCAATAGGATCGCCAGCGCCGCGGAGCGAGATCCTCGCTATAAGGAATGTCGGAACTGAGCGGTCCCCGCCACAGGTTCCAATCGAGATACTCAGGCACCGGTTGGGCGGGCGTATAGGCGCTCCAAGGGGCCGAGAAATAATGACCCTTCTCGATCCCACCGGTCCACACGTGGGCCTCGACGGGCCGGCCGAGTTGGTTGCTGCGGAGGATTTCCACCGACTGCATGCGGCCCTTCAGGCAGGAGCGCTGGTTGCCCATCTGCGTGACCAATCCGGGGCGTGCCGCCAGAGCGTCGCGGATCATCCGCAGTTCGCCCAACTGCTGGACCAGCGGCTTCTGGCCATACAGATGTTTGTTGTGCTTCAACGCCATGATCATCATCGGGGCGTGGTGGAAGTCCGGCGTGTCGACGATGACGGCGTCGAAATCCCCCGCCCGGTTCGCGAAGGCCTCCCGGTAATCCTTCACGGTCCAGGCGTTGGGAAACTGCTTTTTGACGCCGTCGAGTTCGCGCTGGTCCACGTCACAGAATCCGGCGAACTCGACCTGGGGATGGTCCTTCAGGTTGTTACGCTGAAGGCCGCCGATCCCGCCGACGCCGATTTGAAAGATGCGCAGTTTGCTGTTCAGGTTGGCCTGCGCCCGCGCCTGCGGTCCGAAAGATGCGATGCTGGCGGTGGCGAGCGCACCCGCCTTCAGGAAGGACCGCCGGGTCAGCGGCTCGAGAGTCGATGGCTTCATAAGGTGTGGGTCCATGATGCGCGCGCCGCCGGGGGGCTCAAGGAAAAGGCGGGCCGGCTTCTCGACGGGGGGAATCGGGGATTTGCCGGCGCCCCACCAACGGACACCTACAAAGGGACCACCTACAAAGGGACAGGTCCTTAGTCGAATGATCGTGACGGTGATTGGACGGGGTGGCAGGGTCGGTCCATGCGACAGTCACGCCTCAAGGTCTCCCCGGAGCGGCCGGTGGGCTTCTACCATTGCCTCTCCCGCGTCGTGGAC
>JANYCC010000137.1 GCA_025360495.1 Verrucomicrobiota bacterium | reverse complement strand
ACCGGGTTGAGCAACACCAGCGGCATGAACGCCTCGACACTTGCTTCCTGGCCGTCGAGCCAGAGTTGGGAGGGTCGGTCCTTCACCCCGCGGACGTCCACGATGGCGAGTTGAAGCGCGCGCCCCACCTGTTGCGCCGCCAGACCGACCCCGTGGGCGTGGTACATGGTCTCGAACATGTCGGCAATCAGGCGCCGGACATCGGGGGTCACGGATTCGATGCGGGCCCCCTTCTGGCGAAGCACGGGATGGCCGAATTTGATGACGGGCAGAATCATGGCGACGGGATCGTTGGCCGGGATCGGGGTCGGGTCGGGTGGGGTCTTGGGGGTGCCGGTGGACTCAGTCGGCGGGCCAGCAGCGCATGAACGACACCAGGTCGGCCACCGACGGGCTGGCGGCGGTGCGCACATAATGCCCGCTGGTGGCGACGCCGCACAGGAGCGAGGCGGCGTTGTCCAAGCCCAGCAACCGGCCGAGACAGAAGCCGCTGTTGAAATGGTCTCCGGCACCCGTGGTGATCTTTGGTTTGCGACACACGGCGCCTTGGACGACCTCGGCTCCGGCGGACGACACCGTCAAGGCATAGGCGGTGGGATGCACGACGAGGGTGTCGATGGGCAGTTGGCGTTGGATTTCAGTGCTGAGTGCGGCCAGGCCCTCCCAATCGCGGGGAGAGGCGTCGAGTCCGAGCACGTGGGCGACTTCATAAGCCTCCTTCTCGTTGAGGCCGAGGATCACATCGAAGTGCGGTTGGAACCGGACGATGAGATCGAGCGCGTGGCGGATGTCGCTGGCGAGGCGTTTCTCGGGATCGGCGAGGTCGATGAACAGTTTGCGGCGTTCGCCGAGGAGGCCGGGGGCAAGCGACGACTGGATGGAGGCCCAGATGTCACTCATATGCGGCAGCATCGTCCAGTTGACGAATCCCACGAGGTCGGCGCTGGCGAACTTGGCGGTGAACTTTTCCGCGCCATAACGGGTGCAGATATTGGCCCAGGTGATGTCCTTCAGCGTATAATGTTTGCCCACCATGATCTTGCCGTCGTCAAACTCGAGGGCATCGGTCAGGCCCGGCCCGCAGATGGAGCCGACGTCGGCCCGGTGGGTGAACGCCTCGAAAACGGGATGGATGGCGGGATAGCCCAGGGCGCCGAGATAGGAGACGCGCAGGCCGAAGCTGGCGAGTGCATTGGCCATGATCGGGCCGTTGCCGCCGAGCTTGGTCATGACATTGACCAATTCGACGTTGGTGGAGTGGCCGGCGGCGGCGGTGAGGCGTTCGCCATAAGCCCTGATGGTCGGCACCCGGTCGTATCGCTCGGCGTCGTGGCGCTTGTCGACCACGTGCAGGATCTCGTCGACAAAACCGTCGAGACCGATGAAAGCCGAGAGTTGGGGGACGCGGGGGAAGGCCGCTTCCAGCCGGTCGGCGACCGAGTTCCGGAATTCTGGGGAGTGGAGCATGGAGGGGGGAAAGAGGCGCGACGGGTGGGTGGTCAGTCCAGTTGGATTCCGACCAGGTCGAGGATTCGGTTGAGTTCGTCGTCGGAGTGGAAACGGATTTCGAGGCTGCCGCGGCCGGCCTTGTACCGGAGTGCGACCTTGGTGGCGAGACGTTCCCGGAGGCGGTTCTCGACATCGACGACATGGGGGTCGCGGGACGGGGTGGCGCGGTTGGAACCGGCGGACCCGGTGGGGGGCGGGGCTTGGAGTTGGGTGACGAGTTCCTCGGTCTGGCGGACGCTGAGGCCGCCTTTGAGGACCTGTTCGGCGGCGGCGGTCTGGAGGGTGGGGTCGGTGAGGCCGAGGAGCACCTTGGCGTGACCGGCGGAGAGGCGGCCCTGTCGGAGGGCGTCCTGGACGACCGGGGCGAGCTTGAGGAGTCGGAGGGCGTTGGTGACCGCGACGCGGCTGCGGCCGACCTTCTGCGCGACCTCGTCCTGGGTGAGTCCGAACTGCGCCTGGAGTTGGGAATAGCCCTGTGCCTCCTCGACGGGATTGAGATTTTCGCGCTGGAGATTCTCGATGAGCGCGAGTTCGAGCACCTCGCGATCGGTGGCGGCGCGTTCGAGGACGGGGACGTCGGGAAGCCCGGCGAGTTTGGCGGCGCGCCAACGTCTTTCGCCGGCAATCAGCTCAAAACGATCGCCGACGACGCGGACGATCAGGGGTTGGACGACCCCCTGTTCCCGGATCGAATCGGCGAGTTCCCGGAGGGATTCCGGGGTGAAATCCTTGCGGGGTTGAAGCGGGCTGGGGACGACGAGATCGAGCGCCACGCGGCGGGGTGCGGCGTGGGAAGGCACGGGTGCGCCCGGAATGGATGCGGGCGTTGGGGGCGCGGGGGCGGTGGGCGTGGGCGGCCGACCGCCGGCCATCAACGCGCCGAGCCCTCGTCCCAGTGCCGGTTTTGACATGGCGCGCAGAGTAGGAATGGGCGCCGCGGGGTGGAAAGGTGAATTTGCCCGGAGATGGGAGATAGGGGATCGGAGATAGGAGATCGGAGATAGAAGATCGGGGGGCAGAGGTCAGCCGGATCGGACCGACCCCTGACCCCTGACTCGCTGACCTCCGCGCGCGGCCCCTTACTTGTCGCGCTGTCGCAACACCGGTTCCAAGACGATCCACACGTTCGACGCGACCAGGTCGTGCCCGGCGGCGGTCGGGTGGATGAGATCGGGTTGGTTGAGTTCGGGAATCCCACCGACGCCCTCCAGGAGATGGGGGATGAGGGTGGCATGTTGCTCGCGGGCGACCTCGGGAAACAACACGGCGAATTTCCCGGCGTACTCGGGTCCCATCGTCGGAGGCATCTGCATGCCGGCGATCACGATCCCCGTCGCGGGCGATCGCTCACGGGTGCGGGTGATGAGGGCGACCAGATTGGAACGGGTGGATTCGGGCGGTAATCCGCGCAATCCATCGTTGCCGCCCAATTCGATCAGCAACACGTCGATGGGCTGCTTCAGAATCCAGGCCAGGCGACGCAATCCGCCGGCGGTGGTGTCGCCCGAGACCCCGGCGTTGACGACCTTGAAGTTGAGGGCGGCGGCGTCGATGCGGGATTGGAGTCGGGCCGGCCAGGCCTCCGAAGGATCGACGCCGTGGCCCGCCGCGAGGCTGTCCCCCAGCACGACCAGATGGTGCGGGGTCGTGGGGGCCGGGTCGGCGGCGGATCCGCGGCTGCAGGCGACCCACAATAGGGCGAAGACGAGGACAAAGGCGCGCATGGCCGGAGGGTCGAAGCTGGAGGCGACGACGGCAAGAGCGGGGCTCATCGATCGGGGACCGCCCGGAGGGACGAAATCTGCGCTTTTCCCGGGCGGTCATCCGGGTCTTTGATCAACCCGTGTCTTCGCTGCGCAGCGTCGTCGTCGTGTCCAATCCCGCCGCGGCCGGTGGACGGGACCAGGCGCGCCGACTGGCGGGGGTGGTGGATCGGTTGCGCCGCACCGGTTGCGAGGTCCGCATGATCACCACGCAAGGACCGGGTGATGCGACGGCGCAGGCGGCGGGACTCCCCTCGGAGATCGGGACGGTGCTCGCGGCCGGGGGCGACGGCACGGTCCGCGAAGTGGTCGATGGCCTGTTATCCGTGCCGGGGCCGCGCCCGCGACTGGGCGTGTTGGCTTTCGGCACGGGAAACGATTTCGCGGCCCAGCTTGGAATGGGATCGGATGAGGACATTGCGGCGGCGGTGGCAGGGGGTGGCAGCCGGGAACTGGATGTGTTGGAAGTGCGGCTGCAATTGGAGGGGATCGAGGTCTTGCGCCACGCGTTGCTTTTCGCCGCGGTGGGTTTTTCCAGCGAACTGCTCCGGGCCACGACGCCGCGGGTGAAGCGGTGGTTTGGGGCGAAACTGAGTTATCCCGTGGGTTTCTTCCGGGCCTTGGTGCGGCACCATCCGGTGCGCTTGCGAGTGCGGACCGGTCGCGGCGAAGTGGACGAATCCCTGGTGGTGGCGTTGGCTGCGAACGCCCCCTACGCCGGGGGTGGGATGATGCACATCGCGCCGCGGGCCAGCCTGACGGATGGCTGGGCGCATGTGAGCCTGATCCGCGGTTTGGGACGGTTGCAGATCGCGGGACAATTCCTCCGCCTGGTCCGCGGCACGCATATAAGACATCCGCAGGTGGAACATTTCACCGACCGGATGATGAATGTCGATGCCGACCCTCCCCAAGCGGTGGCGTTGGATGGGGACCTGGTGGGCGAAACCCCGATGCGCGTGCGGTTGCTGCCCGGTGTATTGCGGGTCGTGGCGCGGTGAATCAGCGCCCGACAAACTCCCGCAGGTACCGCCCGGTGTGGGACGCGCGCACCTTGGCCACCATTTCGGGTGTCCCTTCGGCCACCAATCGGCCGCCGTCCGCACCCGCCTCGGGCCCGAGATCAATCACCCAATCGGCCTCGGCGATCAGGTCGAGATTATGTTCGATGACGATCACCGTGTGACCCGCGTCGACGAGACGTTGGAGGACCTCGACCAAGCGGCGCACGTCCTGGATGTGGAGGCCGATGGTGGGTTCCTCCAATATGAAGAGATCCTGGCGGGCGACGCGCGTGGGGCCGGGTCCGGGTCGGGCCGGGGAAGGACGCAGGCCGGTGAGGAGGTGCGAGACGAGCTTGATGCGCTGGGCCTCCCCGCCACTCAGGGTCGGGCTGGTCTGGCCGAGTCGGAGATAATCGAGCCCGGTGTCATGCAGTGCCTCCAGCGGACGTCGGAGGCGCGAGTGGGCTGCAAAAAAAGTGATGGCCTCGGCGACCGACAGATCGAGGACATCGGCAATCGAAAGGCCGTTCCAACGGACGTCGAGCGTCTCGGGATTGAACCGTCGGCCGCCGCACAATTCACAGCGCACATGGGCGGTGGGCAGGAAGTTCATCTCGAGCGCGATGGTGCCGGTCCCTTCGCATTCGGGGCACCGACCCTGGCTGGAATTGAAGCTGAACCGTCCGGGCCCGTAGCCGCGCAGTTTCGCCTCGGGAGCGGTGCTGAACAATTGCCGGATGTCATCGAAGAATCCCACATAAGTCGCCGGTGTGGAGCGCGGGGTGCGGCCGATGGGCGATTGGTCCACCTCATGCACGGCGCAAAGGCCTTCGACACCGGTGAGTTTCGGGCCACCCCGGGTCGTTTTTTTTCCGGCGAGTGCGGCGGTGACGGCGGGGAAAAGGCACTCCTTCACCAGGGTGCTTTTGCCGGATCCGGAGACGCCGGTGACCGCGATGAAACGTCCGAGGGGAAACCGGACGGTGAGATCCTGCAGATTATGCAGTCGCGCATGGGCAAGCGTGAGCCCGCCGGTGCGGGCGTCGGGATCGACCGGACGCCGGGTCTTGCGCGTCGGATAATGCGGGCGTTCCCGGAGGCACTGGCCGGTCAGCGATGCGGGGTGGTTCCGGAGTTCCTCGAGCGTCCCGGCCGCCACCACTTCGCCACCCTTCACCCCGGCGCCGGGACCGAGATCGATGATGTGGTCGGCCTGCCGCATGGTTTCCTCATCGTGCTCGACCACGACCAGGGAATTGCCGCGGTCACGGAGCCGGAGCAGGGCCGCCAGCAGTTGGTCATTGTCACGGCTGTGGAGTCCGATGGTGGGTTCGTCGAGAATATATAAGACACCACTCAGATTCGAGCCGAGTTGGGCGGCGAGGCGGATGCGTTGGGCCTCACCGCCGCTCAATGACGTGATGCCGCGGCCCAGTTGTAGATAGCCCAGTCCCACCTCGGCCAGGAAACGGAGGCGTTCGCGGATCTCGGGGAGGATGTCGCGCGCGATCTCGGCGGCGCGGCCGGTCGGACGGACGGAATCGGCCCACACGAACGCCTGGGCGACGGTGGCGTCGGCAAAATCGGTGATGGCTGGCGTGCCGGTGAGCGGGCCGGGATCCGCATCGCGACGGGGTCGGATGGGAAGTCCGGCGGACAACCGGACGGCGCGGGCCTCGGGGTGGAGACGGGCGCCCTGGCAATCCGGGCACACCTCGCGTTGGCCCTCGGACCAGCGCCACCAACTCTCCTCCACGGAATCACCGTTGGCACCGCGTTCGATGTCGGGCAGATGGAACAATTCGCCAAATCCACGACAGCGCGGGCACCAACCCTGACTGGAATTATAACTGAAATTCTTGGGATCGGCCGGCCCGAAACTGCGCCGGCAGGTCGGGCAGGCGCGTTCGATCGAATGCACGGTGGTCTTCCCCTGGTCATCCAGCGCATAGAGCACGCCGTCCCCCGCTTCCAGCACCCGGTCCACCACCGCGTGCAGCGGGGTGCCGTCGGCGGTGGTGCCCATCTTTCGCACGGTTCCGATCACCACCTCGACGTCATGTTCCTTGAAGCGGTCGAGGCGCAGGGGATCGGCGGCGGACTGCAGCTTGCCATCGATGCGGAGCTCGAAGTAACCGTGACGGACGGCCCACGAGGCGACTTCGTTGTGGAAGCCCTTGCGGTTGCGGACAACGGGTGCCAGGAGGTGCAACGCCCCGCGCTGCCGCGCCTCGCGACGAACGGTGTCGGCCAGTTCATCGCGGGTTTGGGTGACGACGGCGACCTTGCAATCCGGGCAGTGCTGGACGCCGACCCGTGCGAAGAGCAGGCGCACGAACTGGTAGATTTCGGTGACCGTCGCGACCGTGCTCTTGCCGCCGCCCCGCGAGGTCGTCTGTTCGATGCTGACCGTGGGCGGGAGGCCGGCGATGAGGTCCACATCGGGCCGGGCGAGGTGTTCGACGAACTGGCGGGCGTAGGTGTTGAGGGAATCGAGGAAGCGGCGCTGGCCCTCGGCGAAGAGGAGGTCGAAGGCGAGGGTGCTCTTGCCCGAGCCGGAGACGCCGGTGACGACGACGAACCGGCCGCGGGGGATGTCGACCGAGAGGTTCTTCAGGTTGTGTTCGCGCGCCCCGCGCACCTGGATGCAGGGGGCGTGGACGGGAACGGACGGGTCGGCGTCGTGCAGCACGGAAGACAAGTAACACCGGAGGCGACCGGGCTCCAGCGGGGGTTCGGGCGGAGTGGCCGGGAAACGACGCGGCGAAAGCTCCGGGAGGGCCTCGCGTGTGCCAAGGAACCCTTGCCGGGAAGCTCTCCGAAAGATACTTTGGTACCGTGAACTACGAACACATCATCACCGTTGAGCCGGGCAAGCGCAGCGGCAAGCCGTGTATTCGTGGGATGCGGATCACCGTAAGCGACGTCTTGGAGTATCTTGCCTCCGGCATGACCGAGGACGAGATCCTGGCAGATTTCTCCGAGTTGACCCGTGAGGACATCCGGGCGTGTCTGGCCTTTGCCGCCGACCGCGAACGCAGGCTCTTCAATGCCATGGCGTGAAGCTTCTTCTGGATGAGAACCTTTCCGATAAGATCGTTCCCCATCTTCTCGACCTCTTTCCAGATTCGACGCACGTCAAGGCTCACGGTCTGATCCGAACTGACGATATTGTCATCTGGACGTTCGCCCTGCAGCACGGGTATTCCATCGTTTCAAAAGATGCTGATTTTCATCAGCGGGCATTGGTCTTTGGACATCCCCCCAAGTTCGTCTTCCTGCGTGTTGGTAACTGCCCAACCAGCCGGATCACAAGCCTCCTCCGTTCCAGCCATCTCGTCCTGGCGGAGTTTCATTCCGACCAGAAGGCTAGCATCCTGGTCCTCCCGTAGGAACGGGATGTCCACCCGGATCTTCCCCAAAAAAAGATTCACTTGCCCGGTGCTGGGTCGCGTCCGAGCGTCGGGCAAATGACCCGGGAACAAATCAAGTCGGCAGTGGCTCGGAAGGAACCGTTCGTTCTCCGTATGGCGGATGGCAGGGAATACTCCGTGCCCCATCCGGATTATATATCGATCCCTCCGATGGGCTCCTCCGTGATTGTGTGGGATGACACCGGGCACTACTTTGTGTTGCCGCTGCTCACCATGACCGGACTGCAGTCCTCTGTTTCCGGCGGCAGCAACCCGGGGGAATAGGCTGGGAACCCGCCTCAGGCCGCCCGGATCCAATCGAAGAAACCGATCCGCCCCAGTTCGTCGATCAACGCGGTCTCCTGGTCGGGGGTCGGATTGGAAAGGGGGAGTCGGACGGGACCGACGGGGACGCCCAGGTGGCGCATGACGGCCTTGGAGGCACCCATATAGCCGTACCGGACCAGGCTCTGCACGACCTGGGCGCTGTGGAATTGTTCGATCCGGGCGGTTTCCAAATCCCCGCGGCCGAACGCTTCCAGGAGCCGGTGATAGATCGGGGCCGCAAAGTTATAGGTGCTGCCCACGGCGCTGCGTCCCCCGAGGACCAATGCGGCCAGCAATCCTTCGTCGCTCCCCCAAGGCACATCCCATCGTCCCCCGTCGGCGTTCACACAGTGCTGGTACGCGAGCAGGTCGGGGTTGGAGTACTTCAACCCGGCGAGCGTCGGGATGCGGTCGCGCGCCTGCTCCAGAAAGTCCGGCATCGACAGGTGGAGACCTGTCATCGACGGGATGTCATATAAATAAAACGGGGTGGCCGGCGCGGCGGAAGCGATGGCGACGGCGCAATCGACAAGGTCGGAAACCGATCGGGGCTTGAAATAGGACGGGGCGATGGCGGCGATGGCGGTCGCACCCAGTTGTTCGGCATGACGGGCCATCGTCCGGGCGTCCGCCAGGCAATTGGAGCCGACATGGATGACGACCCGGAGGCCGGTGCCGGGAGCGATTTCGCACCAGCGTTGGGCGAGGGCTTGGCGTTCGGCGAGGGTCAACGAATGGCTTTCCCCGGTGGTGCCGTTCAGGAACACGCCGCTGATCCGGTGCTGAAGGAGGTTTCCCGCCTGTTGTTGGACCGCCGTCAGGTCGAGAGAGCCATCGGGATGGAACGGACTGTGGGGGGCGGCGAGGATGCCGCGGAACGGACGTTGGGTGAACATGGTTCAGGAAACCCGGGTTCCGGGAGTGGGTTGGGGTCGGATGAGGAGCACGAGGACGATGGAAATGGCGGCGGCGGCGGCGGTGCCGAGGCAGGGGACCCAGATCGGGGTGTGGGCATCGCGCAGGGCGCCGAGCCACCAGGTGATCCCGGCGCCGGCGCTGATGCTGACGAGATTGAGGAAACCATAGCCGGTGGCGCGCAGGTTGGGCGGGATGATCTGGCAGAGGATCGGCATGTTGTTCGCGTCATAAAAGCCCCAACCGATCCCGAACAGGATCAGGGCGGCGATCGCGATGCCCAGGGTCGGGGCATAACCCAGGCCGAAGAGCGCGGGAATGAGCAGGGCCACCCCGAGCGCGCTGGCGTAAATGCGGCCCCGGGAGGTGGAGCGCATCCAACGATCGGCCAGGGCTCCGCCGATCAGGGCGCCGGGGAGGGAAGCGAGCATGACCCAGAGTGTGGCGGAGAAGCCGGCGAGCCCCTGTTTGAGATGAAAGATCTCGGCGAGATAAGTGGGGAGCCAATTGCGGATCATCCAGGCCGAAAGCGACGGCAGGGTGAAATGGAGCAACAGCAGGAAGAATGAGCCGACGCTGAACAGCCCGGCCAGCGCGGTGAGGACACCGATCCGGCGGGTCGTGACATTCACGAGCGGCGCCGGAGGTGTCCGGCCGCGTAATCCGAAGGCCAGCACGACGGCATAGGCGATGCCGGCCAGGCCAAACCATGCAAAGCCGGAACGCCATCCATGGCTGCTGTCCGCGATCACGCCGCCCAACCCCCCCAGGGCCTGACCCGCATAGATCCCGGTCTGGTGAAGGCCGATGGCGCGCGAACGGGTCGGGCCCTGATGGAAATCGGCGATGAGGGCGAGGGCGGCGGGCATATAGAACGCCTCGCTGACCCCCATCAATGCCCGGGCCCAAACCATCTGGTCAAAGGTGTGGACCTGGCCGGTCAGCCAGGTGACGAACGACCAAACGGCGAGGCTGGCGATGACGGTGTACCGCTTGTTCGAACGGTCCGCTACATAGCCACCCACCGGGCTGAGCACGGCATAAACCCACATGAACACCGACATCAGCAGGCCGAAGCGCTGGTCGGAACCGATGTCCGTGAGGTCGGCCATGATGGACTGCTTCATGGTCGCGACCATCTGGCGATCCAGATAGTTGAGCAGGGCGACCGGCCAGAGCAGGGCGACGACGGCCCACGCGGAGGCGCTGGGACGGAGACTGGCGGTGACAGGCGGCGACATCAGGGGTGGGAAACCGGCGGTGATTGAGCATGGAACCCGGGGGTGTGGGGAAGGGGTTTTTTTGGACGCGCTGTCACCCCGGGCCCGGATCGGATAGTCTCCGCCGGCATGGAACGGTTCATCGACACGCACGCCCACTTGGATTTTCCGGACTTCGCCGAGGATCTTCCCGGAGTGATCGAACGCGCCGCCGCGGCGGGAATCGACCGCATCATTTCCATCGGTTGCGACTTTGCGAGCAGTCGGCGTGCGATCGCCTTGGCCGAACGGTTTCCCGGGGTTTATGCGGCGGTCGGATGGCATCCGGGTCATTCGGCGGACGCCCCGGACGACGTGCGTTCGGAACTCGCGCTGTTGGCGCGGCACCCGAAGGTGGTGGCGATCGGGGAATGCGGGATCGACCACTATCGGATGCCTTCGGCGCAGCCGGGGGGGACGTTGGCGGATGACCAACGGATGAAGGCGAAGCAGGAGGTGTTGTTCCGTCAGCAGTTGGAGGTGGCGGCGGACGCGGGTTTGAACGTGATCGTGCACCAACGGGCGGCCTACGCGGCGGCACTGGAGGTGTTCCTGCCGTTCGCAGCGCGGGTCCGGGGCGTTTTCCACTGTTTTGTCGGGACGGTGTCGGAGGTGCGGGAATTGGCGGCGCTGGGTTCGCTGGTGAGTTTCACGGGGATCCTGACCTTCAAGAATGGAGTGGCGGTGCGAGAGGCTTTGGCGGCGGCGTCACCGGACGGTTTCATGCTGGAAACAGATTGCCCGTATTTGGCGCCGATGCCGCATCGGGGGCGTCGGTGCGAACCGGCGTACGTGCGGGAGATCGCGCAACAGGCGGCGGCGGTGCGGGGCGTGACGCTGGGTGAACTGTCGACCGTGACCAACGCCGTCGCCGAACGGTTCTTCCCCAAGCTCAATCCTGCGGCGTGATGAGTTTCAAGCGGACGATTGTGTCCAGCATGACGTTCATGACTTGTCCCCGCGGGTGAGGTCCATGATCCGGGCGGTGGTGATCCCGCCCTTGGCCGCGCCGACCGCGTCGTGAAGCCAGTCATGCCGGGCGAACCGCTCAGCCTGGTCTTGCGTGAATTCCCATTCCGGGAACACTCCGGTGCATGAATCCCGGCATCCCGATCCTGAGCCCACCGTACCTTTCCTCCGGGCGGGCCCACCTGAAAACGCGCGGTTGAACGGCCTCTTGCGGAGGAACCATCATGGACGAAATCCCCATGAGTGTCAGTGTCACGGTCGATCAAAGGACCCTGACAAAAACCCTGACTTTCGACCGTCCGCTCAGCCCCGTCGAGGCCGCCAATTATCTCTTTGGAAGCCGCAATTGTCCGGAATCACTGCGACCGATCGGGGGGACCGTCGGAGGTCGGACCGCACGCTATCTGATTGATACGCGCGACGTCGGGATCATCATGCAGCTCCGGCCCGAAGTGCGTGATGCCATCATCCGGGGAAGCGTGATTGGCGGCACGGGCCGGCCGGTGGAGTTGCCGGCGTGGGTCCCGGCCCCTATCCGGGAGGACATCCGGGGTGGGAGACTGACCGGCCGGGTGACCCGTTACCCCGGGCAGGGTGGCTGGGGTGACATCGTCGTCTGGAAGGACAGTGTGTCCGTCCAGGTTTACCAGGAGTTTCCGGAATCCCTGGCCTACTACTCCGCAATCGCCTCCGGTGGGACCCAGGCACATCTGCTCCATTATGCTTACACCCAATATAACAAAGACATGCGCTACTTCGTTGAAACCAAGGGCGTCTCCCCGGAATACGCCCGGGCGGAAATCCGGCGGATCAACGAGGAGGTGTTCAAGCTCATCATCGAGGGGGCGGTGGCCCTGTTGGGTTCCGGCGCCAGCATCACCCAGGTCAACAATGCCATCCGGATGAGCACCCGCGAGGTGTCAGATGCTGCGCGTCGATCGCCGCGACTCCGGGTGGTCAGCCCGCCGCAGAAAGTGAGACCGGTCAACGGGGAGGTGAACGTGGGGGGTGGTTTCGAAACACCCCGCAGCACGAACCTCAACCCGGCCGAAGGGGTCGGCGGTGGACCGATCTCCGGCATCCCGAACCACGTAAAGGGCAAGATGGAACAAATGGACATGTTGTTCGAGCCGGGTTCGGTGGATTCCATGGTCTCGAGCAAACTGCGGTATGTGGACGTGAACTGGAGGGAGGCCACCCGGGCGGCGGCGAAGGTCATGCGCCCCGGGGGCAAGGTGGAGATGAACATCTGGTGTTCCTCCGAGGCCGAAAAAAACGCACTGGTCGCCGCCTTTGAGTCCGCCGGGTTCAAGGATGTGACCACGAAAAACCAAGGCGTGCTGACCTTCCTTTCCGCCGTCTTCAGATAGGTCCATGAGGGGTCCGCCGACCCGAAGGGGACCCCGGAAGCCTTGTCAGCGGCATGGGATGTGCTGAAGTTCCCCAATGCCTTTCTCACTCCTTCCGGTCGGCGATCGCATGAACCCGACGGACGATTGTTTCCGGTGGGTGACGGGGGGGCGGGCCCCGGTGCGATCAAGCGGTTTCCGGAGTGCGGCGTCCGTGGCGGATTGGGCGCGTTGCCGGCGGTTGATCCTATTGGCGTTGGTCGTGATCGGGGCATCCGCCGCGGGGGTGCAGGCCCAGGTGCTCACCGACCCGTTTCAATATGCGGATGGGGAGATCAGCCAGGTGTCGGGCGGTCTCTGGTTCGTGCAGGCGGCGGGGACGGCGATCAATGTGTCCGGGTCCGCCGTCGTGATCAGCCAGGGGGATCTCACGCAAGGTTCCGAGCGGGTCAGCCGGGGGCTGCCGGTCCCGTTCACCGTCGAGGCCAACCCGGTGGCGTATTATTCGGTCAACGCCACCTGGACGGCCCTGCCGCTCACGGATTCCGGATCCTATTTCCTGAACCTGGGGGTCAGCACCAATGGTACCACCTTTTACGGCCGGGTGGGCGCGGACACCGAGGGGGCGGCCCCGGGAACATTCCGGATCTCGGTCGCCAACGCGAACTGGAGCCAGGCCAACAGCGTGGAGTTCCCCGTGGATCTGACCCTGGGCGTTCCCCATCTCATCGTGGCGAAGTACGATCTCACCACGGGCAACACCACGCTGTGGATTGATCCGGAGACGGAAGGCAGTCCGGGCGTCACCGCGACCGATGCCCCGGCCGGCGCCCAGCAACCGATCGCCGCCATCAATCTCCGGCAGGGGCTCTCCAATTCGAACACCGGTGCCCCGGGAATCATTCGCATCCAGAATCTGTCCGTCGGAACCACCTTTGAACAGGTCACCGTCCATGCGCCACCCTCCATCGCACAGGAGCCGGCCGATACGACCGCCCTGGAAGGGGAGTCGGTCAATTTTGCCGTCCAGTTGCAGAATCCCGCCCTCGTCGCGACCCAGTGGAGGCGCAATGGGAGCGCCCTTCCCGGGGCGACGAACCTGGTCTTGAATTATGGACCGGTCACCCCCGCGGATGACGGGGCCCGGTTTGGGGCCGTCTTGGGCAATCGTTTCGGCCAGACGCAGACCAGGGACGCCCGGCTCACTGTGCAACCGGATACCGTGGCGCCCGCGCTGGTCCGGATCCTGAATCTGGATCCGGTCACGGTCCTGCTCACGTTCAGCGAACCGCTGTCCGCCCCCGGGGCCACGCAGGCGGTGAACTATATCCTCAACGACGCCAGCGTTCTCTCGGCCGCCTTCGGGTCCGATCCACGGAACATCGTGCTGACGACCTCCCCGCTGAACTTGGGCGCCCATTATACGGTCACCATCAGCCACGTGACGGACCGGTCCCAGGCAGCCAATCCGCTGGCCCCGGGCACGCAGGGCGGTTTTGTCGTCACGCAACTGGTTCCCGCCAGCATTGGGAATCCCACTCCGGCCGATGCGGTGGTGCCCCTCCCGGACGGGGGTTACGCGCTCACCTCCTCGGGCTCAGGGGCGGACGGCGGTGCGGATCAGTTGCAATTCGGGTGGCAGCAGTTGAGTGGTGATTTCGACCAGAAAGTGCGCGTGGAAGACCTGCGGCTCACGGACATCTGGGCCCAGGCGGGATTGATGGTGCGCGAGACGCTGGACGCCCCCAGCCGTTTTGCCGCAGTGCTGGCGACCCCCAGCAGCAATGGGATCCTCTTTGAAAGCCGCGCGGGGACCGGGGCGACGGTGACCAAGGGCGGAATGTTTCCGGTGAATTATCCGCGCACCTGGCTCCGGCTGCAGCGGGTTGGAAGCACGGTGACGGGTTATGCCGGCCTCGATGGCTCGCACTGGACCCCGCTCGGTTCCGTCACCCTGGCGCTGCCCGATCCCGTGTACTTCGGGGTCACGGCAGCGAGCCACAATGCTTCCCAAGCCACCACGGCCCGGTTCCGCCAGTTGGGTGACGCGACCGGCGGCATTCTGGTCACCGATCCGGTGCTCCCCGCCGAACCCCCGGGGCCGTCGAGTCGAAAGACCGGGCTCGCGATCACGGAGATCATGTGGCACGCCGAGCCCCGGGAGGATGGGAGGAAGCTGGAATTCATCGAGTTGTTCAACTCCGACCCGTGGCCGGACGATCTCAGCGGTTATCAGCTCGCCGGGGACATCTCCTACACCTTTCCGGCCGGCACCTCGATCGCCGGCGGCGGTTTCCTGGTCGTCGCCCGATCGCCGTCCGATCTGCAGGCCGTCACCGGCCTCGCAGGGGTGTTGGGGCCGTACACCGCTTCGTCGCCCGTCACGGGGATCATCCGGTTGCTCAACAACGGGACCCGTCCGGCCGTTTACCTGGAGGTGCCTTATCTCAGCCTGCCGCCCTGGAGCACGGCCTCGGATGGCACCGGGCATTCGCTGGTCCTCCGGCGTCCTTCCCATGGGGAGGGATCGGTGCGGGCATGGGGTGTGAGTGGCAGCCGCGGAGGCTCACCGGGAGCGATCGACCCCTATGATCCGAGTCCGTTGGGCCAGGTTCTTATCAATGAGTTGATGATCCATCCCGACCCCGCGGGGAACGGGTATGTGGAACTTTATAACCATGGCAACGGGCCGGTGGATGTGTCCGGCTGCCGGTTGACCGATCATCCGGGGACGAATCTTTTGGTCCTTCCCCCCGGGTCGGTGATCGCCGCGCGGGGATTCCTCAGCCTGACGGGGAGTCAGTCGGGTTTTGTGCCGAACCCGACCGGTGGGACCCTCTTTCTGGAGACACCGGACGCCCGGCAGATCCTGGATGTGGTGGAGTTCGAGGCGCAGGAAGCCGGGGTTGCGTCGGGCCGGGTGCCGGATGGAGGGGCAGGGTTTCACCGGTTGCTGACGGGCACGCCAGGCGCGGCCAACGGGGGCGCGCGGGTCAGCGACGTGGTGATCAACGAGCTGATGTACAAGCCGATCAGCGGTCTCAAGGATGACGAATTCGTCGAATTATATAACCAGGGTGCCAGCGCCGTGGACCTCGGGGGATGGAAGTTTGTCCACGGCATCAATTATACCTTTCCGACGGGCACCCTGATCCCGGCCGGAGGGTACCTGGTCGTGGCCCGGAACGCGGGACGACTGCTCACCAACTATCCGAACCTGTCCCCGGCCAACACGGTGGGCGACTTCAGCGGATCGCTTTCCGGGCAGGGTGAACGGGTGGCACTGGCGCAACCCCGGCCCTTCGTCAGCATCGGTAAGAAAGGGTTGCCGGTCACCAATTCGGTCGCGGTCGTCGTGGAGGAGGTCACCTATGAAGCCGGGGGCCGGTGGGGACACTGGAGTGACGGGGGTGGCAGCAGTCTGGAACTGCGGGATCCCCGGGCCGATCACCGGATGGCGGCCAACTGGGGCGACAGCGATGAGACGGCGAAGGCCACCTGGACCACGCTGGAGGCGACCAGTCGGTTGGACCTCGGGGCGACCCAGGGGGGCACGGCCATCGATCGGCTCGAGGTCCAGATGAGCGGGGAAGGGGAATGCCTTTTGGACAATGTCGAGGTGATCCAGACGGACAGTGGCACCAACCGTCTGACGGTGGCCAATTCCACCTTTGAATCCGGGCTCGGGGGATGGTTTGCCACCGGGGATCATTCGCAATCATTTCTCCAGACCAGCGGTGGCGACGGGGGCGGCCAATGCCTGCACATCCACTCGACCGACCGGGGGGACACCGGTGCCAACCACATCCGGGTGCCGCTCCAGAAGGGTCTTACGGTGGGCCAGACGGTCACGATCCGGGCCCGGGTGCGGTGGTTGCGGGGCTTCCCGTCCATGGTCCTGCGGATCAAAGGCAATTATGCCGAGGCCACCGGGCAGTTCAACCTGCCCCCCAACCCGGGGACACCGGGGGCGCGCAACAGCCAGGCCGTGGCCAATGCCGGTCCGGCGATCGCCGATGTCATCCATCAGCCCGTGCTGCCGGCCGACCGGCAACCGGTGGTGGTCTCCGCGCGGGTGCACGACCCGGACGGACTGGCGCAGGCCACTCTCCGCTATCGCATCGATCCGGCGACGACCTGGTCGGACGTGCCCCTCCGGGACGACGGTGCGGGTGGGGACGCGGTGGCCGGGGACGGGGTTTATTCCGGGACGATTCCGGGGATGCCGGCGGGGACTTTGGTGGCTTTTTATATCACGGCGACCGACCAGGCCTCGCCCCCGGTGGCGGCGCAGTTCCCCGACGACGCCCCGGTGCGCGAATGCCTGGTGCGGTTTGGGGAGCCGGTGCCCAACAGTGGCTTCGGGACCTATCATTTCTGGATCACCCAGGCGAACGTCAATGGCTGGACCGCTCTCCAATCCCTGAGCAACGAGCGGTTTGACGGCACGTTCGTCGCGGGCAATTCGCGGGTGATTTATAATGTCCGGGGGAAATTTGCCGGGAGTCCGTACCATCAGGGCTTCGGGTCACCCGTCGACAACAACTGCCATTACTCGTTCCAGATGCCCGGGGATGACGCTTTCCTGGGCGCCACCAGCTTCAACAAGATCCATGCCCCGGGCAACGGGCCGTGGGAGGACGACACGCTGCAGCGGGAACAGACCGCCTACTGGATGGTGCGTTCGCTCGGGTTGCCGTGGAACCACCGGCGCTATGTGAACTTCTTCATCAATGGCAACCGGCGCCGCCCCTCCGCGCTGATGGAGGACACGCAGACGCCCGATTCCGACGTGGTCAGCGAGCATTATCCCGACGATTCGAACGGCAACCTCTACAAGCTGCAGCCGTGGTTCGAGTTCGCGGACAATGGGCAGAGCTTCGACAACAAGGCCTGGTGCACCCTCAACAATTATCTGTCCGGCGGTGAGAAGAAGGTGGCGCGTTACCGCCCCAATTTCCTGGTCCGGGCGGCGCACCTCACCGCGAACGATTTCACCAACGTTTTCGACCTGGTGGATGCGGCGAATCTCCCGGCCGGCACGGCCGACCAAAAGACGGCCTACACGGCGGCCATGGAGGCCCTGGTGGACACGGATGAATGGCTGGGCATCATGGCGGTTGAGCACGCCGTGGGCAATTGGGACAGTTTCCTGAACAGCAACGGGCAGAACATGTATGCCTATAAGCCCACGATGGACCGGTGGAGGCTCTTCATCTGGGATTATAACATCGTCCTCGGCCTCGGGAACTATTCCGACGGCCCGACCGGCGATGATCTTTTCAAGACGACCTCGGGCGACAACGGGGCCATGAACCGTTTCGCGGGCCTGCCCGTTTATCGGCGGGTGTTGTGGCGGGCGATCGAGGAACTGGCCAACGGGGCGATGAACAATGCCAACGCGGACCCGGTCATCGACGCCAGGTATGCCGCGTTCCGCACCGAGGGGCTGGCCGCCAGTTCACCGACGGCGCTCAAGAATTGGATAAAGTCCCGGCATAGTTATCTGTTGTCGCGGCTGCAGACCGTGGCCACGACGTTCGCGGTCACGACCCCGGCAGGCACCGATTTCGACACGGCCCAGAACCCGGTGACACTGGGCGGGACCGCGCCGATCGGCGTGCAGGACCTGGAGGTGAACGGGATTGTATATCCGGTCCTCTGGACCGATGTCCGGCACTGGCAGTTGGATCTGCCGCTCACGGCGGGGACCAATGCCGTGGTGGTCCGGGGATTGGACCGGCATGGCAACCCGGTGGCCGGGGATGAGGTGCGTTTCAGCGTCGTTTACACCGGTATCCTGGAACCGTTGGCGCATCAGGTGGTTTTCAATGAGATCCTCTATCATCCGTCGGTTCCGGATACGGAGTTCATCGAGCTTTATAACACCGCCACGACCACCCCGTTTGATCTCTCGAACTGGCGGATTGAAGGGGTCGGATACACCTTTCCCGAGGGTCAGACAATCGGGCCGGGCGGCTTCCTGTTGTTGGCCAAGGATCGGAATGCCTTTGCCCTGGCCCACGGTCGGGGGATTCCGGTGGCTGATGTGTTCGCGGGGTTCCCGGGCGGTTCCGGCACGACGCTCCGGTTGGTGAAACCGGGTGTGACCCCCACGGACGACCGGGTCATCAACGCGGTGCATTTCCGCAACTCCGCACCCTGGCCGGTGGCAGCGGATGGGGCGGGGCCTTCCTTGCAGCTCATCGATCCGATGCAGGACAATTCCCGTGTTGCCAACTGGGCCGCCAGCGCGGCGGATGCGGCGGAACTCTCCACCCCGGGGCGGACCAACACGTTCCTGGCCACCCTGCCGCCTTTCCCTCCGCTCTGGATCAACGAGGTGCTGCCGGAGAACACGTCGACCCACACGGATCAGTTCGGCGAACGGGATCCGTTCATCGAGCTCTACAACTCGGGGCCTGATCCGCTGGACCTGACGGGGTTCTTCCTGGCCGATAATTACACCCGGACGGCGCCCTGGAGTTTTCCTGCCGGCACGACCCTTGGGTCCGGGAAGTTCCTGGTTGTCTGGGCCGACGGTCAGCCGGCGCAATCGGCCCCGGGCATTCCCCACACCAGCTTCCGGCTCACGGCGGGAACGGGAACGGTGGCCTTGGGATCGAAGCCGGGCGCACCGGTGGCACCGGTGGTCCTCGACTACCTGGATTACTCCCAGTTGAGCCCCGGCCGCAGTGTCGGTTCGTATCCCGATGGCCCGGCCCTGGAACGTCGCCGGTTCTTTCAGGTGACACCGGGCGCCTCGAATGATCCTGCCCCGGGCCCGTATCCGGTGGTGATCAATGAATGGATGGCGGCCAACACGCACAGCCTCACCAATCCTGTCACCGGCCTGGCTGATGACTGGTTCGAATTATATAATCCCGGCGCCGCCGTGGTGGATCTCACCGGCTTTCAGTTGGCCAACCCGATCACCAGCATCACCCGGTTCATCATCCCGGCGGGAACCGTCGTTCCGGCGCATGGCTTTCTCCTGGTCTGGGCCGACAAACAACCGGCCTCCAACGCCCCGGGTCAACCCCTGCACGTCGACTTCCACCTGGACAAGAAGGGGGAGGAAATCGGCCTGTTCGCCCCGGACGGCGGTTTGGTGGACGGCGTCAGTTTCGGGGCCCAGGACACCGACATCAGTGAGGGGCGTGCCCCCGATGGAACCGATGCCCCTTATGTGAAGCTTCATGTGCCCACGCCGGGTGCGCTCAACGTGCCGCTGTCATTGGCGGCGGATTTTGACCGGGCGATGGGCCAACTCCAGCTGACCTGGCCGGCACAGCCCGGATTGCATTACCGCATCCTGTATCGCGACACCTTGGGCGCGTCCTGGCAAACGCTCACGGATTATGCCGCCACGGAGGCGTTGGGCAGGGTGGTGGATGACACCTTCGGAGAGACCCAGCGGTATTATGGTCTGGTTTTGGAGAGCGCGAACTGATCACCAGCCGCTTTCGGCCCGCATGGGCCCGGTGGGATTGGCCGGGCCCGGATGGTCTCGCCTCCCATCGGGCCGGGTCACAAGAGAAGCTCGTAATAAATGAGCGGCGTGCCCCGATAAGTGGCCCGTCCCACTTCCTCGAATCCGCATTTGGTATAGAATTCGCCCGCCCCGCACGGGTCATCGTAGGCGTCCAGTCGCAGGGCGTCGCCCGGCCAGTCGCGGGCGATCCGCCGGGCTTCGGCGAGGAGTGCCCGGCCGATGCCCCGGCGCTGGAGTCCGGGTGCGACGGCCATCGCCGTCAGGTAAAGGGGGCGGCGGCTTTCGTGGAAGAAGGATTTGTCGATGGCCCAGGGTTTCTGGGTGGCCAGACGGAGCGTCGCCACCAAGTCGGGACCCGTCCGGGCCACGAAGACCCGTGCCGTGCGCAGGGCATGGAGGACCGCCCGCTCGGTGGTGCGCAAGGACCAGTGGCCCGGACCGAAATCGCGGTTCATCTGTTCCGCGACGGCGGTCTCCAGCGTGGCGATCTCCAGAGCCTCGGCCGCCGTCGCCTCGGTGAAGGTGACGGCGACTGCAGTTTCAGGGGTCGGGGCATTCATCTTCCCGGGGTGACATCGCCTGATCCGGTGGGTTCCTTCCCGGAATGGGCCGGGTCAGTCGCCAGGTCACGGGGCGCGAGGTATGACTTGGGAGGCGTTGGTATCACCGTTGTGACGCTCGGGGCAATGCCTCATTCCGAATCCTGAGGGACCGCTTGACGGTTGTTCTCGCAACCCCGATTCCTAACCATGATTCCGATCTTGGAAAACCTGCTTGCCCATCACCGGACGGGCCGGCCCCCTCACTTGAACGCCCGGGATGCCCAACTCATCCACACCGGGCTCATCGAGGATCTCAACGCCACCGGCCGGCCTTTGCCCCCACCTTCCGGGGATGGCCTCATCCCCGATGTGGAGCGACTCGCCGCCGCCCGCGCCTTCCGGGGTCAGGCACCTTCCCCGATCCTTTGAAATCCGACGTTGAGGAGAACCGGACGGGGGGAGGGGCAACGGAGCGGGTGCGCCCCTTTCCGATGACCCGGTTTGAGCCGGTTTGACCCGGTTTGACCCGGTTCAGCCTGTCGATGCCAGGAGGGCGTCGTGCCGGACCAGGATCTTCAATGAAGCCGGGGTGGGTCGTTGCGCCAGGGCGATCGCCTCGGCCGTCCGTTCCAGTGGGAATTCGTGCGTGATCAAGGGGCGCACGTCGAATTTGCGGCCGAACACCCATCGGGCAACCTCGCGTTGGAGGGTGAAATCGGAGGAATAGCTCCCTGAAATGCCCTTCTCATCCACACACACCGCACCGAGATCGATCGGGGTGAGATGCCCGCGGACGGTGTGGGCGAAGAGCAGGGTGGTGCCGCCCCCGCGGACCGCCGCCTGAGCCTGGCCCACCGCGGCATCGACCGGCACGGCGACGACCGCGGCATCGACCCCCCGGCCACGGGTGCACCGGCGCAGTTCCTCCACCAGATCCGGCCGGGCGGCGTCGAGGGTGCGCCACGCTCCAAACCTGCGGGCGAGGAATCTTCGGTTTTCGAGAAGGTCGGTGGCTAGGACGCGCATGCCCGCCAAGCTCAGCAGGCGGGTGAACATGAGGCCGATGGGACCCTGACCGGCGACCGACACCGTGTCGCCCGGCAGCAGGGGGAGTTGGCGGATGGCCTTGAGGACGGTGTTGACGGGTTCGAGCAGAGCGCCCTCGGCGAAGGTGTTCGCGCGGGGGATTCTCACAACGCCTGGGAGGCAGAAGGGCAGGACCCGGACGTATTCCGCATACCCTCCGCCGGCGGGTTCGAACCCGGCGGTGATCCCGGTGCGCTTGTAGGTGGCGCACTGGGCGAAGGCGCGATGCCGGCAGAAATGGCAGTCGAGGCACGGCACGTGGTGGTGCAAGCCAACGCGGTCGCCGACCCGGAAAGTGCGGACCCGGGCCCCGATTTTCACGATGGTGCCCGCGGTTTCATGGCCGAAAATCCGGGGTGGTGAGACGGTGCCTTGGACCACTTTCTTGATGTCGGTGGGGCAGACTCCGCAGGCGGCGACGCGCACGAGGATTTCCGCGGAAGTGATCCGGGGGACCGGGAGGGTCTCGAGGCGGAGGTCATTGATGCCGCGGTAGACGACGGCCCGCATCGATTTGGGTAGGGGTGGGAGGGACGCCATGGCATGGGCGTCGATCGCCCGTGGCCGGGAGCATTGGGGAAGTCGACGTCGGAATCCAGTGCCGCGGGAGCACTGGAGGTCGAAGTTGGAGGATGGGAGCCTGAAAGGGGGTGAACTTCTGGTCTTGCGATCAGCAAGCGGTTTGTGCGTTCTTCGCCCGGTGCGTTGACTTGCCCGGGGGGGGTTGCCACTTTCGCACCGCGATGAACTACGACCTGACACGACTCCTGCAGTCCTGGCCTTACCAGCCCGGACAGGTGGCGGCGCGGCGGTTCAAGGGCCGCGACGGCCAGCAAAAGATCCAACTGCGGGTCGATCTGGGGGTGCTCCAGATGAACGCGGTGGGCCGACCGGATGGCAAGCGACCGCTGGGTCAGGAATCGTGGTATCATGTGATGCAAACCCGGCTTCAGCGGCATCGTGCCGAACACGCCGGGGCGGACGAGGAATTCGAGCTCGTCCCGGAGGAGTGCGGCAAGCTCCAGCAGGAGAGCATCCAGTACCACCACCGCTATATCTGCCTGTTCCAATTGGAGGATTTTGCGGCGGTGGAGCTGGATTGTGAGCGGAACCTCGCAGTTTTTGAATTTGTGGCCCAGTATGCCCCGAGCGAAGAGGTCGCCTGGTCGCTGCTCCAGTTCATCCCACAATTGCTCATGATGCGCACGCGCGCCCGTGGCACGGCGGCACTCAAGCAGGATCGCTTCGACGAGGCCTTGCTCCTGGTGAGTGACGGCATCGCCGAGTTGGAACGCTTTTATAACGAAAATGAACGGACCGACCTGATGGAGAACAGTCCCGAGCTCGCCTCGCTTCGGGATTGGTTCGGCCAGGTGCGGTCCCGTCGGCCGGTCAGCGAGGTTGAAAAACTGGAGCGCGACCTGGCCGAGGCGATCCGGGTGGAAGACTACGAGCGGGCCGCCCGGGTCCGCGACCAACTCCGCAAACGTCAGGCATCCGGTTCATGAGCCTCCAACAACAGATCACCGATGGCCTCAAGCAGGCCATGCTTGCCCGCGATGTCGACCGCACCGCGACGCTTCGTCTGGTCAAATCCGCGCTCGGCTACCTGCAGATCGAGAAGAAGGTCGATTCTTTGCCGGATGCGGACGTCCTGGCCGTCCTGATGAAGGAGGCCAAGAAGCGGAAGGACTCCATCACCGAGTATGAGAAGGCGGGCCGGAGCGAACTCGCGGCACAGGAAAAATTGGAACTCCGAGTGATCGAGGGATTCCTGCCCACGGCGCTGACCGAAGTGGAAGTCGAGGCTTTGGTGAAAAAGGCGATCATCGACACGGGCGCCACCTCAAAGAAGGACATGGGCTTGGTGATGAAAGCGGCGACCGCCGCTGCAGCCGGCCGGGCGGATGGCCGGGCGATCAGTGCGCTGGTGGGTCGCCTGCTGGGGTGAGTCCGATCCCCGCCTCCTTGGGGAAAGAAAGCAGTGGGGAAAGAAAGCAGAACCGGCCGGGCCTTATTTCGCCGGTGTACCCCGTCATCGTGATGCCCTTGCGCCGCGGGGCCCTGTTCTCAGGGCGAAAGTGCCACGGTCGACCTTTGGGACCGCCACCCGAAAACTCCAAAAGTCCCCCATCTTCAACCGGACGTCAGACAAATGGACGACGTCATACAAAGGGACCGTCATACAAAGGGACAGGTCCTTAGTCGAATGATCGTGACGGTGATTGGACGGGGTGGCAGGGTCGGTCCATGCGACAGTCACGCCTCAAGGTCTCCCCGGAGCGGCCGGTGGGCTTCTACCATTGCCTCTCCCGCGTCGTGGAC
>JANYCC010000128.1 GCA_025360495.1 Verrucomicrobiota bacterium | reverse complement strand
TGTCGTGAACTACTGCTATCCCGAGCATCAAGGTCGTGCCAAAACTGAATGCCACCGCCATGAAACCCACCACAACTGCGAGGATTCCGACAAGAAGGCGCCAGTTGAGATCTTCAATCCGTCCAGCAAGCGAATGGCCTGGAGGCCGCAATAGCCCGCCCTTGACCGGAGAGCAGCGGTTTCGTTGGGGTTCGAGGACCTTCCGCCTGTGCCAGACCCACAGCGCCAACAACGCCAGCCCAACACCAACGATCATCTCCAGTGGAACGGTCAGGAATCGGAGCATCCGCCAACTTCCCAAACATTCGGATGATAGCCAAAGAAAAAGGAGGTCGAGTAGAATTCGGTCGATTGCCGCACACCCGCTCACCCGGCAGAACGCCCCGCAATCGCTCCAGGATGCCTCGTGGCACCATTGAATCACCAGATGTGGGCATTCCCTTACTGGAGGCCTCAGCTCACTACAGCCGGTGGTCACCTGCTGGCAACGAACCGTGCCACCCGACGCCAAGGCGAACCCCGCTTCCCCGGCAGACAGAATCGCAGGCATCCCCGACCGTCCATCACACCTTCTTGTACTTCGTCCCCATCGCCTTCCCGCCGGTGGCCTTGATCTTTCCCGCCAGCAGGTCGAGGGAGCCCTTCATGGAGTATCCCGGGAACGACTTGCCCACCTGTTTCCTGAACTCGCCCATGATGAAGGTGGACCCCAAAGCGCCCAAGACCTTCTCTGCCTGTTCCTGGCTCAATGCTTTCCCAGCCGACTTGCCGGCTTTGGCACCGGCGGCCTTCGGAGGGCAACGGGGTCAGATCTATAGTAGTGACGAAGTAGGTGAGCCCGCCCCCAAATGCCCCCTGCGATGCGGGAAGGCCGACCCCTCTCTCCGACTCTCTCCCCACTCGTTCCTCGCGGGGAGAGAGGGACCGGGAGCGACGCGTGGTACGCCAGGACGCCAGGACGCCAGGACGCCAGGATCAGCACGAGGACGCCGGACGCATCGGAGGCCAGACCCGGTGTCCCGGATGGCGCCCCCAAACCGTTCCACCCGCTCCGGGCCTGGCCGGCGGTTCTCCTCGCACTGCTGATGCTGGCGGCACGGTTTGGCCCGGGCTTCCTGCCGGACAGGGCCGCGCAATACTGGATGGTGGCGGTTTTCGGGCCCTGTTGAGCTGCCTGCTTTTGGTGATCTGGTGGCTGGCGGCCAGCAGGGCGACCTGGCGCGAACGGGTGTTCGGTTTCCTAGGCTTGGTCGCGGGCGCCGCGATCGTCGTGGCCCTCGTCCATCCCACCCTGCGCGGACCCGGGACGACGTATCTCACCCTCCCGATGGCTTCCTCCTTTTCGCGTTCACCGCCGCATTGTTCCGGAGATCGTCCCCCGCGGTGCGTTCCGGGACGGCGGTGTTGCTGGCGCTGGGCGGATTCTCCGTGTCGATGCTCCTGCGTAACGACGGCATGACCGGGGATTACCAGTTCTCCTTTCATCCGCGTTGGAAACCCAGCGCGGAGGACACGATGCTGGCCACGCGCGAGACGGCAGCGCCGGGGCACTGCTGCGGCTCAACCCGGTCACGGGTGAAATCGTATGGAAGAAAGAGCTGACCCAGGTTGCCGGTATCAAGGTGCCGCTGTGGGGATTTTCCTCCTCGCCCCTGGTGGTGGGGCCGTTGGTCGTGGTTTATGCCGGCGGTGCCGGGGTGAAGGGATTGCTCGCATTCGAGAGCGCTTCCGGCGAACTCCGCTGGTCCGTCCCCTGCGCCGAGAATTCGTATGGGTCGCCGCAAATGAACAACCTCCTCGGCGAGGATTCCCTCCTGATGCTCGCCAGTTCCGGCCTGTTGGTGCTCGACCCGGCTGATGGTCGGACGCGGCTCGATTACGAGTGGAAGATCGCGCAATACCGGGCGGTGCAGCCGCATGTCGTGGGAACCGACACCGTTCTCCTCCCCACCGGCATGAACATGGGCACGCGTGCGATCCGGCTTCGGAAGGACAATGGGCGGTACGCCGCGGAGGAACTTTGGACCTCCTATCCGAACAGGGACAGGTGGTGCTGGTCGCCGCCGATCCGGGCGGACACCGCGAACTCGCCTCCTTCCAGGCGCTGGAAGGCAAGACCTGGAACCATCCGGTGCTTATTGGCGACCGCCTGTACGTCCGCAATTCCCAGGAGGCGGCCGCGTATCGGTTGCTGTGAGTGGAAAGGCACGAATGCCAGAAAGGATATTGCCCGGACACCGAGACTGGCGCCGTGACGCGGACCCGTTTGTCCCCGGGGTCCTGTGGACGTCCCAGGGGTGCGACGAGCTGAAACGTTGGGACCGCCCCCAACGTGGAAGGGATGGCAACGGATTCACCCAGCATCGCCCCGTCGTTCCGTGAACTTGGAAAAAATTCAGTGTCCAAAATCCGGGATTCGCCGGAAGTAGGTGTGAAGCCCCCCGCATGTCCTCGGAAACACCCCGTGAAAAGCACGACCGGGCCGCTGCCCAGCAGCGGTTCCTTTCGTTGTTTCTGCGGAGCGAGCGGGAGGTCTTCCGCTACGTGGCGGCGTTGGTTCCCAATGTCGCCGATGCGGAGGACATCGTGCAGCAGACGGCGGTGGCGCTCTGGGAGAAGTTCGACGCCTACGATCCGTCCCAGCCGTTCACACCCTGGGCATGCCGGTTTGCCCTGAACAAGGCGCGGCAATGGATGGAACGGCACCAGCGTTGGCGGGCACTGTTGGAGAATGGGCTGGCGGAGGAACTGGCCCGCCGTCGCGAGGAACTTCGTCCCGAATTCGAGGCCAAGCTGGGACGCTTGGACGGCTGTCTCGGCCGGCTGCCGGACAATCAGCGTGCGCTCGTGGAGGGCTACTATTATCGCCGCACCGGGATTTCCCAACTGGCCCAGGAATCAGGCCGTTCCGTGGCCGCGACCTACAAGGCGTTGCAGCGCATCCGGCAGACGCTGCAGGCGTGTATCGAAAATGCGCCGGAGCCGGAAGGGGGTGGGTCGTGAGTCCCGCGTTCCCTCCCCGTGGTTTTGACGAGGCGGTGGCCGCGATTTGCGAGGGCCACGCCACGGACGAACAGGTGCGGGACTTCCACGAACTTCTGCTCCGTGATCCGGCCGCCCGGGACGAATACCTCCTCCGCGTTGAACTCCATTCCCGATTGGCGTCCGATCCGGACCTGTTCCCAAGTGACGCATCAACGCCGGTCTTGGAAACCAGGGGGGAAGTGCCGTCCCTTGAAACCGTGTGGGGCCGGTGTGGACCGGTTTCGCGGAGCGTCAGGGGGCGTCCGTGGCAATGGCCCTGGCATTGGCAGGTGGCGTTGGCCGCCAGCATCATCCTCTTGCTGGGGGGCGGACTGGTCTGGCATTTCGCCGGTTCCCGGCAGGGGGATGGCCGCCGCGCCGTGGCTCTGTTGAACCGGGCCGTGAATGCGCGGTGGAATCCGGCCGACCGGATTCCGCGCCTGGGCGCTCCGCTCGAACCCGGCCGGCTGCGCCTGGAGTCCGGGTTGGCGCAGGTCGTGTTTTACAACGGTGCCCGGGTGGTGATCGAAGGTCCGGCCGAACTCCAGCTCGTTTCGTCGGGTGCGGCGATTTGCACCGCCGGCAAGCTGACCGCCGAGGTCCCACCCCAGGCCCGGGGCTTCCGGGTCTCGTCCCCGCGGGTGGAAGTGACGGATCTGGGAACGGCCTTCGGGCTGAAGATCGGTGTCGAGCGCGCCGAACTGCATGTCTTCGCAGGCCGGGTTGAATTCCGCCCGGCGACGGGGGCGACCGGGGCGACGAACCAGAACCTTTCCGAAGGCCGGGGGGCGGTCTTGGAGGGCACGGCTGCGCCGCGTCTGATCGCTGCCGATCCGGCCGGGTTCGCCTCCCTGTTTGAACTTCAGTCGCGGTCGGTGGCGGCCGACGCGCTGCGGTACGATCAATGGCGGTCGGCGAACCGGCGATGGAACCGCGACGAATCCCTGTGGGTCCATCTCGACTTCGAACAGGGCGGTTCCGGCATCTGGCGCCTGCCCAACTCCGGGGCGTTGAACCCCCGATTGCCCGATGCGGCCGTGGTGGGCTGCCAGTGGCTGGAAGGCCGCTGGGCGACAAAGCCGGCGTTGGAGTTCCGCGGTGTCAGCGACCGCATCCGGCTGAGCATGCCCGGCACCTGCGACTCGGTGACCCTGGCCTCGTGGGTGCGGGTGCAAGGGCTGGACCGGCAGATAAACTCGCTGTTCATGTCCGACGGATTCGCCCCCGGAACGCTGCACTGGGTGGTCCGCCACGACGGCGTTCTGGGGCTGACCGTGATCGGTGCCAAGGGAAGCCACCAAATATTCGCAAGCCCGCCCGTGATGACCGTGGACCAGTTCGGCATCTGGACGCATCTCGCCGTGGTGCTCGACGGCCGGGCCCGGCGGGTGGTCCATTATGTGAACGGCCAGGCGGTCAGCCGCCACGAGATGCATTTCGGTCCTCCCTACCAGTTGGGCGCGGCCGAAATCGGCAACTGGAATCCGGTCGGCTTCCCGGGCAACGACCCGTTTCTGAGCCGCAATTTCAGCGGGGTGATGGACGAGTTCTGCCTGTTCGGTCGGGCGCTCAGCGATGCCGAAGTCCAGGCTCTCTATACCGACGGCAAACCGCAGTCCGATCCTCCCGCCCCGGCGCAGGACTGAAACCAACCCCCTCTCTCCCCGGTCACCCAACACATCCCGTGGTCATGAAAAAGAAACTCCAGATCCTCGTGCTCCTTCAAATTCTGGCCTGCCAGCTTGGCTCCGCCCAGACCAATGCCCCGGCTGACGATTGGAAACCCGCCTCCTCCAACCAGCCGGGCAGGGAGTTTCCGAAGGTGAATTCGGAAGGTCGCGTCAAATTCCGGATCGTTGCGACCAATGCGCAGAGCGTCGGCGTTACTTTCCGGGACGGCAGCCCTTTCACGAAGGGGGAGGACGGAGCCTGGTATGGCTATACGCGGCCGCTCGACGAAGGCTTTCACTATTACCTGCTCAAGATTGACGGGGCGGAGGTCCCGGATCCGAACAGCCTGATGTTCTTCGGCGCCCAGCGCTGGGGCAGTGCCGTCGAAGTGCCGGCGAAGGACTCGGATTTTTACGCCCTCAAGCACGTGCCGCAGGGCCAACTGCGGGAGCTGTTCTTTGAATCGAAGAGCAGCGCCTCGATGCGGCGCGCGTTTGTTTACACGCCGCCCGGCTACGATCAAAGCCCGGACAGGCGTTATCCGGTCCTTTATCTCCAGCACGGCTGGGGCGAAAACGAATACGGCTGGGGCGCCCAGGGCCGCACGCGCGAGATCATGGACAACCTGATTGCGGAGACCAAGGCCAGGCCGTTCATCATCGTGATGATCTACGGCATGACGAACGAGACCCAGATGGGCGGACTCAGAAACTTCGACATCGGCCCTTTCGAGACGGTGCTTGTCAGGGAGCTGATCCCCTTCATTGACTCCAACTTCCGCACGTTGCCGGATCAACCCAACCGGGCCATGGCCGGCCTCTCCATGGGCGGAATGGAGACCAAGACCATCACCCTCAGGAACCTCGACGTGTTCTCACACATCGGACTTTTCAGCGGCGGCAGCATCGCGGTGACCAACATCACCGACATGGCTGCGTTCAAGGCCAGGAACAAGCTGGTTTTCGTCAGCTACGGCAGCCGGGAGCTGGGCAACAACCGCGGCGGCGATCCTAAGGCGAACGTCGAGGCACTCCAGGCGGCGGGCATCAACAGTCACTTTTATGTGTCTCCCGACACCGCCCATGAGTGGCAGTCGTGGCGACGCAGCCTGCGGGAGTTTGCGCCGCTGCTGTTCAAGCCCTGAAACCGGGCCGACACCCCGGACATTTTCCCACGATCCTCCCAACCCCTCCCGGCGGACGACCGTTCGAAGGCACCCATAACCCCAGCAAAAGGCAGTCCCCATGAAACGTGCAATGACCTTGATTGGCAGCGTGATCTTGATGTCCGGATGGCTCACCCATGCCGCCGGGCTCACCGGCAAATGGAAGGCGGTATTCGACACGCAACCTGGCAAACAGTCCTACCTCTACGAGCTGAAAGCCGAGGGGGAGAAGGTCACCGGCAAGGCGACCGGCGACATCAACGGCGAGAACCGGCGGACCGTGGAAATCAAGGACGGCAAGCTGGTCGGCGATGTGGTCACTTTTGTTGAGACGTTCGAGTTTCAGGGAAACGCGATCAACATCAACTATACCGGCAAGTTGGCGGGCGACGAGATCAAGTTCACCCGCAAGGTTGGCGACTTCGCCACCGAGGAAATGGTGGCCCGACGCGAAACGGCGGGCGCCCAGGCGGCCGGACCGGCCGGGCAATGGCAGGCGGAATTCGACTCGCAGATCGGGCGGCAGAAATACCTTTTCGACTTCCAGGTGAAGGACGGGAAGCTGACCGCCAAGGGCACTGCCGAGGTGAACGAGCAGAAACGAGACGTGGAGTTCAAGGAGCCGAAGCTTGACGGTGACGCGCTTACCTTCGTCGAGATGCGCACGATCCGGGAGAATGAAGTGCGGGTCGAATACACCGGCAAGGTGGGCGACAAGACGATCAGGTTCACCCGGAAGGTGGGCGACCTCGCGACCCAGGAGTTCGAGGCCACCCGGGTCGCAGCCGCGGCGCCAACCGCACCGGCGGCCCCGAGTCCCCAGGCGGGCGACCGTCCGGGCGGTGGTCGCGGCGGATTTGGCGGCCCGATCACGCTGGGCCCGGATGACAAGGCGGCCTTCCCGCCCGTGCCCGAGGGTTTCGACCAGGCGCGCGATGGCATCCCGCACGGCAAACTGGATACGGTCGAATACGAATCCAAGTCGGTCGGCAACAAGCGCAAGGTGGTGGTCTATACGCCACCCGGCTATTCCGCCGACACGAAGTATCCCGTGCTCTACCTGTTGCACGGAATTGGTGGCGACGAGGAGGAATGGCGCCGCGGCGGCCAGCCCAACGTCATTCTCGACAACCTTATCGCGGACAAGAAGGCCGTGCCGATGATCATCGTCATGCCCAATGGCCGTGCGCAGCCCGACGACCGCCCCGGCCCCAACGCCATGGCGACCGCACCCGCGTTCGGTGTTTTTGACAAGGACCTGCTCGGCAGCCTCATCCCGTTCATCCAGGCGAACTATTCCGTGAAGACGGACCGCGAGAGCCGGGCACTCGCCGGACTCTCCATGGGCGGCGGGCAGTCGCTGAATTTCGGCCTGGCCAACCTCGACACCTTCGCGTGGATCGGCGGCTTCTCGTCCGCGCCGAACACCAAGCCGGCTTCGGAACTTGTCCCCGACCCGGACAAGGCGAGGGCACAGTTGAAACTCCTTTACCTCTCCAGCGGCAACAAGGACGGCCTGATCCGCATCAGCCAGGGCGTCCACGCCCACCTCAAGGAGAAGAACGTCCCGCACATCTGGCACGTGGACGAGCATGCCCATGACTTTCATCACTGGAAGAAGGCTCTGTTTCAGTTCTCACAACTGATCTTCACTCCGACCGGCAAATGATCCATGAAGAACCCGAAACAGATTCTGACGTTCCTGACGGGAGGGTTTATGGCCCTCAACTCGTTCGCCGCGGACGCACCGGATCGTCCGATTCATGTCCTCTATCTCGGCCAGGACGGCACGGGCGGTGGGCCTCGTGGCCCCGGTGGCGGCGGGTTTGGCAATGGTGCCGGCTCCCGGACGAACTACGTTTATCTGCCGGGTCAAACCCTGGCGCCGGAGGCGATTTACTTCGATCATCGCGCCGATGTCACCGACCTCACGGAAGCGTATTTGAAGCACTTTGACGCCGTCGTACAGGTGCTGCCCGATGCCGAAATCGGTCCGGACCGGCAGAAGCTGCTCGCCGCTTTCCAAGGCGCCGGCAACGGCCTGGTCAAGTACGCCGACGGCCGGCGTCCGGCGGATGGAGTCCTCCGGGAAGCCGTGCTCGGATCCATCAGCAGGAAAGCGAAAGCCGATTGGGAGGCTTCAACCGTCTCGCGTCCACCCTTGCAGCGGTTGCCGGGTGAGGTCCCGAACTATGAGCGACGCACCGAGCCCGTGAAATACCAGGCGCCGCTGTCTCCGAGGGACAGCATGCGTTACACGCAGGTGCCGGCGGATTTTGATCTGCAACTCTTCGTGGCCGAACCGGATGTCGTGAAGCCGATCTTCATGGCTTGGGATGAACGCGGACGCGCCTGGGTGGTCGAGGCGCGCGACTATCCCCACGGGCTCCTTCCCGAAGGTGAGCCGGGTCATGACGACATCAAGATTTGCGAGGACACGGACGGCGATGGCAAAGCGGACAAGTTCACCGTATTCGCCGACAAGTTGAACCTCGCCACTTCGCTCGTGTTCGTGAACGGCGGCATCATGGTGTCGGAAGCGCGCCACATGCTGTTCCTCAAGGACACGGATGGGGACGGCAAGGCCGACGTGCGCGAGGTCATCCTGCCGGGCTGGGGCACCGGCGACACCCATGCGATGCAGGGCAATCTCGGTCGCGGCTTCGACAACTGGCTGTACGGCGCCGTGGGCTACTCGAACTTCCGTGGCAACGTCGGCGGAAAGGAACTCCAGTTCGGTCAGGGCATTTTCCGTTTCAAGCCGGATGGTTCCACCTTGGAATTCCTGCATCAGTTCAACAACAACACATGGGGCTTTGGCCTCAATGCCCAGGGCGATGTCTTCGGTTCGACGGCCAACGGGCACCCGACCTTTTACGGCAGTCTGCCCGCGCACATCCTGAACCCGACGCAACCGGGGTTCGGCCGGCGGGGAGGTGGTGGCGGTGGCGGTGGCGGTGGCGGTGGCGGTGGCGGTGGCGGTTTTCGCCCCGGCTACCGGCTCGGTCCGGACAACGCGAGTGATGCACCGGCTGCGAACGTTCGCCGGCTGCAGTCGGCCAAGTCGCTCGCTCCCGGCCTGCGCATGCATCCCAACACCCCCAATGTCCGCATGGTGGACAATTTCGGCGGCTACACGGCCGCCGCGGGTCATGCCTTCATGGTCAGCGATGCGTTGCCCCCGCGCCTGCAAGGCAAGGCGTTGGTGGCGGAGCCGACCGCCAAGCTCATCGGCATCATGGATATTCAGCCCGACGGCGGCGGCTACAAGGCGGGCGACGGCGGCAACCTCCTCGCCAGCACCGACGAATGGATGTCGCCGATCTTCGCCGATGTCGGACCGGACGGCGCGATCTGGGTGATCGATTTCTACAGCTTCATCATCCAGCACAACCCGACTCCAAGCCTCCAGTCGGCCGGCGTGCAAGCCACGACCGGGCGTGGCGGCGCCTACGAGACGGAGAACAATCTGCGCGACCAATCCCATGGCCGCATCTATCGCGTGGTCTGGAAGGACGGACCCAGGAGTTCCGTGAAATCCCTCGCCCAGGCCAAGTCCCCCGAAGTGGTTGCGGCGCTCGACAGCGGCAACCAATTCTGGAGCCTCACGGCCCAGGGCTTGATCGTGGACAACAAGATGACGGACGCCGCTCCGGCGCTGAGGAAGCGCGTGCGATCCGGCACCGGTGGCACCGGTGCGATCCACGCCCTGTGGTCCCTCGCGGGCCTCGGCGCCCTCGACAAGGACACCCATCAATCGGCGCTTCTGGCCAAGGATGCGGGCTTGCGTCGAAACGCCATTCGCGCGCTGCCGGCGAACGAGGCCGGACGACGGTTGTTCTTCAGCAGCCCGGTGATTCAGGACCCGGACCTTCTGACGCGCCAGGCTGCCTTCGTGAAGTTGCTGGAGTTTCCCACGATCCCCGAGATTCAGACGGTCGTCGCCCAGTTGCCGCGCACCGCCGTCAACAACAGTGATCCGTTTCTGAACGATTCCATCACCCTGTTGGGCCGCATCCATAAGGTGTCCGGTGTCGGAGAGGACAAGGTGAAGGTTGTGGCCGGAGATCCCAAGCGCGGTGAGGAGCTTTTCTTCACCGGCCCCACGGCGGCTTGTGCGGCCTGCCACACCGTGGGCGGCAGGGGCGGCGACGTCGGACCCATTCTCGATGGCATCGCCGTCCGCGGGGACAAGGCTTACATCTTGGAAAGCCTCATGGATCCCAATGCGAAAATGGCAAAGGGATTTGAAAACCTCCCGATTTCACCCATGCCGCCCCTTGGCACCTTGCTCAAAGAGCAGGAATTGGAGGACATTCTCGCGTACCTTTACACGCTGACCACACCACCGAAAGATGGGATAACGGTTCCGGTGCGGAAGGCTGAAACCTACGAATGATCATGAAGAGGTTATTGTTCGCCTTTGCCCCGTTGGCCCTGTGGGTGCTGTCGCTGTCGAAGGCCGGTGCGGCCGACACCACCAGCCCCGACCCGGAGGGATACATTCGCGACTGGCTCATGCTCGCCCCGGTCGCCCTGCCCGAGGCAGCCGGTGCCGCTGATCTGATCCTCACGGAACAGATCAAGGGCGAAGCCGCCCTGAAGCCCAGGGACGGGGACCTGACTGCGATCAACGGCAGGCAACTCACCTGGAAGCACATCACCGCCCCGACCAATCACTTTGATTTCAATGCCGTCCTGAAGTCCCAGAACGACCACTGTGTCGGCTTCATGGTCACCTACGTCGAGTGCGACCGGGAAATCCCCGACGTGATCATGGCGGTGGGCAGCAACGATCAGGGGCGCATCTACTTCAACGGCGTGGACATCTACGCGTTCACCGAGGCACGCCCCCTCATCCTCGATGCGGACAAAGGGAAGGTCACGCTGAAGCAGGGGGTCAACGACATCGTGTTCAAGATCATCAATGAGCAGAACAGTTGGCAGGGAGCCATGCGCCTGACGGACAAGTCCGGGGCTCCGCTGAAGAACCTTAAAATCAAATTGTCCCCCTGAAGTCTGGCGCGTGGCGGCATTCCCGGCGCCGGTCGTGGCGGGAGGTTGCAACGGGTCCGGATCAAGTGCCGCCCCACCGAATGGGGACGTAAACTTCGCAACAACGGCAAAGAGTGAATCTTCCTGACTCGAAACACCGCCTCCGGGGCAGGCTCCTCACGGCACTGCTGTTTGCGGCCGGCGTGGCGGCTGGGTCTGCCGACACCCCCACTCTCAAGGACGCCTACCAAAAACACTTCCCAGTCGGCGTTGCTGTCAATCGGAGCATCGTGTCGGGCACACCGTCTTTTCGCCGTTCCGCAGAACTGGTCAGCAGCGACCGGGCGCTCACCCAGACGCAGTTCAATCAGATCACGGCGGAGAACGACATGAAGTGGCAGCTCATTCATCCGCGGGAAGGAGCCGACGGCTACGATTTCGGGCCGGCCGACGCCTTCGTGAGTTTCGGCCTGGGCAACCGGATGGAAATCGTCGGCCATACGCTCGTGTGGCACAGCCAGACGCCGAACTGGGTGTTTGCCGGCACGAATCCGCCGCCCGTCGTCACCAACGCCCCGCCCGTGGCCGCAGCGGGCACGAATGCTCTCGGAACGAACCGGGTTGGGCGGGGACCGGGCCCAGCCTTCGGCGGCGGCTTCGGTCGCTATGACGGCCCGCGCGCGTCCCGCGAGGAACTGCTCCAACGGATGCGCGACCACATCCACACGGTCGTCGGCCGCTACAAGGGAAAGGTCAAGGTCTGGGACGTCGTGAACGAGGCGCTGTCCGACGGCGCCACCACCAACGTCCTGCGCAGCTCGCTCTGGTCCGAGATCATCGGGCCGGACTTCGTCGCCAAGGCGTTTCAATTCGCCCACGAGGCCGACCCGGACGCGATCCTCCGCTACAACGACTACGGGCTGGAGAATCCGGTGAAGCGCCGGAAGCTCGCCACCCTGATCAGGGAGTTGCAGGCACAGAAAGTGCCGGTCCATGCCATCGGTTCGCAGGCCCACCTCAATGTTGCGACCTCCTTCGAGACCATGGACCAGGCCCTCACCGAAATGAAAACCCTTGGGCTGCCCATCCACATCACCGAACTGGACGTGAACAGCGCCCAAGGCGGCCAGCGGGGCACGGGTGCCGACGTCGCCGCCAACGCCGCCACCACTCAGGGCGGCTTGGTGAGCGATGCCGACCGAAAACTGGCTGACGCCTATGCGGGAGTCTTTCGTGCGTTCGTCAAACACCGCGACTGTGTGAAGCTGGTCACGTTTTGGGGCGTGAATGACGCCGTCTCCTGGCGAGCCAACGGCAGTCCGCTCCTGTTCGACGGCAACAACCACCCGAAACCCGCCTTCGAATCGGTCGTCGGTGTCGGCACTGCCGACCCGCCGAAACTGCCGTAGCATCCTGTGTTTTCGGTGAGATCGCCGCCCTGCGCGCCCGGCCAAATCAACCTTCATGAGGACGACATCTGGATGCTTGCTGCTGGTTTGGTTGCTTCTATGGACCACGGCAGGATGCACCGCGAGGACCGGGTCCCCCCGGAATGCCACCCGCTATGTGTTCGGAGTGATCAAAGGCATCCTGCTGCATCAGGGTGAGTCCAATCCGGGCGACCAGGAATGGTCGGAAAAGGTGAAGGGGATCTACGACAATCTCATGAAAGACCTGAACCTGAAGGCCGGGGAAGTGCCGCTGCTGGCCGGTGAAACCGTCAACGCGGACCAGGAAGGAAAGTGTGCCGGCTTCAACCAGATCATGGCCAGGCTGCCCCAGACGCTGCCCAATTCCCATGTTGTTTCCTCCGCCGGTTGCACCTGCCACCCGGACAGGCTGCATTTCAATCCGGCCGGTTCCCGGGAGCTGGGAAAACGATACGCGGAAAAGATGCTTACGGTGCTGGGCTACAAGATCGCCGACTCCCACTGACTGCGCGCACCGGCACTTCCCGCAACTCTTGCCACCGCCGCCCGGGTTTCCCCATGGTCTCACTAAATCAAAT
The DNA here is from genome assembly GCA_025360495.1 of Verrucomicrobiota bacterium. GTDB lineage: Bacteria > Verrucomicrobiota > Verrucomicrobiia > Limisphaerales > UBA9464 > UBA6176. The sequence goes on along the minus strand of JANYCC010000128.1, from coordinate 6,757 downwards.
GAACCCCCCCGCCCACATTCTGCGTTCCGTGTCCTGCATCGCGTTTGCAACCTCGATGTTTCTGCTTGGCGCGAACGCGGCCGGCCTTCAGAAGACGGTCCTCGTCACCGATTGTGAGAATCCGATGCAATTCGAAGTGTTGGCGGACGGACGCATTCTTTACGCCGAACGCGGGGGCAGGGTGAAGCTGTGGAGCCCGGACACCCAGACGTCGTCCGTGGTCTGGAACCGGGAAGTCGAGGTGCGCGCCAACAGCTCCACACCGGCCACCGGCGGGGCCTGGGAGGCGGGCCTGCTGGGTTTGGCGGTGGATCCTGCCTTCGACCGCAACCACGGGGTTTACGTCTATTATTCGCCGAGAGCCGGCCACGAGTTCCGGGTCTCCCGTCTCGCACTGGCGGGCACACCCGCCGAACTGACCGCGGAAAAGATCCTGCTGACCGTTCCGGTGGACCTCGAGGTATGCTGCCACTATGCGGGCGGTCTCGGCTTTGATGGATCGGGAAACCTCTACATCGCCACGGGCGACAACACTGTGGGTTTCGAGTCCGACGCCTTTGCGCCGACCGACTACCGGGAAGGCCGCAGGCTCTTCGATTCGGCCCGCTCAGCGGGCAATGCCAACGATCTGCGGGGCAAAATCCTGCGGATTCATCCCGAGCCCGACGGCACGGCGACAATTCCGGCCGGCAACCTTTTTCCGCCCGGCACCCCGAAAACGCGACCCGAAATCTACGTGATGGGGTGTCGCAATCCCTGGCGCTTCGCGGTGGATCGGAAGACCGGCACCCTCTATTTCGGCGACGTGGGGCCGGACGCACCGGTGCCGCTGGAGGAGCGGGGTCCGGCGGGCTTTGACGAATTCAATCGCACCCGGCAGGCGGGCAACTTCGGCTGGCCTTTCCTGCTCGCGGACAACCGACCCTATCGCCAATACGACTTCGCCACCAAAACCTCCGGTCCCGCGCAGGACCCGGCCAGGCCGCTCAACCTCTCACCCAACAACACCGGCCCGAAGGAGCTTCCGCCCGCGCAGCCGGCCTGGATGTCCTACCCGGCCGGGCAGTCGTCCCGGTTCCCGCTCTTCGGCAGCGGGGGTCGTTCCGCCGCCGCGGGTCCGGTTTATTACTTCGACGCGGCGCTGAAGTCGGAGCGCAAGCTGCCCGGCGAATACGACCACACCCTGTTCCTTTACGAATGGATGCGGAACTGGATCATCGCCGTGAAACTGGATGAGAGCGGCGAGCGCGCGGGGATGCAGCTTTTCGCTCCCGGGCTCACCTTCAGGCGGCCGATCGATCTCAAGTTCGGCCCCGACGGCGCACTGTATGTGATCGAGTTCGGGACCGGCTGGGAAAACAATAAGGATGCCCGAATCGTGCGGATCGAGTCGGCGCCGTAGATGTCCCGGTGGCATTCATCGTGTTCATGGAGGACACCCGAGGGGCGGGGTCAGTTCACGGGTCCCCCGAGGCTCCTGAAAGGCGGCCAGAAGGGGGCGAACCGGAATGCCAGGGGCGATTCTGCGCGTGCGGCGTGGCACCGGGCGGCTGGTGTGGCGGAGACGCCGGGAGCCGAGGCCAATTGGTACAGGCTGACGAGGCCGCGATTGAGAACGCCCGGAGGGACGGGTTATACGAGTCCGCGACCGAAACCGCTCGGAGGGACCAATTATACGAGTCCCCAATCGAACGTGGTGGAAGTGGGATTCGTGTAACTCTTCCCTCCGAAGGGCGGCTGGCTCAGGACAGCAGTTCCTGGATCTCCTCCCAGGTGAGCGCGTTGGTGAAGGCATCCTCGCCCGTCAACATGGCGTTGATCAACCCGCGCTTCTTCTGCTGCAATGACAGGATCTTCTCCTCCACCGTCCCGCGCGTGATCAACTTATAGCCGGTCACCACCCGGGTCTGTCCGATCCGGTGCGCCCGGTCCGTCGCCTGGTCCTCCACCGCCGGGTTCCACCACGGATCGAAATGCACCACGGTGTCCGCCCCGGTGAGATTGAGACCGACGCCGCCCGCCTTGAGTGAGATAAGAAACACCGGCACGGAATCGTCCTTCTGGAATCTCTCCACCACCGCACCTCGATCACGGGTGGAACCGTCCAACCGGCAATGGGTGAGCCCGCGCGCGTCGAGTTCATCGCGGAGCAGGTCGAGCATCTTGGTGAATTGGCTGAAGACCAGCACCCGATGCCCGCCATCCAGGATTTCGTCGAGGAGTTCCCCGAATAACTGAAGTTTTCCCGAAGGGGCCACGGCGACGGCGGGTGTGCTTGCGGCCGTGGCCGGAGTGGAGGCCGAGGAGCCGAGGTCCTCGTCATCAACGGGGGGTTTGGAACCCAGCAAGCGGAGATCGCAGCAGACCTGGCGGAGTCGGAGCAGGGCGGTCAGCACCATCATCCGGCTGCGGGCCAATCCCTGGGCTCCCACGGCGTTCTGGACTTCGGTTCGGGTCGCGGCGAGGAGCTGGTTATAAACGGTGGCCTGTTCGTCGGTGAGTTCGCAATAGCTCACCTGCTCCAACTTCTCGGGCAGATCGCGCACCACATCGCGTTTGAGACGGCGCAACAGGAAGGGTCGGATGCGCCGGGAAAGTCGGGCGAGCGTGCCCGCATCGCGTTCGCGCGTGATCGGCAGTTCATAACGCTCACGGAAATCCTGCGCCGTGCCGAGATGGCCGGCCATCAGGAAATCCATGAGGCTCCACAGGTCGAGCACGGAGTTCTCCATCGGCGTGCCGGTCAGCACCAGGCGGTGGCCCGACCGCAGCGCCTTCACCGCCTGCGCGTTCTGGGTGCCCCGGTTCTTTATATGCTGCGCCTCGTCCAGGATGACGGTGTCGTACTCGACCTTCCGATGACGGTCCAGATCGCGACGGATCAACGCGTAACTGGTGATCACGAGTGCACCCGGCGCGATGCGGTCGAAATGCCGGTGGCGATCGGGGCCGTTCAGGACGACGACCGGGATTTCCGGCGTGAAACGGGCGGTTTCAGCGGCCCAATTGAAAACGAGGGTGGTGGGGCAGACGACGAGATGGGGCCGGGTGGGGGCGATGGAACGGAGATGCGCGAGGACCTCGAGGGTTTTGCCCAGGCCCATTTCGTCGGCCAGGATGCCGCCGAAACGGTTGTCGCGCAGGAAACGCAGCCAGCCCACGCCTTGCTTCTGATAGGGGCGCAGGATGGCATCGAGGGAACCCAGGGGCGGACATACGAGTTCGAGGTTGCCGGTCTGCTGACGGGCGTGATCGCGCCACGCGGGCGGGGCGTCCACGACGAGTCCCTGGGCTTCGAGACTCGCGTCGAGGAAGCCGGCCTGTGCGCGTCCGAGGCGGAAGCGCGCGGCCCCTTCCGGGGCGCCGTCCTGCTGGCGCGGGGCGCAGTCGGTGAGCACTTCCTGCAGTTCCTCGACGGCCCCGGTGTCAATGATGGCGAAACGACCGTTGCGCAGTTTGCGCGGACCGCCGCCGCGAAGAAGTTGCTGGATGTCCGCGTTGGAGAAGCGATCACCGCCGGCGCCCTTATAACTGACTTCGAGATCAAACCATTGTTCGCCACTGGGCGTGATGCGGAGTTCGGGGGTGATCCGTTCGAGGTTGGTTTTCGTGCTGCGTTCGAGGCGTTCCTCCAGCGTCACTTCCCAGTCCCGTTGCAGGCGGGTGTAATCGCGCGAGAAAAAGGTCAGCACGCGATCCTGTCCCACGAGTTGCCATTGGCCTTGTGCGTCGGGACCGGTGAATCCCGCCTGGCGCAGGCGTTGGAATGCCACGTGTTCGGCCCCGAGATCGCGGGTTCCATAACGGCGCGGGTCTGACGGATCGGGCAACCATGCGGCCTCGTCGGGCCGGGTCACGCCGACGGTCATGATCCGGGTGCCATAACGGCATTGGAGCACGCCTGTGAGCTGGGCCAGTCCGCCGGCGAGTTCGAGGACAAAGTGGGGCGCGGTCGGCGCGAGCGTGAAATCCTCGACCCGGAAATTCGCCTCCACCCCGCCGCCGGCGAGGAGTCGCGGCCAGTCTTGCGAGAGGAACAACGGCACCTGCGGACGGGCGATGCGGACCGGGCGTTGGAGGACGCCTTGGAACGTGGACGAAAGGCCGAGCGGCGCGAGCGACGGACGCGGTTGGGTCAGGAGGAGCCAGGCACCGGGGTCGGTCGCGAGCAGGGTCGGGGGCGGGTTGACGGGTTTCAGTGACAGGACGATTTCGCCGTTGGTCTCGAGCGTGGCGCGGAGCGGGAGAGCGGCCGGATCGGCACGGATTTCGAGCGGTGGCTGGCGGCCCAGCGTGACGCGTGGATGGCCGGCCAGACGCGTGAGCAGTCGGCCGAAATCGCGGGCGTTGAGTTGCATCATCCCGGGTGTGTCCCCCCCGGCGAGTTCCTCGGCCAGATCGACCAACGACGCGTCCAAGGCATCCAGCAACCACGGCCCGCCGGGAACCAGGGTGTTCAGGGGGACGCGGCCCTTGGGTCCGGCACCTTCGAGCACCACCATGATCCGTCCGGCGGCGACGGCCGGAGCCAGGTTCGGGGGTATGATTATATGGATTGCGAAGGGGGTTCCGCCGGGGTCGCGGCGGAGTCGGACGGGAGCCTTGGCCGGGGCAGGCGGACGCGGGGGAATTCCGGGTCGGGCGGACGTGGGAGGAGAAGTGCTGCGAGCGGCCGGGGGATTGAGCCAGTGGAGTCCGACGGCGACGGAATGGGGGCAAATGGTGCCGAATTCGCGGGATTGACGGCAGGAACAGATGTTCTCGATGTCGAGATCGCCCTTGATGACGAGGCCGGCGCGGTGGGTGGTTTCGCCGGCTTGGACGACCCCCTTGAGCAGGGGTGGGGTCCAGTTTGAGGAGAGCACCTGGCCGGCTGCGAGCAGGTGGCGCGCGTGCTTCACGGCCTCCCAACCGGCGGCCTTTTGGAAGAACGCCTCCGTGAGCTGGACGTCAGACATGCGGGCACCGAAGGAATTGAACCACGGATGACACAGATGACGCAGATAGGACCGGATGACCGCCCTTCTGCATCCGTGTTATCCGTGTCATCCGTGGTTGATTCTTAGCCCGCGGTGTCCCGCAGCGTCAGTTCCGGGTCGCCGCGAGTTCCTCCTCGAAATCGACGATCTCCTTGATCTGCGTGAGAAACCAGGGGTCGATCTTGGTGAGGTTGAAGATGTCGGCTACGCTCATGCCGGCGCGGAAACCGTGCCGGATGAAGAAGACCCGTTCGGCGTTGGGGACCGTGAGTTTGCGGGTGATGACATCGCGCGGGAGGATGTCGCGGTCGCCATAGACCTCATTGCCGATGCGCCAGGGCTTGCCGTCTCCGCCGAGCCCGCTGCGGCCGATCTCGAGCGAGCGGAGGCATTTCTGGAGGCTCTCCTTGAAGGTGCGCCCGATGGCCATGGCCTCGCCCACGGATTTCATCTGGGTGGTGAGCGTGGGGTCGGCTTGGGGGAATTTTTCGAAGGCGAACCGCGGCACCTTGGTGACCACGTAATCGATGGTCGGCTCGAAGCTGGCGGGGGTTTCGCGGGTGATGTCGTTGCGGATCTCGTCAAGGAGGTAACCGACGGCGAGCTTGGCGGCGATCTTGGCGATGGGGAAACCGGTGGCCTTGGAAGCGAGGGCGGAGCTGCGGCTCACGCGGGGGTTCATCTCGATCACGATCATGCGTCCGGTCGTGGGATCCACGGCGAACTGGATGTTCGAACCGCCGGTTTCAACCCCGACCGCGCGGATCACGGCGAACGAGGCGTCGCGCATGAGTTGGTATTCCTTGTCGGTGAGCGTCTGGATCGGGGCGACGGTGATGGAATCGCCCGTGTGGACGCCCATGGGGTCGAAGTTCTCGATCGAGCAGATGATGACGCAATTGTCGGCCCGGTCGCGCATGACCTCCATCTCGAATTCCTTCCAGCCGAGCAGGGCCTCCTCGATGAGGATTTCGCCGACCGGGGAGAGATCCATGCCGCGTTTGGCGATCTCCTCGAATTCATCGCGGTTATAAGCGATGCCGCCGCCGGTGCCGCCGAGGGTGAAACCGGGGCGGATGATGAGGGGGAAACGGCCGATGCGTTCGGCGATGGCGCGGGCCTCCTCCATGGTGTGGGAGGTGCCGCTGATGGGGACATCGAGACCGATCTGGAGCATCAATTGCTTGAAGGTCTCGCGATCCTCACCCCGTTGGATGGCATCGGCCTTGGCGCCGATCATCTCGATGCCGTGGCGTTCGAGGGCGCCGTTCTTGTGGAGGGCCATCGCGGTGTTGAGCGCGGTCTGGCCGCCGAGGGTGGGGAGCAGGACGAGTTTGCCCTGGGCGCCGAGTCGTTCGAGCTCGGCCTTTTCGCGGATGATGATTTTCTCCACCGCCTCCGGGGTGATCGGCTCGATGTAGGTGCGGTCGGCGAACTCGGGATCGGTCATGATCGTGGCCGGGTTGGAGTTCACGAGCACGACGCGGTAGCCCTCCTCCCGCAGGGCTTTGCAGGCCTGGGTGCCGGAGTAGTCAAACTCGCAGGCCTGGCCGATGATGATCGGGCCAGCGCCCACGATGAGGACGGAGTGAATGTCAGTGCGCTTCGGCATGGTCGAAAACGGGCGAGATCAAGGGGCATCCGGGCGGGGTTGTCATGGGTATTTTCAAGCGACCGCGGGAAGGGGGTGGGTGGGCGCATCGGGGCATCGTGGGAAGGCGGGGAGGAAAACCCACCTCCCTGGAGCTGTCGCGACCGCCCTGGGAGGGCGGGTTTTC
>JANYCC010000122.1 GCA_025360495.1 Verrucomicrobiota bacterium | reverse complement strand
TTGTCGGGTTTCAAATCATCCCTGAACCGTGCCCACGGATGACTCACCAAGGCTTGGAAGCGCCAAGTTATCTATCAGACGGCGGAAAACTGACCATTTTCAGGGGAATAGCAAACGCTATCTGAGCCGGCCGGCCCGGGCGAATGCCCCCTGGAGCCTCGCATCGCGACCCGGCCCAAGGCAGGGTTCGCCGGTCATGCCGCCCACGTCATCCCCGCCGTTTCTGGTCGCCATCGCCGGCGGCTCCGGCTCCGGCAAGAGCACCTTCACCCGGGAACTCATCGGCCTGTTTCCGCCCGGCACTTTCGCGCTCGTCGATCTCGACAGCTATTACCATTCCCAACCCGGGATCACTTATGAAAACATCGGGACCGCCAATTTCGACAACCCGGATGCCTTGGATTTCGACCTGCTCCGCACCCATCTGGAAGAGTTGCGGTCCGGACGGCCGATCGCTTCCCCCGTGTATGACTTTGCGACCCACCTGCGCCAACCCCATACCAAATCCATCCACCCCGCCCCGGTCATCCTGGTGGATGGCGTCCTGTTGCTGAGTCATCCGGCCCTCGCCGCTTCCTTTGACCTGCGGATTTTCGTCGATGCCCCCGCCGACCTCCGGTTGATCCGCCGCTTGGAACGGGATCTCGTCGAACGGGGACGCGCCGTGGAATCCACCCTGCGGCAATACCTGGCGACCGTCCGGAACCAACACGCGGAATTCGTGGAACCAGCCAAACAAACCGCCCATCTGGTGGTTCACAACGACCGTCCGGGCCAGGCTGCCGATGCCATCCGGCGCCTGGTCGAGTTCGCCCTCCGCTTACCCCGGTTGCCCCTGCGCCCGGATCAACGCGGATTCGGCCCGTAGAACTTGAAGTTCAGTCCCTGCGGGTCGGTGGATCCGGCAAACACCGCGAACCCGAAGTGTTTCGCGATCTGGTCATAGGGCGGCAACGCCTTGAAATCGAACAGCTCGCGCCACTCGTTCCGGCCTCCGCCTTGGTCCAGCATCTTGTCGAAACCTCCGGTGCGCAGGAATTCCCATTGCCCACGGAGGCTTTCGCGTTGGTTTTCATACCCGAACAGGCCGGTGCCCAAGCCCCCCACCTTCTCCGCCGCCCGCCCGATCGCTGCGTCGTCGCGCAACGATTTGCCCCCGCCTTCGGCCGACCTCAAATACTCCTCGAGCAACGCCGGTGACGAACCCACCGCCACGTATCCCCCGCTGGCGGCGATTTCCAGCTTGCGCGGTTTCTGTCCCGGATCCGACGGCAACCGCACCGCACCCACCTTCTTGCCGTTGAATTCGCGGTCCTTCAATTCCTCGCCCGAACCCGGCAGGAATCCCCCTGCGGCCCGCAAACCGGTCGCCAGACGGTCGGCGTTGGCCGAACCGACCAGCGTCAGCGAGGGCGGGCTCATCAATTCCTGCGGCGACGTCCCGGTCGGGGCCTTGGAATACAGGATCAGATCGTCACCCAGATTGGCGACAAAGGTCTTCTTGAAGTCGAAATTGGGGTCCTTGTCCCTGCCGGCAGTGCTGATCATCATCTGCACAAAACCCGCCAATTGCGGCGAAACATTCCCCAACGTTTCCTCCAGCGTCGCCCAGACCTTTTGCCCATCAATCCGCCAGCGCGTGAACGTCACCGCATCCGCCGGGATGAACGGTAGGGGGCCGGACTCCTTCGCTGTCGGGGCCAGCATTTTGAACAGGCCGACCCGCTGCGCCTCGGGCACCGCCAGTCCGATCACCCCACCGGTGCCTTCAGAGTTCAGATCCGCCGCGAAGGACACCGTCTTCAGACCGGCCAGGCCCACCGCCTTCAAGGCCGCCTTCACATCCACTCCCAGGGCATCGGCACCGTCACTGGCCTTGGCCTGCTGTAAAAGCACATTGTAAACCGGCGTGATGTTCACCCAACCGTACACGTAAGCCTTGCCGAACCACGCCGCCTCGGCCGCTTGGAATCCCGGGTCTTCACCCACCGTCGGCACCGATCCACCGGTCAGCCGCGCCACCACCTTTTCCACGGACTTCACCGATTCCCCCAACACCAACGCCGTGTCCGCCTGCCCGAACACCAGGTTCATCTTGTGCGGCTTGGGTTTCGCGTCGCCCTCCGCCGGTTCTTCCTCACTCTCCTTGGCCGGCAATTCCAACGTCAGCACTGAAAAGTCCAGATCCCGGATCTTCTCCGACTTCAACGGCTTCTTCGCGTCGGTCAGTTTCTTCCGCACTTCCTCCAATTGTTTCTTCAGATCGCCCGAACGCTCCTTGGTGTCGATGATCATCAACCAGCCGGGATCGGTGCCATCCTCCCCCTTCCAATCGTTCTGGACGAGGGCCACCGTGAACTGCCCTTGAAGAAGCCCCAGGTAATCGCCCGCCTTGATCCCCAGTTCCTTTTCCAAGTCCCCCAGGATCTTGCCGGTGAACTTCTCCTCGAAATGGTCACGGAACGGTTTGAGCAACGGATCGTTCCACAAATGCCCGGCCGGACTGCCTTTCAGGTCGGCCAGGGTCCGCCCCCAATCCGAGACCGTGACCAGGGCCAGAGTGTCCTGCGGCAAAAGCTTGGGCGCCGGGGGGACAGCCGCAGGGGAAGCCAGGGCGAGGGCCAGGCTGAAGGCCGATAGGACCGGCGAAAGGCGGAAGAGGCGATTCATGATGGGCAGACCGTGGGTGACGCGACGGGTTCAATCCGATCCGTGCGTCCCGGATGAGTGCCAGCAAAAAAGGGGGAGGCCCGCCGGGTTGGCAAGCCCTGTTTCTTGTCACCCGACTTTTTCGCGGGCATTGGAACCCGGCCTTCCCTACGGATCCGGGGCCAAGATCGCCAGTTTGGGGAACCAGCGGCGAAGATACCCGCGGTCCACGGCGGCCAGACGGTCGGCCTGGATTTGAGCGTGGGCCGCAATCAGGAAATCGGGAACGAGGTGTTGGCGGGGGCCACCGGATTGCCGGTAACGCTTGAAGGTCAATCCCGCCAAGTGCGCGGCGAACGGGGTGAGCGGTTCGTAAAGGATCGCGAGCCGGGCGAGGAATTCCAGCAACTCAACTTCGGTGGCCGTGGACGGGGCAAGCTCCGCAAAGGCGATCGGACTGATGATCAACGGTCCTTCCGACGCGGCACGCATCAAGGTTTCCTGCCATCGTTCGCATTCCGGCTCCCTTTTGATGAGGGCCCACAGAACGGAGGAATCGAGTGCCGTGGTCATTTTGATGGCGGCATGGGCTCAACCGGCCCACCGCGCAGGTCGTCGATGACCTTGGCCGAAGGCAGGCCCCCCCAAGGATGGCTTTTGAGGGCTCTGTCGGCGGTCGCCTGCCACGCGTCCAGAGTGTTTTTCCACGCACCACGATCCACCACCCGGCGGGCAGTCAGAACCGAGGCGGACTCGTCAAATTCGAGCTGATCCCCGACGTTGAGGTGAAATCTCTGCCGCAGCCGAAGCGGGATCGTGATCTGACCCTTGGCGGTGATGGTGACGGTCACCCCCTGAAAGTAAGGCCTGATTGTAAGGACGGCAAGTCGGCGATCATGGTCGGAACCCGTCGCCCGACGGCGATGGCGGTCAAGCCGGTTTGAATCCGAACAGCCGGCAGGCCGTACCCCCGAACACTTGGGCCCGACCCTCCACCGAAAGATGACCCAGAAAGCCGGCAACATGCTCGCGAAAGGCCCGATAGGAATTCCCATCTGTTTGGGCACCCTCAAATCCGCCCCCATAGATCATCCGCTCGGGTCCGAAGGCATCGGTCAACTGATGGATCACCGGTCGGATGTCGCGGTGGGGGTATTGGTGGCGTTCCGGAACCACGGCAAGCTTCAGGATCACGTGGTCGAACCGGGCCCAGCGCACAATGACCGCATGTTCCTCGGGAAGCCCTTGGAAGGGCCGGCCCAGATGGTCGATGATTGTGGTCACGCCCGGAAATTCACGGAGGAACGGTTCGAATCGGGGCGCATAACGGGGCTCAAGATGCAATTGGACCGCCAATCCCAAATCTCCCGCAAGCCGCCAAAGATTGCGAAGCTCCCCGGGTTTGGCCCAATCCGGGAGACGTTCCGGAGCATAGGCATGAACCCGGAGGCCCACGATCCGGCCGGGTAGCCTGCGAACCAGCCCGGTCAATCGCTTCGGCGTATCATCACGGTCGGGGAAGAGGAGGCAGACACCCTTGAGTTTGCCGTTTCCGACCTCGAGGCAGTGTTCCAGGTAGCGAAGATCATCCTGATACGGTTCCGGATGCACCACGACGGCATGATCGACTCCACCGTCGGCCATGCATTGCAGGAGGTGTTCCGGTGTGGCGGGGGCCTCGGGTTGATACGGGCCGGCCGGGTGATAGGGAAACCGGGGATCATTCCTGCCCGCAAAGCAGTGCAGATGGCTGTCCACCACGGGCGTCGGGTTCTCGGCCGCGGAAAGGGACGGTGTTCCAACCGCCGTCAACGCGGCACCGAGACCCATTTGCCGGGTGAACTGGCGGCGATTGATGGTCAAGTTCATGGAAGCACCTCATGCCATCGGGAGCGGACCCACCGCTCAGGGCTCCAGGGTCTTCAGCCGGCTCGGCGGCTCCAAATACCGGAACGCGTTGTTCGGGTTGTCGTTGTCATACGCAAACGCATCCCGGTGATTCAGGAAATACTTCAGCTCATCGACCGGGATCGCGAACCCGATCCCCTCGCCAAACGTGAGCTTCATGTTGGTCACCCCGACCACCTCGCCGCGCAGGTTGAACAGCGGACCGCCCGAATTCCCCGGGTTGATCTGCGCCGTCGTCTGCAGGTAGAGGCTGCCCGCAACCTCCCGGGTTTTCGTGCTCAGGATCCCCTCCGTCACCGTCCGCTCCAGTCCCAGCGGACTCCCGATCGCGAACACCCGCTCGCCCACTGCCAGCGCGTCGTTGTCCCCCAGCAGCACGCGCTGAAACTTCGGGAGATCCTTGTCCTCGACCTTCAGCAATGCCAGGTCGACAAACTTGTTCATCGCGATGATCCGGATGTCCTTGTAGCTGTGCCGATCCAGTTGCCCGTCCTTCTGGTGGTACACCTCAAGCGAGATCCGCGTCTCACCTTCGATCACGTGGAAATTGGTCACCAGATAACCGTCCTCGGTCAGGAAGAATCCCGATCCCAAACCGGCCGGCGTGCGGACTTGCACCACGCTTTCACCCAGTCGCTGCACCAATTCCCGCACCGCTTTTTCCGGCGGTGGCGTCGCGGCCGACACATAGAGACCACCCTTGTTTTCCGACACCACCGCCAACCGGGACGGTTTCCCTTCCAAGCCCGGTTCCGGCGCCCGCCCGATCTTCAGGATCTCGGCCCGCGGCACGGACACGACCGTGAACCCAAGGTCCACGACCACCTGGTCCTTCTTGTCCGCAAGGATCCGACCGGTCACCGAGGCGCCGTCCTTCAACTGGATCGTCTCGGCGCACAGCACACCGGACCAAAGGCAACCCGCCAGGCCGAGCACGGTGGGAATCCTGCAGTCGAACATAGGTTGGCTCCGGTCCTTCAAGGCAAGGTGATGCTCAGTTCGAAAAGTATTCCCGCGGATCAGTGATCCGACCCGCAATGGCGCTGGCGGCCACCGTGGCCGGACTCGCCAGGAACACCTGGGACTCCTTGTGCCCCATGCGCCCGGGGAAGTTGCGGTTGGTGGCGCTGATGCATTTCAGGGGCGTGTTCATGCGCCCAAACGTGTCCACCGGCCCGCCCAGACACGCTGCGCACCCGGCATTCTCCGTCATCTGGACCCCCGCCGTCACCAGGATGTCCCAGATCGTCACGCCCCCCCATCGCGTGCTTTGCAAATCATGCACGATCTCCGGGGTCGCCGACACCCCGAAGGTGTCGATCGTCACCCGCCGCCCCCGGACCACCCGGGCGAACTCCACGAAATCACTGGTCTTCCCACCCGTGCACGACCCGATATACGCCCGGTCGAGTTTCACGTTCGACATCTCCTTCGCCTTCTTACGCTGGCCCGGGTCCGGATGGCACGCCACGGTGGGCTCCAATTGGTCGAGCTCCACGACCAATTCATGGCAGAATTTCTGGTCGGCGTCCGCCTCGACCGGTTCATAACCCGCGGTCGTCCCGTTGAGGCGCGTCCGTCCGTCCACAAATTCCGCCGTCCGTGAATCAAACGGGAAGATCCCGTTCTTTCCGCCGGCCTCGATCGCCATGTTCGCGATCGTCATGCGGTCGTCCATCGACAACCCGGCCACGCCGCCGCCGTCGAACTGCATCGCCCGGTAGGTCGCGCCGTCAAACCCGATTTCGCCGATGACCTGCAGGATCACGTCCTTGGCCATCACGCCCGGCTGGAGTTTTCCCTCGAGCCGGAAATGCATGGTCTCGGGCACCTTCAACAACAGCTTGCCGGTGCCCATGACGAATCCGGCGTCGGTGTTGCCGATGCCCGTGGCGAACTCATTGAACGCACCCGCCATGCAGGTGTGGGAATCGGTCCCAAACAGGATTTCGCCCGGACGGGTGTGCCCCTTCTGCGGGAGCGCCGTATGGCAGACCCCGGCATATTGCGACCCGTATTGGCGCTTCAACAGGCCCTGGGTCGCGTCGAATTTCCACGCCCCATCCGGATCATCGATCACGTCATAGAAATAGGGCAATCCCTGTTCCCGCGAAAACTCGCGCAAGAGATCCACGTTCCGGTTCGATTTGGAATCGGCGGTGAAGATGTAGTGGTCGGGGATGATCACCACCCGGTTGCGGTCCCAAACCTTGGCTTGGCGACCGAACTCACGTTGGAAGACGCCGATCGTCCCCGGCCCGCACACGTCATGGGTCATGAGGATGTCGGCTTTCACCCAGATGTTCTCGCCGGCGGTCGCGCGGGCCTTGCCGGCGGCCCGCGCGAGGATCTTCTCGGTCATCGTCATGGCGGCAAGTTAGCCGCCGCGGGCCCCGGGACGCAATGGGGCGAAGCGACAGAACTTCGGGACCCACGACCCGGGAGCCTCAGAACCGCAGGGCGTCAGAACTTCAGAACCTCGGGAGGGCCATCGCGAGGGATGCCGGTGGCTCAGGCTCAGCCGGTGGGCCGCCTTCCGTTGCCGAACGCACCTTAGCCGTCTCCGTGCAGAACGAGTTTCACGCAAAGATCGCCAAGGCCACGAAGAACGATGCAGTAGTTCTGATTCACGGGGCGGATCACCACTCACTGTTTGGTGAGTCATTCTCGGCCGTAAGATCTTCCCTGATCTTGGCGTTCTTGGCGTTCTTTGCGTGAAATGCCCGGTTTTTTGCTGAATCGTTACGGCTTAGACGGAGGTTCCGCCGGCCTGAGGTTCTGAGGTTCTGAGGTTCTGAGGTTCCGGGGCTCCGAAGGCTCCGAGGCTCTGAACCCGCGGCAACACCACGCAGAACTCCGATCCCTCGCCCGGTTCGCTGCTCACCGAAACCCGTCCCCCATGCGCCTCGACCAACGCCTTCACCAAACTCAACCCCAATCCCAATCCCCGCTGCGAACGGCTCTTGTCCCCCCGGTAGAGACGCGTCCAGATCCTGTCCATTTCACCGGCCGGAATCCCCATCCCGTTGTCCCGCACCCGCACCACGGCCGCATCGGGACGGCATTCTGCCCCGATACGCACCGAACCGCCGGCCGGCGTGTACTTGAGCGCGTTGTCCAAGAGGTTCCCAAACACCTGCCGCATCCGGTTCCGGTCCACGGAGGCCAGACACTCCGCGGGAAGTTCCACCCGCACACGGATCTGACGTTCGTCCGCCACGAATTCATAGACCTCGACCACCTCCCGCAGCAGGCGGCACAGGTCCGTGGATTCCCGGTTCAACCGCATCATGCCCGACTCGGCCTCGGTCACGTCCATCAGCGTGTTGAGGATGCTCAGGACCCGTTCCGATTCCTCGACGCAGTCCGCCAGGGCCTCCCGCATCTGCCCCGCGTCCACGCCGGTTTGTAACGCCAACTCCGCCGTCCCCCGAAGGCGCGTCAGGGGCGTCCGCAGATCGTGCGCCGCATTGTCCAAGGATTCCCTCATCGCCCGCAGCAACGCATGGTTCCGGTCGAGGACGGTGTTGAACAGGCCGGCCAGTTCCGCCAGTTCGTCATCGCTCGGAAGCGCCGGGACCCGCGCGTCGAGCCGACCGGTCGCCAGGATGTCCCGCGCCGTCGCCACCACCTGCCGGATCGGCCGCGTGGCGCGATAGGCAAACACCGCCCCGCCGGCGAAACCGATCCCGACCACCGCCGAGGCCAGGACCAGAAAGGCGCGTCGCAAGGGCTCGAACAGCACTTGCCGGTTGTCCGTGCTCCGCCCCACCTGCAGCAGCGAACCATCCGCCAACGACCGCGACACAATCGCGAAATCACGCTGGGCGTCCCGCGGGATGCGCACGATTTCCTGGTTGACCCGGCCCGTGATCCGGCCGCCGAACAACGGCACCTCGACCTGCCGGAATTCCCTCCAGTCCGGCGGCACCCGCGCGAAGGTCACATCATTCCCCCGGGTGACCAACCGCACGAAAAGGGAGATCTGTTCCGGCCCGGCGGAATCGCGGCCCACCGCATTTTCAAGGGCGGCCGCGCCGCGGGTTTCATAAACCGCCGCATATTGCTCCAGCCGGGCCTCGAGCAAACGGCGTTCGCGATCCTCCATCGTCTGGGCCAGCAGCCAGTACAAGGCCCCGAAGAGAAGGGTCGTGCTCACCACGAACACCAGTCCGAACCACAGGCTCAACCGGACCGCCAGGGTGCCCTGCAACCGTCCCCACATCCCCACCCGACCCGCCTCCCGGATCCTGGGGGCGGGTTCCGGCGTCGGCGCGATGGGTTCAGGCCCGGAGGACATAACCCACGCCCCGCAAGGTCTGGAGCCGCGTCCGCTCCGGGTCGATCTTGCCGCGCAACCGGTGCACCAGCACGTCGACCACATTCGTCTGGGGATCGAAACTATAATCCCACACGTGCTCCAGGATCATCGTCTTGGTCACGGTTCGTCCCGCGTTCCGCATCAGGTATTCCAACATCGAGAACTCCCGCGGCTGCAATTCGACCAACTCCCCGCCCCGCCGCACTTCCCGCGTCAACAGGTCAAGAGTCAGGTCGCCGGCCGCCAACCGCGTCGGTTCCGTCACCTTCGTCGCACGCCGGATCAACGCCTGCACCCGCGCCAGCAACTCCGAAAACGCGAACGGCTTCGTCAGGTAGTCGTCCCCGCCCGCCTGCAGGCCCCGCACCCGGTCGTCGACCGACACCTTCGCGCTGAGGAAGAGCACCGGCACCGTGTTGCCCGCTGCACGCAACTGCCGCACCAGGGCCAGCCCATCCAACCGTGGCAACATCACGTCCACCACCGCCGTGTCATAGGGCGTCGACTGCGCCCATTCCAGCGCCGCCTCACCATCCGCCGCCTTGTCGACGGCGAACCCGCTTTGCTTCAGCCCGTTGCTGACGAAGGACGCAATTTTCGCGTCGTCCTCCACCACCAGAATGCGCACGGGATCGATCATGGTGTCTTTGGAGAAAGGAGGCGAGGCGGGATCGGATGGGATCGAGCCCTTTCGGGGTGAAGCGCAGCAAAGGGGCGGCGCACCCTGCCGCCGCCCCCCGCCTGCGATGACACTGCCAACCGGGACCTTACGTTACTTGCCGCCCGTCTCGTCCACGACGATGAACCGGGTGGCATTGTGGCTCCACACTTTCAGCAGCGTGGTCTTGTCCTTCGGGCTTTCCGTCAGCTTGACCGCCTGTTCGGCCGTGGTGACCGCCTCGCGATTGATCTCGAGGATCACATCGCCGGGTCGCAGATCAGCCTCCCAAGCCTTGCTGTCCTGCTCCACGTCCGACACCAGCACCCCTTTGATCGAATCGGGAATGTGGTGTTCCCGACGGGCTTCCCGGGTCAGGTCCGCCACCCCGACCCCGTTCAGCGTCCCCTCGTCGGAGTCGGGCTTCATCTTGTCCTGGGACATCTCCAGATCTTCCGGCCGCTCCTTGAGTGTGACCTTGATCGTTTGGATCGCGCCCTCACGGCGGATCTTCACCGGCACCGACTTGCCCGGTTGCAGGCGGGCGACCTCCAGGCGGAGGTGACGGGCGTCACGGACCGGTTTGCCATTGAATTCCAGCACCACGTCACCGCTCACCAGGCCGGCCTTGGCCGCCGGACTCTTCGGCGTGACCTCGGTCAGCACGGCCCCGGTGCTCTCCTTCAGATCCAGCTTGCGGGCCAATGCCGGCGTGATGTCCTGCGGCATGACCCCAAGATAGCCACGCGTGACCTTCCCATCCGTGACCAAGGCGGACAGAACCTCCCGTGCCAGGTTCGAGGGGATGGCAAACCCGATGCCCACATTGCCCCCGCTGCGGGATAAGATCGCCGAATTGACCCCGATGAGCCGGCCTTCCGCATCGACCAACGCACCGCCCGAGTTACCCGGGTTGATCGCCGCGTCGGTCTGGATGAAGTCCTCGAAAGCAAGGTTGGACGTGGCGCGACTGGTGGCGCTCACGATGCCCATCGTGACGGTTTGGCCAATGCCGAACGGATTCCCCACGGCGAAGACAATGTCGCCCACCTCGATGCGATCACTGTCGGCAATGGTCGCCGGCTCCAAATCGGTGGCCGCCACCTTGATGACCGCGACATCGGTCTTCGGATCACGGCCGATGACCTTGGCGGTGTACTCCCGGCCGTCCGACAGTTTCACCTTCACCTCCTCAGCCCCGTCCACGACGTGGTTGTTGGTGAGGATGTAGCCGTCCCGCGTGACGACCACGCCGGAACCGATGCCTTCCTGACGCGGTCCGTGGGGGGCGGCCTGGCCGCGGGGTTGTCGTCCTTCCGGATCGCCGAAGAACCATCCGAAGGGATCGCCCATTCCGGGGGCCATCTGCATCTTTTGACGGGTGGCGGTGGTGACTTGGACCACGGCGTGGCTCACCTTCCGGACCACCGGCGCAAAACTCCGCGGCAGGCTGCCTTCGCGGTTGACCGGACGGTTGTCGAGGGTGAGTTCGGGCGGCGCCACCTTGTCCGAGTCGGACTTGGCACTGAGTGCGGGTAGGGCGCCGAGAAAGAGCGTTGCGGTGGCGGCGGCGAGCACCGACCAACGCCGCAGGTGGACATCAAATGTGGATTTCATAACCGAGTGTTCTGCAGTTCAGTTTCTGCGGCCAATCTGACAGGGGACAACTGACCGCAGGCTTTCCGGCGCATTACAGTTTTGTAAGGTTCGGGGGGCCGGAACCACGGGGACACGGAGCCGCAAGAACCGCAGAGCCTCGGGAACTTCAGAACTGCAGAGCTTCGGGGTCCCATCTCCGATCTCCCATCTCCGATCTCCCATCTCCGATCTGCGATCTGCGATCTCCCTCCTCCGGCTTCGGTCCCCCTTCCCCGTCGCGGTTGCCTTCCGCGCCGTTCCACGCTTCGCTTCCCGGATGTTGCGACACATTGTCCACCGTTTCGGCGCCTGGACCATGGCGGGCCTGGCAGCCGTCACCCTTCGGGCGGCCACCCCATCCCAGGAACGCGCCGACCAGTTCCTCCGTCTCGTCAACGCCGGCTACCAAGCCCTCTACCGCGTCGAAAACGAGGCCCAATGGCTGGCCTCGACCGACGTGACCCCCGCCCACGATGCGTCGAGCGAGACCGCCGGGCGCGCACGGGCGGCGTTCAATGGCAACCCGGCGATCATCCGCGAGGCGCGCGATCTTCTCGCCCATCGCACCGAACTGTCCGATCTCCAGGTGCGCCAACTCGAACGTTGCCTGCTCAACGCCGCCGAGGGTCCGATGACCAACCCCACGCTGGTCGGCAACCGCATCGCCGCCGAGACCGCCCAGGCCTCCGCCCTCAACGGCTTCCAGTTCCACCTCGGCGGTTCCAATGTCGTCGCGAATGACCTCGACCGTCTCCTCTCGAAGTCCACCGACCTGTCCGGACGCCGGTTGGCATGGGAGGCGTCCAAGGCGACCGGACCCGCCCTGAAACCCGGGCTCGTGCGCCTGCGCGACCTGCGGAACGACTGTGCCAAAGAGATGGGTTACCCGGATTATTTCGCGCTACAGGTGGCGGGCTACGGGATGTCGACCGAGGAGATGGTGCGGTTGAACGACCAGTTCATGCGCGATCTGCGCCCGCTTTACCTCCAACTCCACACCTGGACCAAACACACCCTGGCGAAGAAATACGGCCAACCCGTTCCCAAGCGCATCCCCGCCCACTGGATCAACAACCGTTGGTCGCAGGAATGGGGAGGCCTGGTGGACGCCGCCAACATCGACCGTTATTTCGAAGGTCGCGATCCCGCCTGGGTCACCCGCACCGCGGAGGAATTCTATGTCGGGCTTGCTCCGCGAGAAGGCACACAGCGATGCAGCGCTGCACTCGTACACGGACGCGTCGTGCGTTCGCCTCAACGCCACGAACATTGAGATTGATGTGAGTGGAGATTGTGATGACTGCACGCAACTACGTCTCTCCCTC
>JANYCC010000093.1 GCA_025360495.1 Verrucomicrobiota bacterium | reverse complement strand
GATCGGTTCACTCATCGGCAAGAGTCATTCAGATCCTCAGACATGGCGGTAAAACTGGAAGAGCCTCAGTTTGAAAGCAAACATTATGTGTTGGGGTTAAAACATTTTTATTCCGGCATAACCGTGACGGTCCACGAGTTCCTGAATCCGTTCGAGATGATCCTCCGTGGACTCGGATCGGACCGATGCGGCGGTTCGGACGTCAGGCACGACGCAACCTAACCCTGCCGGGTCGCGACTGCCAAGCCGGTGTTTTGCCGGAGTAAAAATGTTTTAACCCCAACACATAATGTTTGCTTTCAAACTGAGGCTCTTCCAGTTTTACCGCCATGTCTGAGGATCTGAATGACTCTTGCCGATGAGTGAACCGATCCCCGAACCCGCAGTCCCGATCCCCGGGGGTTGGCGGCGCGCCAGTACCGACCGCAGCCTGCCCGAGGCCCATTCCTCGATCGCCGTCCCGCATCACCTCGGGTTCTGGCGCAAGCTGCTCGCCTTCTCCGGTCCCGGTTACCTGGTCGCCGTCGGCTACATGGATCCCGGCAATTGGGCCACCGACCTCGCCGGCGGATCCCAGTTCGGCTATACGCTGCTGTCGGTCGTCCTGATCTCCAACCTGATGGCGATCCTGCTCCAGTCCCTCAGCGCCCGCCTCGGGATCGCCACCGGACGCGACCTCGCCCAAGCCTGCCGGGACCACTATTCGCGCCCGGTCAACATTGCATTGTGGGTGCTTTGCGAGATTGCGATCTGTGCCTGCGACCTCGCCGAGGTCATCGGTTCCGCCATCGCGCTCAATCTCCTCTTCAACGTCCCGCTCGTCGCCGGCGTCCTCCTCACCTCGCTGGACGTGCTCGTGGTGATGTATCTCGCCCATCGCAGCTTCCGATGGATCGAAGTCCTCGTGGTCTCGCTCATCCTGCTCATCGGGGGCTGTTTCTTCGCGCAAACCCTGATGAGCAAACCCAATGTCGGAGACGTCTTCCGGGGCTTCCTCCCTTCCGCCGACATCCTGCGCAATCCCGAGATGCTTTATATCGCCATCGGGATCCTCGGGGCCACCGTCATGCCCCACAACCTCTACCTGCACTCCAGCATCGTGCAGACCCGCAAATATGAGCCCACGTCCGCGGGACGACGCGAGGCGATCCGGTTCGCCACCATCGACTCCACCGTGGCCCTGATGTCAGCGCTTTTCATCAACGCCGCCATTCTCATCGTCGCCGCCGCCGCCTTCCACAAAAGCAACCTCAAGGTCGATGAGATCCAGAAGGCCCACCAACTCCTTGCCCCGCTTCTCGGCGTGGGATTGGCCAGCACCCTGTTCGCGGTCGCCTTGCTCGCCAGCGGCCAGAATTCGACCCTCACCGGCACGCTCGCCGGCCAGATAGTGATGGAAGGTTTCCTGAATCTCCGGATGCGACCCTGGTTGCGACGTCTCCTCACCCGGGCGTTCGCCGTGGTCCCCGCCGCGATCGTGGCCAGTGTCTACGGTCAGAGCGGCACCGCACGGCTGCTGATCTTTTCGCAGGTGGTCCTCTCGCTCCAACTGCCCTTCGCGGTCATCCCCCTGGTGTTGTTCACCGGTGAGCGCGCGAAGATGGGCGAGTTCACCAGTCCGGTGTGGGTCCGCGTTCTTGCGTGGATCACCACCGCCATCATTCTCATCCTGAACGTGAAGCTGCTCCTCGACACTTTTGGCCCCGCAAGCCATTGAAGGCCCCCGTCATGTACCGTCGCATCCTCGTCGCCCTCGAGAACAGCCGCGCCGATGAGGCCCTCGTCCCCCACATCCGCGAACTCGCCCGCCTCGCCCATTCCGAACTCCTGCTCGTCCACGTCGCCGACGGTTGGGTCGCCCGCAACTACGATAACCTCAAACTCGCCGACTCCGAAGAGATCCGCGCCGACCGTGCCTATCTCGAACGCACCGCCACCAGCCTGCGCGAAGCGGGCCTGAAGGTTTCGGTCCATCTGGCCATGGGCGATCCGGCCAGCGAGATCCTCCGGACCGCCGAGGACCGTGATTGCGACCTGATCGCCATGACCACGCACGGGCATCGTTTTGTGGCCGACCTGTTGTTGGGCAGCACCATCAGCGCGGTGCGTCACAAGGCCACCGTTCCGCTCCTGCTGGTCCGGGCCAACGGGCCCTGAATTCCATGAGTCAGTCGCGGAGCAATTCCTCGGCGATTTGCACGGCATTCAGCGCGGCGCCCTTCAACAACTGGTCGCCGGCCACCCAGAACGCCAGCCCGTTCTCCAGCGCACAATCCATCCGCATGCGACCCACTTCGCAGTCGTCCTTTTCCGAGGTGAACAACGGCATCGGATAGCGCCGCGTCGCCGGATCATCCACCACCTCAAGCCCCGGGGCCTTCGCGAGCACGGCGCGGGCAGCCGCGACGGTCACCGGCCGTTCGAACTCAGCGCTGACCGCAACCGAATGCGACCGGAACACGGGCACCCGGACACAGGTGACGGAGGCGCGGAAGCCGGGATGATGCATGATCTTCCGGCCCTCGTGCTGGAGCTTCATCTCCTCCTTCGTATAACCGTCGGGAAGGAAGGAATCGACCTGGGGAAGGACGTTGAACGCGATCTGGTACGGATAAACCTCCAGGGTCGCAGCCTCTCCCGCGGCGATCTGTTTCACCTGGCGCGACAATTCCTCGATCGCCTTGGCGCCGGTGCCGGAAACCGCTTGGTAACTCGAGGCGAACACCCGGGTCACACCGAACGCCTGGTGCAACGGATACAGCGCCATCAACGTGATGGCCGTGGTGCAATTCGGGTTCGCGATGATGCCCTGGTGTTTCCGCACATCGGCCGCGTTGATCTCCGGAATCACCAGTGGAACCCGCTCGTCCTGGCGGAATGCCGAGGAATTATCCACCACGACGCATCCCGCCGCGGCCGCCGCCGGGGCGAATTGGCGCGAGATGTCACCCCCGGCGCTGAACAGGGCGATGTCGATCCCGCGGAAGCTGTCCGGGGTGAGCTCCTGCACGGTGATCGGGGTGCCGAGATAAGTCAGTGTTTTGCCCGCCGACCGGGCCGACGCGAGCAGCGTCAGCTTGCCGACGGGAAACCGTCGACGTTCCAGGACCCGGATCATCTCGATGCCAACTGCGCCGGTGGCACCGACCACCGCAACGTGGGGTGTCTTGTTCATAAAAGGACGGCGAGATTAGGGGGCAATATCGGGGTGTCGAGGGCGGTTTTAGGCAGGTTCCTGCTGGGAAATGCAGTGGAACGATCCCAACCCCCAGATCAATTCGGTGCTGTCGAGCCCCACCACCCGACGGTCCGGAAACACGTTTTGGAGGATTTCCAACGCAGGCCCGTCGTTCTCCTTCCGAAACGTCGGCATGACCACGATTCCATTGGCGATATAGAAATTCGCGTAACTGGCCGGTAGCCGCTGACCCTCGTGCTCCACGACCCCCGGGCACGGCAATTCGACGATCCTCAAGGGCTTCCCGTCCTGGTCGGTCATCGTTGACAATCTCCGGCGATTCTCCTGCAACCGGTCGTGGTTCACGTCACGCGGATCCTCTTCCATGACCGTCACCACCATGGTCGGATCGACGAATCGCGCCAGGTCGTCCACGTGCCCGTCGGTGTCGTCGCCTTCGATGCCGTCGCCGAGCCACAGGATGTGGGTGACGCCCAGATGATCGCGCAGGCTTTGTTCGATGGCCGACCGGTCCAGGTGCGGGTTGCGGTTCGGATGGAGCAGGCAGGCCTCGGTCGTGATGAGTGTGCCGCGCCCGTTCACGTCGAGCGCGCCGCCTTCCATCACGATGCCCGGTTCGAACAAGGGCAGGCCACGGAGCCGGGCGACATGGCGTGGGATCGCGTCATCGAGGTCGAACGGCGGGTATTTGCCGCCCCAGGCATTGTAACGCCAGTCGACCGCCGCGCGCTCGTGGGTCTCCCCGTGTCCGCGGACCAGGAAGATCGGACCGTGATCGCGGCACCAAGGTTCGTAGGCCGGGAACGGGTGGAAATGGACCCGGTCGAGCGGCACATCCCTTTCCCGGAGCAACCCACGCACCCACTCCTCCTTCTCCCGGTTCCACACGTTGATATGGACATCCTCTCCCGTGACCAATTCCCGGATGAAAGCGGCATAAGCGTCGGGGACACCGTCATAGCGACCGGGGAAACTGATGCCTTCGGGTCGGGGCCAGGTGAGCCAGGTGCCGGCGTGCGGTTCCCATTCGGCGGGCATCCGGTAGCCGAGGCGGGCAGGGGTGACGGCGTCGCTCATCCGGGAAGGATGACGGATCACGGATGAAGGGTGAAGGGTGAAGGGCGTGATCCGGTGAACAGATGACCGGCGCTGCCAAACAAAGGACCTGTCCCTTTGTATGGAACGTGCCGGATAAAGGACCTGTCCCTCTGTATTATAGAAAACGTGCCGGATAAAGGACCTGTCCCTCTGTATTATAGAACGGCGCTGTTTGTGGGCATTTCCAATGGTCGACTCGGGGGCGGGCGAGAGGGGGGCAGAGGGGATGAGAACCAGGACCTGCCGTGCCGAATCACGGTCGGCAGTTTCTCGCTGGCGCCACGAGGTGCGAGGTGCGAGGAACGAGAGGGCGGGAATGGGAGAGGTGGCCCGTGAACCCAAAGGCATCCCCCCCCGATCCGCACCCGTGCCCGTCTTGGGGTCGGTGAGCACGGCAGGCTTCGCCTGCCGGGGATCAGCGGCTCCTGGTCAATTCGGATGAGGTGCTGATGCCGCGTCCGCCGCCGCCATCCCCGGGCTCCAGATCCAGGCCCCCGCCGTGGTCGACACCTTTGCGGCCACTCCCGCGAACGCCCCGTGCGCGGCACACACAAAGACCCGTCCCGGAAGGCGGATCGCGGTCAACAGACGTCGGGTCGCGGCGTCCACGGCATCCCGATTCACCCGACCCCAACGTCCACGGGCACCCTCGATCACCACCACGAAAAGCCGTTCCCCCGTATGACCCGGCAGCGCCTTCTCCACCAGCGTCACCCGATCGATCCCTTCAAGGCCTGCACACAATGCCGTCAAGGCGGTCTGTTCATCGGAATCCAACCGGACAGGCGCGAACGTGTCCGTGGAGGCCACCGTCGTGAGATCCGCGCAGCCGTTCTCCGGCCCCCGTTCCTCCCGATCCAATCGGGCCTCGAGTTCCTTCAGTCGTCCGGTTTGTCCGGTCGAATGATAGTAGTTTCCCAAGGCGGAAAACCCGGCCGCGCGCAGGCCGGGATCCGCCCGCATCGCATCTTCCACCCGGGCGATGCCGCTCTCGTCCCGCCGTTGAAGCAACCGTTCTCCGAAGACGAGGTTGGCGCGGGGATGGTCGGGACGCGCTTTGAGCACCGCCGCGAGGGCGGATTCGGCGGCGCTCCGGTCACCAAGCGCCAGCATCGCCGCCGCACGATCCCATAATGCCTCCACCACCGCGGCGGAACGCGATTCGACCCCTGCGTTTTCCCCACCGTCCAAAGTCCCCTCCCGGTAGGCGGCCCCGCGATGTTGGGCGCCCCAGATCTCGGCGATGTGACTCCGCCATTCGGTCTCGACGGCCTCCCGGTGCGCCCTTAATCCCGCTGCAAACACCGCCTGCGCCGCCGATTCTGTGATCCCCGTCGCGACAGTTTGACCGGGCATTTCAACGTCGGAATCGAAACCCAACGCCCGGAGCCGTTCGCGTAAACAGGGATGGGTGTCGTGGTTTCCCGTGGCTTGGCGAAGCACCTCGACCCGGTCGAACGCCGCCTCGGGGGAAATGTCCGCCTCCGCCAGGTGGTCGGCAATCCGTTCGAAGATCCGGGCCGGCGGCGAAGAATGGGTGCGGGCCTCTTCCCAGATGGCGGGCCAGATCCTCGCCTCCATCCGGCGTGAACCGAGCGCGATCCGGTGCAGCGCCGATCCCAGCACCTCCGCGCCGGCAATCCCTGCGGCGAAGGCGTCGGCCTCGAATTCACAGGTGCGCGACAGGACGAACGCATGACCATTGAATCGGGGCCAGAACCAACGGAAAAACGTCAGCCGATGATCGCGCTTGCGAACCCCGTGTTCGTTCCACCGTGCAAAAACCAACTCCCACGAACGTCGAGTCCGGTAAAGCCAGCTGCCCAACCGACCATGCCGGGCGGAATGGTGGGCGAGTTCGTGGGCCAGCACCGCCCGGAATTCCCCGTCCGAAAGGGAATCGAGCAAGGGCAGCCCGATGACCAGCCAGGATCGCGACCACCCGGGCCAGCCGAAGCGCGGTTGCGATACCACGGCGGCATTATACGCCCACGTGAGACGGACCCCTTCGAACGGCCGGGCCGACGTCGTGCGACCCAGTTCTTCGAGGAGGGCGAACAACCCGGGCGCGTTTTCCGGACCCAGCGGGATGCCGGGTGGAGGGGTGGATTTCGCCCGCAACGTCCGAACGATCCGCCCGCCGCAAAAGACCGCCAACACCGCGCCGGCCGACCCGGCCACCCATCCCTCACCGGCCGGGGCGAACAACGACCCGACGGCCAGGCCAAGTCCGACCAGCAGGCCCATGATGTCCGGCAGCCAGAGCAGGCCCAATCCCACGAGGGCCCAGAAGAGCGTCTTTCGCCGGAGGGCCGCGGGCTTGCCGTCGAAACGTTTCTCGACCGACCGCACCAATTGGTCGAATTCCGATCGGTTCATTTCTCCGCAGACCCGGCCACCCGCCGGATCAGGTGAAAGGGAAACTGCGGCTCGACATTGGCCTCGCGGGCGGCGGTCTGGAATTCCGCGCGTCGTTCCGGATATTTTTGCGAAAGTGCCGTGAACACGATGGCTTGGGCACTGAGCGGCCCAACCTCATGAAGGACCACCGCCACGGTAGGGGGTTCGTTTGTGACCAGGCTTTGGAGGGCGCTGTGAGTCCCGCGCTCCCCTCCGGTCAGGACCTTGACCGCCGCCATGGTCAACCGGTCTGCCTCCCCGATGTCCCCGGCCTCGCGACTCGCCACGGCGGCCGCCAGCGCAAACCACGGCTCCTGTTCGGTCATTTTCCCGTACCCGGGATGCGCCCGCGCCCGGGCCAGTTCGCCCCGCTCAATCTGGGTCAACACCAGCATCCGGGCACCTCCTTCCCCGAGGTCCTGCGCCGCCTTTTCGACCGTCGCCAGCTCGCCCTGGATATAGGCCCTCCGGTTGCGGACGAACATTTTCGATCGGCCCGCCTGCCGGGGTTCGCGGCGACCCAGTTCATTTTCCAGGGTCGCCAGACGGGCCGCCGCCTCATTGGTGCGGCCCGTGCGCTGGAGCAGTCCGGCCAGCGTGAAGGCGTGGAGCACTGAGACCGGGTTGGTGCCCAGCACCCGCTGGCAGCGCTCCCGGATGAATCCATCGTCGGCGGCACCCGTTGCGGCTTGGAGCAGCAATTCCTCGAAATGACCGTCCTCGGGACGCAGGGCCGCGGCCCGCTCCAACCGTTGCAACGCCGGTTTCCATTGATGCATCTGGACATGCCCATAGCCGAGGGCGAACCACGGCCAGGAGTTGGACGGGTCCAGTTGGATGGCCCGTTCGAAATAGGGGATGCTGCGCCCGCCCGAGCGCTCGATCCGGCCCCGCAAATACTGCAAGGCCGAGTTGTCCGGTTCGGCACGGATCGCCGCGTCATAAAGGGCCGCCACTTCTTCCGCCCCGCTTCCTTCGCCGGCCACGGTTTGGAACAGACGATGCCATTCCACCTCCACCGGGCGCCGGTTGAGTCCCGCCCGGAGAAACCGGCGCGCCCGTTCCAGTTGTTCGCGCCGGGTCGCAAGGGCTCCATAGGATTCCAACACCGACTCGTCGCGCGGTCGCCGGGTCAACCAACCTTCGGCCATCGACAATGCCTCCCCGGTCCGTCCGCTGGCAACGAGGTGGTTCATCACGGCCGGCAGTTCCGCATCGACCTGTTCCAATTGCACATACACCCGTTCGCCTTCGCTCGATTTCATCGACACGCTGGCCGGTGTCTCCCGAAACGGATGGGTGATCCGCTCGAAATACTCCACCGTCCCGCCCACCCGGAAATCCTCCGTGCCCGGGCGCGGATTGCGGGAGTACACGACTTCTTTCGCCAACAGGATCGCGCGTCCGCCGGGGTTCAACACCCAGACGGGATCGCCTCCCAAGCGGGACCAGAAGGAACTGGATACCGAAAGTTCGGCGACGTCCTCGGTCGCCCCGCCCATCACGATCCGGTACCGGCCCTCGGGCACCACGAATTCCGATCGTCCGGGCGGCCCATGGACGGACGGGATCACCACCCGATCGCCCGCGATTTCCCGCACCGCGAGGGTCACCTCAGCCGGGAACGCATTGACGACCTGGATCACGCGGTGCTGCCCGACATAAAGGCACCTCAGGCATAGCCCCCCGAAGACCGCCACGGCCGCCACGGCCGCCAGCGAGACCATTCGCCGGCGCTGATGGGAGCCGTCGATCGATTCCGTGATGCCGAGGAACCCGGCCCATGTGAACGCCCGTTTCGGCAGCAGGGATTGCGAGCGGCCCAGGGCTTTCTCGGACGTCACCACCGCCTTCCGGAAGATCCCGTGTTCCGCAATCTTCGGAAGTTCGGATTGGAGCCGGCCAAAGAGTTCGAGCGCGGCGGTGTGATTGCCCGACTTTTGGTACGCCAAGGCCAGCGTCTCAAGGATGGCGAGAGGATGAACCTGTCCGGCACCCGGTTTATCGAGGAAATCGATCAATTTCCGGGCCTCGTCCAGCCGACCTTGGGCGATGCGGGCCCCGGCCACCCCCATCCGGGCCCCCGGATGCTCCGGTCGCAAGTCCAGCGCCCGCTCGAAAAACGGCAGCGCCGCCGTCTGCTGGCCGATCCCGTCCAACGCCATCCCCAGACAGGCCTGCACTTCGGCGCTGTCGGGGTAAAGCGCGCTCAGTTCCGTGCGGAAAGTCTCGGCCTCCGGGAATCGGTGAAACCCGAGCAGTGCGGCGTGGGCTGCCAACCCCAGTTCCGGGGTCGGCCCGGCCCGGAACTTCGCGAGGGCACCCGACACTTCCAATTGCGAGGTGGTTTCCCATTGGTCGGCTTCCACGGCCATGTGGCGGGTGCAGGCCGGACACGCATCAATGATCCGCTTTCGCCCGAGCGGAATGACGGGAATGAAGACGATCACGAACCACAGCCGCGTGTCGTAAGAGGACAGATTGACGTTCCGCCGGCAATGCCGGCACATCCCGGGCCGGACGCTGAGATTCTTCCGGCCGTAGTAATGCGTGCCGATCCCGTTGTAGGTCGTGGGCATGGGAGTTGGAGTTCGACGCAAGGCTACCGGGCACTCCCCAACCGGGCCAAGGCCGATCTGAGACCCGTAGCCGCCGAGATACGAGGCGGACCCTGGAAGTCTGTCGTCGCCGAGGTACGAGGCGGGCCCCGCCACGTCTCAGGATCCGCTTCCGCACCCCGTCGTCGTACTAGCCGCTTTCCCCCCGCGCTCCCCTGTGCTCTCTTCGCCGCCGTCATGAGCGAGCTTAAGGACACACACCAGAAGGCGCTGCAGATCAACCTCGACCCGGCGAAATACGGCGTCTTCGCGGAAATCGGCGCCGGGCAGGAAGTGGCCCGGTGGTTCTTCCGGGTCGGCGGCGCCAGCGGGACCATCGCCAAATCCATGTCCGCCTATGACATGACCGTGAGCGATGCGATCTATGGTCACACCGATCGCTATGTCAGTCGGACGCGCCTGCTGTCCATGCTCGATCACGAGTACGGTCTGCTCATCGAGCGGCTCGCCGGCCAACGCGGTGCCAACACCCGGTTCTTTGTCTTCGCCGACACCGTCGCCGCCCGGGGTTATCATCGCCGCGACGAAACCCATGGCTGGATGGGCATCCGCTTCCAGCCCCATCCCGGGACCGAGCCTAGCGACGTCCTCCTGCATGTCATCATGTGGGACCGCGACAACCTGGCCCAACAGGAGGCCTTGGGAATCCTCGGGGTCAACCTCATCTACGCCGCGCTCCAACACCACGAAAACGCCACCCGCGTCGTCAATGACCTGCTCGACAACCTCTCGATCGACCGCATCGAGGTGGACATGATCGAGTTTCGCGGCCCGGCTTTCACCGACGTCGACAACCGGTTGCTCGCGCTGCAACTGGTGGAAAAGGGACTCACCAACGCGGCCTTGTTCCGTCCCGACGGTCGGCTCGTCCAGGCCGGCGACGCCCTCTATAAGAAATGCGTCCTCGTCGAACGGGGCTCCTTCCGTCCCGTCACCCACGTGACGGTCGACATGATCAACCACGCCAAGGCCCAGTTCGTCCAGGAACCGAACGTGGTGGGCGATGACCTGGTGGTGCTGATGGAAATGACCCTCAAGAATCTCAGCAGCGAGGGGAAGATCGACCATCAGGATTTCCTCGACCGCGCCGACCTGCTCCGGTCGCTCGGGCATCCGGTCCTCATCTCCAATTATGGCGAGTTTCACCGACTCGCCTCCTACCTGTTCCGGTTCACCAAACAGCCGATCGGCCTGGTGATGGGCCTTCCGACGTTGCGGGAGCTTTTCGAGGAGAAATATTATGCCGACCTGGGTGGCGGGATCCTTGAGAGCTTCGGCCGCATGTTCAAAAGCGAGCTCAAGCTCTACGTGTATCCCTATCGCGATCCCAAATCGGCCGCGATCATCACCGCGGGCAATCTCCGGGTCGCCCCGCATCTGCGACACCTCTACATGTACCTGGTCGAAAACCATTTCATCCAGGGCATGCGCGACGTCGAGGAATCCAACCTGGACATCCTGAGCCGGGACGTCCTGAAGATGCTGCAGAACGGTGAGCCGGGCTGGGAGGCCAAGGTGCCGACCCAGGTGGCCGACCTCATCAAGCAGCGCCGCCTGCTCGGGTATAAAGGGTGACGCAGTCCGGCCTCCCCCGCCCCGGGAGGAACGGGCGGGGGGAGGGGTTCACCGCAGCGCATCCCAGAGCAGCTTGAACGCGAGGCCCGTGACCGCCAGGAGGAAAACCGGCCGGATCACCGCCCCGCCGTGCCGGATCGCCAGCCCCGAACCCAGGTGGGCGCCGATCAACTGCCCGCCGGCCATCACCACGCCACTGATATAATCCACGCGCCCGGCGGACACGAACCACGCCAACGACGCCAGGTTGCTGGTCAGGTTCATCGCCTTCGTGTGCCCGGTCGCCGCCCGCAGGTCGAGTCCCAGCACCAGCACGCATGCCATCATCCAAAAAGATCCGGTGCCGGGTCCGAAAAAGCCGTCGTAAAACCCCAATACCGAACCGAAAAGCAGGCCAAACCAGGTGATATCCATCCGGGCCGGGCGGGGCTTTCCACCCAGATCGGGTTTCAGGAGCGTATGGATGACGATCGCCAGCAACAGCCCCGGGATCACCCTCTTCAGCAGCGCCGGGTCGAGCCGGGTCACGAGCCATGCCCCGGTCAACCCCGCCCCGAATGTCGCTGCGAGTCCCGGTGCCAGTCGGCGCCAGGGCAGCAGGCCGGCCCGCGCATAATTCCACGCGGCCAGTGCCGTTCCGCACGACGATTGAAACTTGTTGGTCCCCAGCGCGACTTGCGCCGGCAACCCGGCGGCCAGCAGTGCCGGCACGGTGAGCAAGCCGCCCCCACCGGCGATCGCATCCACAAATCCCGCGATGGCTCCCACCGCAAACAGCACCGGCAACACCCAGGCCCCCGAAGTCATGGGGTAGGAAACGGGGTGACCGGGTCCGGATCAATCCCGTTCGGGGATTTGAACCTCGTCGGGATTGCCCCGGTCCGTCATTACGTGACGCCATGAAACATCTTCACCGCGCCATCGGCATGATGATGTTGTCGTTTCTCGGCCTTTACGGGGCCGAGATCCTTGCCTTGCCGGAGGGTCGCGAAATGCAGGTCCACGCCTGGGCCGATCCGGAGAAAATCCTCGTGCCGTCAGAGTCCGGGACCCGCACCTATTCGCGCCAGGAAACCCGCGTTCGGGTCGGAAGATCCGGAGCGGTGCCGGCATCGTTCAAGGAGTACCCGATCGAGATCCTCTACGAAGGCTCGGGGAAAGAGATTTGGTTGGGCGCAACCGGGGCGGTTCATTTCGCGTTGGGTGGGCGGGTCCATGGGGTCTACGGATCCAATGAGGTCCGGATCAGCAGTGACATCGCCCCACCCGGCGATCCGAATGTTCCGCCTGTGACGGCCGCCCTCAGGCACCTGGTCGCAAACCCCAAGATATTGGACACCCGATCCCCAGACACGGTGGTCTTGGATCTTCGTTGGGTCTTCGATGCGAAGGACCTCAGCCCGACGGGAATTCTGGACGCCGGGGTTCGCTTCACCCTCCATTCCGTCACCGTCGAGCGCGATCGGATCTTCATCGACGTCCTCAACCCTGCCGGCAGGACTCTTTCGTTGGGATTGTCCCGGGATTTCCGGACGGAATCCGCCGCAATCGACGGGCATCCCCTCCGGGTATTGTGCGATCCCCGGATCCCGCCGGAGGTGCCGGGATGGAGTTTTCCGCGGGAGATGCGAATGTCGGTGAGCGGTGGATTCGTCCCGGTGCGCAGTTGTTTCAAACCCATCCCCCCGGTCCCAGCCCCGGTTGGTTCGTCCGCCCCCGGGATTCAGGTGGTGATCGACGAGTCAGGCGCCGTTGGATGGGGACCGGCCCATTCCGGTTTTGTACGGGTCCAAAACCGGATCGTTGGAGTGAATGTCTCCGGCGACAAAAGGCGGCTGTTGCTGTGTGCCGGGCCGGCGAAAACCATCCCGATGGGACCCGAAAGCGGGACGAGCTTCGTGCGTTTGCTTTCGGAGTTGCAGGCCGCACATGAAGCAGGTCGGTTGAAGCCGTCGGCGCAATTCAGAATTGCGGAGCTTTTCCCAGATGATCCCCTTGTGGTTCAGGCGGAGGAATGGATCCCGAGGGGTGTGAAGTGCCTGGGTGATGGCTTGGAG